>NZ_CP045496.1:6370000-6667022 GCF_015500075.1 Mesorhizobium sp. INR15 | reverse complement strand
GCCGTTTGCTCCGATCAAAGTTCCAGGAAATGGGAGGTCGCCCGTAAGCTCCCTTTCGATGCCGCTCTGCATGATCGCTTCCTTGTCTTTCTGTACCTGTTTTCCGCCGGGGATGCGCCTCCTGCATCGTGTCCCGGCGACTGCTTCTTCGCTACGATGTCCGCTGCCGCCGCCGGCAGGTGAGCATCGCCCATTATCTAGGGGAACCGGTGCCGGCTCATGGAAGCCAGTCCGCGTTGGGTATGTCAGGGCAATACAACACCGTCCGGCGAAAAAAGCGCCGGCGCGCCGTCTACCTGCCATGTGTAATTACGCCAGTCCCCTACCGTATCAAAAAAGACAAACCAAACCCGTTCGCGGACTTGATCCGCGTTGCAAACCCCGCCAATTTACGCTGGCCGATTCGGGCTGGGTTAAGGGCACAAGGCCCGTCCCTTCTGATAGACCGACATTACCGAAATCGCTGTGGATAGGGCAAGGCCACCACTAACTCATTTTTAAGGAATCTGGTTACTGGAGGTAGGTTCGGGTGGCGTGCCGCAACGGCACATTTTAACAAAGCCATTGTGATTCAAACCCTTTTCCGGCGAATATGAAAAACCCGGCGCGGTTCGAAATTTTCTCAAATAATTCGCTTGACAGCCAGTTGTCCCCCGTCACCTCGCCGTGATGTGAACAAGCTGTGGATCACCGTCTGCAACTATCTGAACAATAACGATAATTTGTGATAGCTGGCGTTTGGCTCAATGCCCGTTTTCGGGGATGCCGGATATCAGCCGGCATGGATATGCCGGCAAAGCATTTCGAACTTTGAAATCAGTATTGAACGCAGTTTTGGCGCGTTCTTTTTAAGTGCTTGCCGGCAAACGAAAAAAACCCGGCGCAACGGCCGGGTTTCTAACAAGGTTAGTTCAGATGGGTGATATCAGGCCGACAGGACCTTGACCCGCTGGGCCAGCCGCGACACCTTGCGGGACGCTGTGTTCTTGTGAACCACGCCCTTGGTCGCGGCGCGCATCAACTCCGGCTCGGCGATCTTGAACGCTGCCTGCGCGGCAGCCTTGTCGCCGGCGGCAAGCGCCTCTTCGACCTGGCGGATATAAGTCCGCACGCGCGAGCGGCGGTTCTTGTTGATCGCTGCGCGGCGGGCGATCTTGCGCGTTGCCTTTTTGGCCGAGGATGTATTGGCCATGATGCCTCTCTTCTGATCTGGTCGGCGCATGCGGGGTGCCGCAGGGCGCAAAAAACAAACGGGCAGCCACGGGGCCGCCTCGGTTGGTGCGGCTTATAGTTCAGCTTTTTCGGCTCGTCAACGTCGCCCGCCTTCTTTTTGGCTGACACCACGGGTTTCAGGTGCCGACTTGCAAGGCCTTACCGGTTGGTGAAATTCGGCTTCCGCTTTTCAGCGAAGGCCGCCATCCCTTCCTTCTGGTCATCCAGGGCGAAAAGCGAGTGAAACAACCGGCGTTCGAACCGCAATCCTTCGGCCATCGTCGTTTCATAGGCGCGGTTCACGGCCTCTTTTGTCATCATCACCGACGGAAGCGAAAAATCGGCGATCTTGGCAGCTGCCTTCAGCGCCTCGTCGACCAGTTCACCCGCGGGCACGACCCGCGACACCAGGCCCGAACGTTCCGCCTCTGCGGCATCCATCATCCGCCCGGTCAGGCACATGTCCATTGCCTTGGACTTGCCGACGAAGCGGGTCAGCCGCTGTGAGCCGCCCATGCCCGGCATCACGCCGAGGGTGATTTCGGGCTGGCCAAACTTCGCGGTGTCGGCGGCAATGATGAAGTCGCACATCATCGCCAGCTCGCAGCCGCCGCCCAGCGCATAGCCCGCAACCGCCGCGATGATCGGTTTCCTGGCGCGCGTCAGCTCTTCCCAGCCGACGAAGAAATCCTGGGTGTAGGCATCGACATAGGAGATTGCCTGCATCTCCTTGATATCGGCGCCCGCGGCGAAGGCCTTCTCGGAACCGGTAATGACCATGGCGCCGATGTCGGGATTGGCGCCGAAGCTGTTCACGGCCGCGACCAGTTCGGTGAGAACCTGGGAGTTCAACGCGTTGAGCGCTTTCGGCCTGTTCAGCGTGATCAGCCCAACCTTGCCGCGCGTTTCGACGATGATCGTTTCGTAGGTCATGGCAATGTCTCCTCGCCAGAGTGGTCGCTATTTTATCGCTGACAGGTCCTGCAATAGAAGGTCGAGCGGCCGCTCTGCACGATGCGCTCGATGTGGCCGCCGCAGCCGGGCTTGGAGCATGGCTCCCCCTCCCGGTCATAGACCGCGAAAGAATGTTGGAAATAGCCCAGCGACCCGTCGGTCTGCATATAGTCCCGAAGCGACGAGCCGCCCGCCGCAATGGCATCCGATATGACCGAGCGAATAGCTTCGGCAAGGTGTTCGCTCTGTGCCTGGGCTTTCTTTCCGGGTTTGGCGATCGTGCCTGCCTCGCGAAGCGGCGAAAGGCCGGCGCGCCACAACGCTTCCGCGACATAGATGTTGCCAAGCCCGGCGATCAACCTCTGGTCAAGAAGCGCGGCCTTCAGCGGCGATTTCCTGCCTTTCAGCAGCGACGCAAGCAGGGCCCCGTCCAACGTGTTACCTGTCGGCTCGACGCCGAGGCCGGCCAGCATGGGATGTACGTCCGGCGCGGCTTCCGCGAACAGCATGAAGCCGAAGCGGCGTGGATCGTTGAAGATCACGCGCGACCGTGCACCAGCGCTTGATGCGACGTGGAAGACGACATGGTCGTGATTGGCGCTCTTGGAGCGTTCGTGGTGGAACACGCCAGGCATTTCGTTGCTTTCCTCCGCTTCTATGCGGAAGGAACCGGACATGCCGAGATGGCAGATGAGCACTGGGCCGCCGTCCATCTCCATCGTCAGATACTTGGCCCGCCGGCCGAGAGCGATGATCGTCTTGCCGGTCAGCCGCTGCGTGAACCGTTCAGGAAACGGGAAGCGCAGGTCCGGCCGGCGCGCCTCGACGCGCGTGATGGTGGCGCCTTCCAGGACCGGCTGCAGTCCGCGCCGGACCGTTTCGACCTCGGGCAATTCAGGCATGACCGCCAATCATTCCATAGAAAGAGGTTCCGTGGTGCCCGCGCGCCAGCCCGAGGTGCTCGGCGACGGTCTCACCAATGTCGGCGAATGTCGTTCTGAGCCCGATATCACCGCCTGTGAAGCCCGGTCCGGTGCCGATCACCGGAATGCGTTCACGCGTATGGTCGGTGCCTCGCCATGTCGGATCGTTGCCATGATCCGCCGTCAGAATGAGAAGATCGCCATGCTTCAGCACCGCGAGCGCCTCTGGCAGGCGCCGGTCGAAGGCTTCGAGCGCGGCGGCATAGCCGGCCACGTCACGGCGATGGCCGAACTCGGTATCGAAGTCGACGAAATTGGCGAAGACGAAATCGCCATCACCAGCGTCCTGCATCGCGCCAAGCGCCTTGTCGAACATCGCCATGTTGCCGGGTGCCTTGCGCACTTCCGAGATTCCGCGATGGGCGAAGATGTCACCAGTCTTGCCAATGGCAATGACCCGGCTGCCGCGAGCCGTGAGCCGGTCGAGCAGCGTTGGCTCTGGCGGCGGCACCGCATAGTCGTGACGGTTGAACGTCCGCTCGAAAGTGGCTGATGTCTCGCCGATGAACGGCCTTGCGATCACCCGGCCGATCTTCAAGGGGTCAACCAGCCCGCGCACGACCTTGCAGAATTCGTAGAGCCGCTCTAGGCCGAAATGAACCTCGTGAGCCGCGATCTGCAGGACTGAGTCCACCGAGGTGTAGCAGATCGGCTTGCCGGTGCGGATATGCTCCTCGCCGAACCGCTCGATGATCTCGGTGCCCGGCGCATGGCAGTTGCCAAGAATGCCGGGCACCTTGCCCTCGCGGATGATGGCTTCGGTCAGCTCGGCCGGGAATGCGGGAACCGTATCCGGAAAATAACCCCAGTCGAACCGCACTGGCAGGGCAGCGATCTCCCAATGGCCGGATGGCGTGTCCTTGCCGCTTGAAACCTCTTGCGCCGCGCCATGGAAAGCCGAGGCGATCGGCACAGCCCCAATGACGCTGAACTCCAGGCCGGTCGCGGTCCTCGCGGCCTCGCCAAGGCCAAGCCCGGCCATGTTGGGGATGAAAAGCGGTCCACCGCGCAGGCCTTCGCGGTCCGCCCGGCCTTCCGCGCAAGCCTCGGCGATGTGTCCAAATGTATTGGCGCCGGCATCGCCATAGCGTTCGGCATCGGCGGCGCCGCCTATCCCGAAGGAATCCAGAACGAAGAGGAAAGCACGTGCCATCGGGTCATTGTTGCCAGTTTGGAAGCTCAGACATAGGGTTCCATCGAGGCATTGGCAATTCGGAAACCAAACGGCAACTGCTTGGCGCGATAGTCGTGAGGTGACGCAAAGCGGGATGAGTGAGTGGCAATGGCAGCAGGGGGCCAATTTCGCATGCGGCTTGCCTTGAAGGCATCGGCGACGGCTCTGGCTCTACTCGGAGCGGTTTGCCCGGCGTGGGCTGACTGGCGCGAGGACATCGGTACGTTTCGCGTCGGCATTGTCGCTGAACCCGGTGCTGGCGGCAGCGTCCCCGGGCTCGCACTGTTGACCGATGCCTACACCAAGGCGCTCGGCATGAAGGTCGAGTTTGTGGTTGCCCGCGACTACGCGGCCTTGATCGAGGCACAGGCCAACGCGCGGATCCAATATGCGATCTATTCAGCCACCGCCTATGCAACGGCGCTGCAACGCTGCGGGTGCGTCGAGCCTCTCGTGGCCCCGGTCGATTCCGACGGTGCGGTTGGCATCCGCTCCATTCTGCTGACGCGGGATGGGAAACTGCCTGATCTGGCGGCGATGGAGACCCACCGCATCGCCATGGCGCCGCCGGACGATGTCGGCGGTTCTCTCTTGCCGCTCGCGGGCCTGACCGCCGAAGGCTTCAAGATCGCCGAGGATGCGCCCTTTCTCGTCCACGCCGATTCGGCCGCGGCCGCCGAAACAATGCTGATCGATGGCAATACGGACGCTGTGTTCGGCTGGGCGACAGCCACCACCGGTGGTCAGCCGGAAATGTCGGGCGGCACGCAGGCAAGGCTCGAGGCCGCAGGGGTTCCCGGAACCACGCTTCGGACCGTGTGGGCGTCGGGCTTGCTGAGGTATGGTCCTCACGCGGTCCGCAGCGATCTTGACCCGGAAGCCAAGCGCCGGCTCACCGTGTTCCTCACCAACCTCAAGTCGATATCGCCTGATGTCTACGAATTGCTGGAATCGAAGCATTCCGGTGGCTTCGTGGCCGCTGCCCCGAAGGATTATGAAATGGCCTCGGCCATTGTCCACTTCGTGTCAGGCGGCGATCCGCGATAGAATAGCGGCTCGATTCAGCAGTCTCCGCAGGTGATCGTCAGGCCTCTGCGAGGGCGCAGATAATATGTCTCGCCCATCGTTATGTTGTTGAAGGCCGAGGTCAATCCGATTTTCTGTTGGTCGCCCGGCGACCATGTGAGGATCGGCTTGTAGCCAAGGCCGCTTTCGACGCGGATGAGGAAGGTGCCGGCGACCTGGAGCGTTGCAGGAACCGTTGTGACCGAGTTGACGGCAGCGCCGGCGCTATAGGCGCCGTTGAGCACCTTGCGTGACCAGACCACCAGCACTTTCGGCGTTGGATCGGTCGTCACCTGTATTGCCGTGATGGTAATGTTGGGGGCCGAACGGTTGTAGGGCAAAAGAGTGGTCGTGCCGATCTTCATGATCGCGTCGAGGTCCGCCTTGACGACACTTGTCTGCTGCGTGACGAGATCGGCCACCATGCTGCCGACACGGCTGACCTTTTTGCTCGTCTCGATGGCCTGCGAGGCCTCCATGGTAACAAAATACATGATGAGCAGGATAGGAGCGATGAAGGCGAACTCGATTGCCGCGACGCCGCGGCGATCAGCCCAGAACCGGGCCGCCTTCCTCCAGATGCCCGTCAGATGTGCCCCCGCACGAACCATGCCTTTGTCCCTTTTCTTTTTTGCTTTTTCGATGGCTGCGAGTTCAATTGTTGTAAGGCTCGGCCTGCCAGGTCACCGAGGCGAAATGCAGCGTCTTGCCGCCGGCCAGATTGGCCATCGATGCTGCCATGAAGTCGGTCATGACCGGCCATTTGTAAAAAACCCTCAGCATGTTCCTTGCCTCGGGCTTGCCTGAAAAATCCTGAGCATTGGTGCCTTGCGAGATGACGAGCGCTTTGTTCGTGATCGTGAAGCTGGCCGTGGCGGCATCGGCGAACGTCTGATATTCGTGAAGATCCACGACGAGCGAAGTTGTGCAGTCCGTCGGGACGATAATCAGCTTGCCGCAGATGAGCGGCCCCAGTTTGTCAGGGGTAGCATCGGCTTGCCTTATCTGGCCGGTACGCAACTGCCGCGCGATGTCGTCGGTGACGTTGGCCATCACTTCCTGGCCGGCAAAGGATATGCAGCTTTCCAGAATGGCGAAGACGAGAAGCGCGAACGGCAATGCGAGCAAGGCGAATTCCAGCGCGGTGCTGCCTTTCTTGTCGCGAAGGAAGCGGGCGAAGAATCCTGCCGGTCCTGCTGCCTGGTCGTCGTGGGAGCCGAATTTCCTGTTCATATGCCGATCCTGCTGCGGTCTCGACAGGAGTATTAGCGCAAACCGATTGAAGTCCGGTGTGGATGATCGTTAAAGTCAGCGCGCGCGAATTAACCAGCTGCTAACCTGGAGCGCGTTCTCGTATAGGAACAATAGCCTTGAATCCCTAGTGGCTGACGCTCATCTCGGTTTCGGAGGATTTCTCCGCGTCGCTTTTGTAGGAGCTTTCGCAATAGGGCGTGCAGGACATGGTTTGTATTTCGGCACGCCGGTAGATGCGCACCGACGAGGCATCCTGCCGTACCACGGTGATCTGCTCGTCTATGATCGGGCTGCCTTCCGGATCCAGGACAACGAGATTCGTGACGCCGAACCCTTTGCCAGTCAGCACGATCGTCGAAGCGTCCTGGACGGCGGCGTCGGCGATGGCGGGGTTACCGACGACGATCGTGTCGGCGGCGCGCGACAGCT
The DNA here is from genome assembly GCF_015500075.1 of Mesorhizobium sp. INR15. Lineage (NCBI taxonomy): Bacteria > Pseudomonadati > Pseudomonadota > Alphaproteobacteria > Hyphomicrobiales > Phyllobacteriaceae > Mesorhizobium > Mesorhizobium sp. INR15. The sequence goes on along the minus strand of NZ_CP045496.1, from coordinate 6,659,951 downwards.
TGACGATTTTCGCCTGGTTCATGGTGACTTCGATGCCGGTGCCAGCCTTGGCGGGCACGACGAGGGCCGTGGCGGAAAGAAGCACGGCAATCAGAATAGACGATCTTGGCCCGGCCATCGCGGTGCTCCCTGGAAGCATATTGTTCACGGAACATGAACGAGATTGGTGAACCAACGGTTAAGCGGAAACCATCAGCCGATTGCACCGGAGCCGGTATCGTTGCCGTCCGGAACGATCTTCGCCAGCATCACGAGCTCCGGAATCGGGCCGTTCCTTGCCGTTGGCGCGCCAGGCGGACGACAAGTCAGCATTTAGCATGGGGTTAACCACGCAATATGTTCGAACCGGGAAAGGAATCGGTAAGGCTGTTTATTAAGCCGATCGAAAGAGCTTCTCCCTAGATTGGCAGTATCCGATCAACCACCAAGAGAAGTTGACGGAAGTGCTGTAACACGTGGAGTAGGAGCTCTCGAATGTCTAACCTTTTTGCACGTTTCGTTAAGGACGAATCCGGCGCGACCGCCATCGAATACGGTCTGATCGCCGCTCTCATCGCGCTCGCCATCATCACCGGCGCAAGCACGCTTGGTAATGCGCTGAACGCGAAGTTCACGGCCATCGGCGGTACGCTGAACAACGCCAAGTAACGGCGTCAATCTCGATTTCGCTGAGCGATCAGCTTATATCCAAAACAAGGGCCGCCGCCTCGGCGGCCCTTGTTTGTTTGTTCCGAGCTTTTCGTATCGGGCGCCATTTGTTCCCGGCCTCATCGATCGTTAATCAAATATGCCTAGTTTGCGCTAGGTGGAATTGGACCAAAGGCACGGCACGATGCTTGAAGCCCTGATTTTTGTTGTGTTTCCGTTCTGCATGCTCTTTGCCGCGATCTCGGACATGCTGTCGATGACGATCGCCAATCGCGTACCCGTCCTGCTTGTCGTTGTCTTTGCCCTTGTCGCGCCGCTGACTGGGATGGAATGGGCAGCCTATGGCTGGCATTTCGCCGCTGGCGGCTTGGTCCTCGCTGTGACATTCGGATTGTTCGCGATGGGCGGCATGGGCGGTGGCGACGCCAAGCTGCTGGCCGCCACGGCCGTATGGATGGGTTTCGGCGTGCATCTCGTCGAATATCTCGTCGTCTCCGCGTTCATCGGCGGTCTGCTCACGCTCGCCATTCTTGCCTACCGGAAATCACCGCTTTCGGACTTTGCCGGCAACAATCCATTTCTGCGCCATTTCGCCGATGATGCGACCGGCGTTCCCTATGGTATCGCGCTTGGCATTGGCGGGTTGCTTACCTATCCGGATTCACCGCTGATGGTGTGGGCGCTGAAAACGCTGGCGGGCTAGGCCCAGGCGCTCGCTCCCGATTGGGTAAGCACGATACCCGAAAACATCTCTCTTGCCTCTGTTTTGTCTGGTCCGGTCTCGTGCCGGTCAGGCTTCCTTTCGCGCTGGCCAGAACGATTCAAGCTAATTTATGTAAACCTTAAATTAATCACGATCGTAAGCATTGCATTAACCTTGTTTTGACGATTGCCGCTGCAAAGTCCGCCTTGGCTAGGTGGTTTGCCAAGGGCGAGGTTCGGACAGATGCCAGCATCCCGATTGATTATTCTGAGCGTGGCGGTGGCCGCGGCGGGTGGCGCGGGCTATGTCGCGAAAAACATGGTGGCGGCACCGCCTGCCCAGATCATCGTCGATTCCGGACCCAAGGCGCCCGCGGTCGCGCTGCAGCAGGTGCTCGTGCTTTCAGGCGACGTTGCCATGGGCAACCCGCTCGAGAACAACATCAGCTGGCAATCCTGGCCCGCCGCCGGCATCAATGCGAATTTCATTACACAGGCCGCCGAGCCCGAAGCGCTGGACAAGCTGAAAGGCTCCATCGCCCGCGTGGCGATGTATTCTGGTGAGCCGCTGCGCCGCTCCAAGCTGATCGGCGAGGGCCAGAGCTTCATGTCATCGATCCTGCCAACTGGCATGCGGGCCGTCGCCACCACCATATCGGCTGACACATCGGCGGGCGGCTTCATCCTTCCAAACGATTTCGTCGACGTCATCATGACGCGCCGGGCTGACGCCGGCAGCGGCAACACCGGTTTCAGCACCGAAACCATTCTCAAGAACATTCGCGTCCTGGCAATCGATCAGACCATCCAGGAAGACGAGGAAGGCAAGAAGACCAGGGTTGGCCAGACCGCCACGCTGGAACTGACGCCACAGCAAGCAGAGATCATCACGGTTGCTCAGCAGATGGCGGACCGCCTGACCCTGGCATTGCGATCGATCACGGATACTCAGGAAAAGAATTTGGGTGAGGCTGATTATCTCGTCTCGGGCAATGGCCGCAGGGGCACGGTACGGCTGATCAAGTCGGGCGAAGTTTCCGAAGTAGGGGCAAGGAAATGAGGCTAAATGGTAAACTGCCGGCAATCATAGCCGCGGCATTCGGCTTGCTGCTCATCGGAACGAATGTGCAGGGCGTGGTCGAGGCAAAGAACGCGCAGGTGACGGCTTCGACAGCCACCCAGCGCGTCAAGCTCGGTCTCAACAAATCGGTGGTCATCGACCTGCCGAGCGATGCCTACGACATTCTGGTTGCCAACCCGGCGGTCGCGGATGCGGTGACCCGCACCGCCAGGCGTATCTATCTGTTCGGCAAGACGGTCGGCGAGACCAATATCTTCGTCTTTGGCCCCAATGGCGAACAGATCGTCAGTCTGGATCTGGCCGTCGAGCGCGACGTCGCCGGTCTGGAAAACTATATCAGGCGCTTCATTCCGTCATCGGCCATCAAGGTCGAATTGCTGAATGACAACGTCGTGCTCACCGGAACCGTCGATACCCCTCTCGACGCCAAGCGGGCGGTTGATCTCGCGACCATCTTCGTCTCGGGCGGTGAAGCGACGACCGGACAATATTCGCAGACAGCGGCAGGCGGCTCGGCCCAGGGCGGCGTCGACATCAACAACCCGGACGCCCAACGCCGCACCAGCAAGATCGTGAACCTGCTGCAGATCATCGGTGACGATCAGGTCACGCTGAAGGTGACGGTCGCGGAAGTCAGCCGTTCCGTCATGAAGCAGCTTGGCGTCAACATGGTCGGCAGTGGCGGCAGCAACGGCATCAGCTATGGCGCTCTCAGCGACAATTTCACTGGTCTCGGCAAGCAGTTGTCGAACACGGGCTTCAATATCGGCAGCTCGTCCTTGAAGGCCTACATCAACGCCATGGAGCAGTCCGGGGTGATGAAAACCTTGGCGGAGCCGACCCTGACCGCGGTTTCCGGCGAGAAGGCGACGTTCAAGGTCGGTGGTGAGTATAACATCGTAAGTGGCGTGACATCGAATGTGTCAACCGACAACCAGACCGGCCTGAAGACCTATTCACTCGATAAGATCGAATACGGTATCGGCTTGGAATTCCAGCCGGTTGTTCTGTCTCCCGGTCGCATCAGTCTGAAAGTCAGGACCTCGGTATCCGAACCGACAACGGAAGGGTCTGTATCGCTCTCCAATGGCGGGACAAGCCCCGGCATGAATGCCTTGTCGCTCCGCAAGCGCTTGGCCGACACGACTGTCGAACTGCCCTCTGGCGGTTCCATGATGATCGCCGGCCTTGTCCGCGACGATGTCAGGCAGGCCATCAACGGATTGCCCGGGCTGACAAAAATTCCGGTGCTCGGCGCGCTGTTCCGAAGCAGGGACTTCGTGCGCAACGAAACCGAGCTCGTCATCATCATCACGCCCTATCTGGTGAAGCCGGTGGCGCGCAACGACCTGGCCAAGCCAGACGACAATTTCAATGCCCCTAGCGATGGGGCTGGCATGTTCCTTGGCCGCGTCAATCGCGTTTACGGCACCATGCAGACCGACAAGCCCAACGGCCGCTACCACGGCGTTGTCGGCTTCATCTACAAGTAAGCGGGGAAGCGGACATGTCTCAGTCAGCATTGAAGGCAAGGGCACTCGTGGAAACGGCCCCGTCCGATCGTTCGCGGATTCGCCGGGGTGCGGTTCCGATCCTGGCGGCCGCGGCCTTGGCTGCCTTGCTGAGCGGCTGTGCCAAGCGGGACAGCATCACGGTCGGCGCCATCCCCGACGATTATCGCACCACCCACCCGATCGTGATTTCCGAGAAGAACCAGAAGATCGACCTTCCGGTCGGCGCTGGGGATCGCGGCATGACCGGCTCTCAGCGTGATACCCTTCTCGGGTTCCTGGATGGCTACGACAAGAGCGCCGCGCCGACGCTGACGATTCAGATCCCGAGCGGATCCGCCAACGAGATCGCCGCGACGGCGGCAGGCCGTGATTTCGCGCGGCTCGCGGTGACCAGTGGCATCAAGCGCGACCGGATCGTCGTCGCCTCCTACCAGGCCGCCTCGAACGAGATATCCTCGCCGGTTCGGCTTTCCTACGTCACGGTGAAGGCTCAGACCGACAAATGCGGACGTTGGCCCGAAGACATGCTGGAGACGTCGGAGAACAAGCACTATGCCGACTATGGCTGCTCCTACCAGAACAACCTTGCCGCCCAGATGGCGAACCCTGCTGATCTGCTCGGGCCACGCAAGCCGGCGGACATCGATGCGGAAAACCGCGGCAAAGTGATCGACGTCTACCGCGCCAGAGGCATTTCGGACGAGTTCCTCGGCAACTCGCAAGTGACTTACTGAGCCGCGCCGGTCTCGAACAGAACAGACCACGGGAAAGAGCATGATCATGAGCAACCTTGCCTACGACGCCCCGGTGGATGGCGGCGATACCTCGCAGCAGGACATCGCCGCGATGCAGGCATTGCGGCCGATCCCGCGTATCTCGATCCAGGCGTTCTGCGAGACCGAGAGCGTTGCAAGCCCGGTCGAAAGGGCGGGCGAGGATCGCCGCATGGCCAAGGCTCACCTCAAGGTCCATATGGGCGGCGTCGCCACGGCAATCGAATTCTACCAGTCGGCGCCGACGCCGAACCTTATTCTGCTGGAATCGCGTAGCGAGCCCAAGCAATTGCTGGAGCAGCTCGCCCAGCTTTCGGAATATTGTGATCCGACCTCGAAGGTCGTGGTGATCGGTCATTACAACGATGTCGGTCTCTACCGCGAGCTTATCCGCTCCGGCATCTCCGAATATGTCATAGCGCCGGTGTCGATGGCCGACATCGTCAGCGTCGTGTCGTCGATTTTCGTCGATCCGGAAGCTGAGCCGCTCGGCCGTACGATTGCATTCGTCGGCGCAAAGGGCGGCGTCGGCTCCTCGACCATGGCGCACAATGTGGCCTGGGCCATGTCATCCCTGTTCAAATCCGAAGTCATCGTCGCCGATCTCGATCTTGCCTTTGGAACGGCCAACATCAATTTCGATCAGGACCCGGCACAGGGCATCGCCGAGGCGGTGTTTTCACCGGAGCGCGTCGATGAAGTTTATCTCGACCGGCTGTTGACCCAGTGTGCCGAACACCTGTCATTGCTTGCCGCGCCCTCGACGCTTGAGAGGGTTTATGATTTCGACCCCGAGGCCTTCACGCAGCTCATTGACACCGCCCAGCGCAGTGTACCGCTTCTGGTGCTTGACGTTCCGCATGTCTGGACCGGATGGACCAAGAACACCTTGGTCAAGGCCGACGAGGTCGTGATCACGGCGACACCCGAACTGGCCAATTTGCGCAACACCAAGAACTTGATCGACATGTTCAAACGGCTTCGTCCCAACGATCCGCCACCGAAGCTGATCATCAACCAGGTTGGTGTGCCCAAGCGGCCAGAGATTCTGCCGTCCGATTTCGCCGAACCGCTCGGTCTGACGCCCATGTCGGTCATCAGCTTTGATCCGGTGCTGTTCGGAAATGCCGCCAACAACGGACGCATGCTCGGCGAGATGGATGCCAAGAACCCGGCTGTCGGCATGATCAACGAAATCGCGCATGTCCTGACCGGACGCAGTGAGATCAAGGCGAAGAAGAAAGCAGGCCTCGGCAATCTGCTGGGCAAGCTCTCGCGCAACAAGAAGTGATGCTTCAGTGGTGGGATCGGTAGTCGGTCATGTTTGGTAAAAGAGGCAGCGACGATGGAAGCCGGTTTACACCGGAGTTCCGACAGCCAGCACCCGCGCCTGTCGCGCCTGCTGCGCCGGTTCATGTTGAAACCGCGGTTCTTGCGCGGTCGCCCGCGGCATCTCAGCCAGCGGCGGCGGCACCTGCCCGCCGTGCCGTCGAAGCACCGCCGATCGCGCCGGAACCGAAGCGAAGTCAGCGCGAAAAGAGCGAGACCTACTACGACACCAAGAGCCAGGTTTTTTCGGCGCTGATCGATACGATCGACCTGTCGCAGCTTGCCAAGCTCGATCCGGAAAGCGCGCGCGAGGAAATCCGCGATATCGTCAACGATATCATCGCGATCAAGAATTTCGCGATGTCGATCTCAGAGCAGGAAGAACTGCTTGAGGATATTTGCAATGACGTGCTCGGCTATGGGCCGCTGGAGCCTTTGCTGGCGCGCGACGATATCGCCGACATCATGGTCAATGGCTCCAAGAACGTCTATATCGAAGTCAACGGCAAGGTCGAACAGACCGGCATCCGTTTCCGCGACAATCAACAGCTTCTCAACATCTGCCAGCGCATCGTCAGCCAGGTCGGCCGACGTGTCGACGAGTCGAGCCCGATCTGCGACGCTCGTCTTCCAGACGGCTCGCGCGTCAACGTCATCGCGCCGCCGCTTTCCATCGACGGCACCGCGCTCACCATCCGCAAATTCAAGAAAGACAAGCTGACACTTGATCAACTGGTCAAGTTTGGAGCCATCTCTCCAGAAGGAGCCGAGGTTCTCAAGATCATCGGCCGTGTCCGCTGCAACATTGTCATCTCGGGCGGCACCGGCTCCGGCAAGACGACATTGCTGAACTGCCTGACAAACTACATCGATCGCGAGGAACGCGTCATCACCTGCGAGGATTCGGCCGAGCTGCAACTGCAGCAGCCGCACGTCGTGCGCCTCGAAACCCGGCCGCCCAACCTCGAGGGCGAGGGCGAGGTGACGATGAGGGACCTGGTCAAGAACTGCCTGCGCATGCGGCCGGAGCGCATCATCGTGGGCGAAGTGCGCGGACCTGAAGTGTTCGACCTTCTGCAAGCAATGAACACCGGCCATGACGGCTCAATGGGAACGATCCACTCGAACAGTCCGCGCGAATGCCTGAACCGTATCGAGTCCATGATCGCGATGGGCGGCTTTTCGCTGCCGCAGAAAACCGTGCGCGAAATCGTCGTTGGTTCCATCGACGTGATCATCCAGGCTGCCCGTCTTCGAGACGGATCGCGTCGCATTACGCACATCACTGAAGTGATTGGCATGGAAGGCGACGTCATCATCACTCAGGACATCGTTCTCTACAACATCAAGGGTGAGGACGCGAATGGCAGGCTGTTGGGCGAGCATGTGTCGACCGGCATTGGCCGCCCGCATTTCTGGGAGCGGGCTCGCTACTATGGTGAGGAACAGCGCCTCGCCACGGCGCTTGAGTCGATGGAGAAACGCGCTGACTGACGCATCTGGGGTCCTGGTCAATGTTTGGAATTGACGGAACGGTATTGGCGTTTGTCGTACTCGCCGGCTTCAGTGCCGGCGCGGTCGCCTATGCATTCCTGGTCAAACAAATCAGCAACGAGAAGCAGGTCGGGAAGCGGCTCGAGACGATCAAGTCGGCCGAAACCGATCGTACCGTCGTCAAGGCCTCGCGGGACCGCGTTGCGGAAGCCGCCAAGCGACGCAAGTCGGTTCAGGATTCGTTGAACGATCTCGAATCAAAGCAGAAGTCCAAGGACAGTCTTATCAAAAAGCCCCCGCTGAAGCATCAGCTCAAGCAGGCTGGCATGAAGGCTTCCCCGGAAACCTTCTATGTCTATTCCGCCGTTTGCGGTGTTGTACTCACAATCATCGCCTATTTCGCCGGCGCACCGCTGATTGTCTTGCCAGGTGTGCTTCTGGCAGCGGGCCTCGGGCTGCCGCGTTGGTTCGTCTCATTCCGCCGCACCCGTCGGGTCAAGGCATTTCTCAACGAATTTCCAAACGCGCTCGATATCATCGTGCGGGCGGTCAAATCCGGCCTGCCACTGAACGATGCGGTGCGTCTGATCGCCAATGAATCTCCGGAGCCCGTCAAGGCTGAATTCCGCCGTATCGTCGATTCACAACAAATGGGTCTGTCGATACCCGACGCGGCTTTGCGCATGTCCGAAACCATGCCTTGCACGGAGGCCAGCTTCTTCGGCATCGTCATCCAGATTCAATCCCAGGCCGGCGGCAATCTTTCCGAGGCACTAGGCAATCTTTCGCGCGTGCTTCGCGACCGCAAGAAAATGAAAGCCAAGGTCCAGGCCTTGTCGATGGAGGCCAAGGCATCCGCCGCCATTATCGGCGCGCTGCCTTTCATTGTTTCTTTCCTCGTTTACCTTTCAAGCCCGGGCTACCTGTTGCCGCTGTTCAACACCAGCGTCGGGAACCTCATCCTTGGCTGCGCCGCCGTCTGGATGTCTATCGGCATCCTGGTCATGCGCAAAATGATGAACTTCGATGTCTAGGATCCTCGCATGACCAACCAAGTCATCAAATCCCTTACGGATCCGGCCTTCCTGATCGCGCTGCTGGTCGCGGTGGCGGTGTTTGCGACTGTCTTTACGTTGTTGCCCGCGTTCGGCGGAAACCAGCTCAAGACACGCATGAAATCCGTCGCGTTGGAACGCGACGAGTTGCGCGCGAAGCAACGCGCGCGGCTGGCCGCGGACGCCGATCGCCGCCGCAAAGGCCTGCGCGAAGAACAGTCTGTCGGCATGCGCAGCATTGTCGATCGACTGGATCTGAAGCGTGCGCTCGCTGATGAGGGTACATTGCAGAAGCTCAAGGTGGCCGGCTTTCGCGGGCAGAATCCGCTGACACGGTTTCTCTTTTTCCGCCTGGTTCTGCCCTTCGTTGGTTTCGCACTGGCAATTGTCTATCTGTTCGTGCTCGGCGGGTTGGCCGAAAAGCCGCTTGTCGTAAAGTTGTTCGTCTGCATCCTCGTTGCCTACGGCGGTTTCTATATGCCGGTTCTCTATGTCAACAACCGCGCCACCAAGCGAAAGCAGTCCATCCAGGCAGCGTGGCCCGATGCACTCGACCTGATGCTGATCTGCGTCGAATCCGGCATGTCGGTGGAGGCGGCCCTTCGCAAGGTCGCGGATGAGATCGGTGCGCAATCGGTGGCGCTGGCGGAAGAGTTTATCCTGACCAATGCGGAGCTTTCCTATCTGCAGGAGCGCAAGCAGGCCTACGAGAACCTTGCCAGCCGTACTGGCCTGGAATCGGTCCGGTCAGTGTCGCAAGCGCTCGTCCAGGCTGAACGTTACGGCACGCCGGTGGCGCATGCCCTGCGCGTGCTGGCCAGCGAAAGCCGTGACATGCGCATGAACGCCGCCGAGAAGAAGGCGGCAGCCTTGCCGCCGAAACTCACCGTGCCGATGATCCTGTTCTTCCTGCCGGTGCTTTTCGCGATCATTCTCGGGCCTGCCGGTATCCAGGTCAGCCAGCGCGGTGGTATATTCGGCGATCACCCGTCGGCTGCCAGCAAGTAGGCCGGTAGCAGCGCACCAAGATACCCATGCAAGAAAGGCCGCGCTGATCGTAGCGCGGCCTTTCTCATTCTTGCAACTATATCAAGCGGTGACGGATCGATCCGTCACCGCGGACGGCACGGCGTCAATTGGTCGCCGGCTTTGTCTTGTCCTGATCCTTGAGCTGGCTCCAGGCATTCTGCTGGGCAAGCATCTGGCGCAGATAGGTAACATTGGCCTGCGCCTGTTCGGGCGAGAGTTCCTGCGAAGCGATCTTCTCGGCCTCGTCGAAACGGCCCTGCAGGCCGACAACAAGTGCCAGGTTCTGGCGCACGCGGCTGTCGGCATTCGGCTGTTGCGCGGCCGAGCGCATATAGGTTTCGGCCGTGCGCAGGTCGCCTTCCAGCACATAGGACATGCCGAGATTGGAAAGCACCGAGGGCTCGTTCGGCTTGAGTTCAAGCGCCTTGCGATAGTCCTGGCGGGCTTCATCCTTCTGGCCGAGCTGGTCGAGAATGGCGGCTTCCGCCGACACCAGCTTCCAATCCGGATATTCCGGTGTCTGCGCGCGGCGCACGGCATCGAGCGCGGCTTCGAATTGGCCGTTGGCGGCCAGCGCCTTGCCATAGGCGGCGAGCACGTCGCGGTCTTTCGGCAAAGCGATCGCCAGTTTGCGCATCACCGCCAGCGACTGGTCGGCGTCGCCATCCATCTGCAATGCCGCCGCGAAATTCGTGGCGATGCGCTTGTCGTTCGGGTTCCTGGCATAGGACTGGCCGAGTGCGGCCGTCGCATTGTGCAGCTCTCCCGCCGACATGGTCTCAAGCGGCTTGCCGCTGGTACGCCCGATCGAGCCGGTGGTGAATTTGCTGGTTCCGCAGCCGGCGACACCCGCCGCGAGCGCCAGCACGAACGCCGTTGTCAGCAGCCGTTTTCCCTTGGCGTCTATCCTGCGGTCGGTCGGCATCGGCACCAAAGCCTCCATTCATGCGCGTGGTCATTGCGTGACCATCTTCCCTCCCGCAGAAATATTCTGTTAACCCTAACGGAGGGTTAAGAAACACCGACTCAAGGATCGTCGGCTGGAGAACATCGTATGCCTGTCGAACTCGTCGAAACAGAATTGAAGAGCGCGTTGCCGATCTATCTGGTCACCAGGGACGGCCTGGACGCGGCAGGCCTGACGCCATCCGCCGCAGCCTGGGCCAAGGCCAATGGTTTTTCAGGCGAAGCCGGCAGGACGCTGATCGTACCGGGCGAAAACGGGGCGCTTGCCGGCGCCTTGTTCGGCGCTGGCGACGGCGAGAGCGCACTTGCCGTCGGCGCGCTGGCGCGAGCCCTGCCGGAAGGCGACTGGCATTTCGCCAACGCACCGGCAAATCCGGAACTCGCGGCGACCGCGCTGCTGCTCGGCGGCTATGTCTTCACCCGCTATGGCAAGAAGTCAGGCAAAACGCTGCGTTTCGCATTGCCGTCAGGGGTCGACGCCGCTCGTGTTCGCCGGGTGGCCGACAGCGTGTTCCTGACCCGCGATCTGGTCAACACGCCAACCAGCGACATGGGCCCCGGAGATCTGGAAAAGGCGGTGCGGACCCTTGCGATGGCCCACAAGGCCGAGGTGTCGGTGATCAAGGGCGATGACCTTCTCAAGCAGAATTTCCCGATGATCCACGCTGTCGGCCGTGCTTCGGTCGATGCACCGCGGCTGATCGACATGACATGGGGGGCACCGAGCGCACCGAAGGTGACGCTGGTCGGCAAGGGTGTCTGTTTCGACACCGGCGGCCTCGACATCAAGCCGTCATCGGGCATGCTGTTGATGAAGAAGGATATGGGTGGCGCCGCCAATGTCCTGGGCCTCGCTTCGATGATCATGGCCGCAGGGCTGAAAGTGCGGCTGCGCGTGCTGATCCCCGCGGTCGAAAACTCTATTGCCGGCAATGCCTTCCGCCCCGGCGACGTGCTGGCCAGCCGCATGGGCATATCGGTCGAGATCGGCAACACCGATGCCGAAGGCCGCCTTGTGCTGGCCGATGCCTTGACGCTGGCCGACGATGATCAACCGCAATTGCTGATCGACATGGCAACGCTGACCGGGGCGGCCCGCGTCGCGCTTGGCCCAGACCTGCCGCCGTTCTACACCGACGATGACACACTGGCGTCCGAACTGGCTGCCGCGTCGGTGACAGCGGAGGATCCGCTGTGGCGCATGCCGTTGTGGCGGCCCTATGATGCCAAACTGTCGTCGAAGATCGCCGACATCAACAACGTCACCACGGACGGTTTTGCCGGCTCCATCACAGCGGCACTGTTCCTGAAGCGTTTCGTCGAAAAGACCTCCGCCTGGGCGCATTTCGATATCTTCGCCTGGAACCCGTCGGACCGGCCGCATGGTCCCGCCGGTGGCGAGGCGCAAGGCATCCGGGCCTTGGAACAGGTGATCTCGAAACGCTACGGCTGACCATTTCCGATCTCGGCCAGGAAGAGCCTGGGACTGAAACGGAACCGAAACAATTTGCGGTCATGCTGGCCGGATGTCTATTTCCATGCGTCCAAGCCAGGCGATGCGTTTGTGGCAGCAGGTGATGCTGGCGCAGGTGCGCGACGACGCGCCCGATCTCACCATGCGCCAGACGGCGATCCTGTTCACCATCTACCTCGACCCGCCGCCGCATACGGTGCGCGGGCTTGCAGCCCGGCTCAACGTCACCAAACCGGTCATCACCCGCGCGCTCGACACGATGGGGTCGCTGAAGCTGGTGTCGCGCCATCGCGATGAACTCGACAAGCGCAATGTACTGGTCAAGCGCACGGTCGAAGGGGCGCTCTTTGTCGAGCGCTTCGGCGATGGTATCATTGCCAAAGCCCATGAATTGCCTATCTGAAACCAACCACTGACTTGACCGGATTGCCGCTTTGACCACTCGTGACGCCCGTCTGCATGCCTTTCGCTCCGACCTTGCCGATGCGAGATTGAGTGGCGACGTTTCCGCCGACCGTTTTGTCGCTGGACGTCCGGCACGGGTCACGGCCCCGGTGGCCGATGTGCGCAAGGCGCCACGTCCGGATGCTGGAATCAACACCCAGTTTCTGCTTGGTGATGATGTCCTCGTCTTCGAGGATGTCGAGGGCTGGGCCTGGGCCCAGGCCGAGCGTGACGGCTATGTCGGCTATGTCGCCGACACGATGCTGGCCACCAGGGAACAACCGCCCACCCACATTGTCACGGTCCAGCGCACCTTCCTCTACCCGGGGCCGGATCTCCGGTTTCCGCGCAGCGGCCTGCTGTCGATGGGATCGACGGTGACAGTAACCGCTACAGCTGAAACGCGCGGCACGCAATATGCCGTTCTGCCCTCCGGCGAGGCGATCATTGCAGGCCATTTGCGGCCTGTCGGCGAAGTCTCCGCCGACTATGTCGCGGTCGCCGAGATGTTCATCGGTACGCCCTATCTGTGGGGTGGCGCCTCCGGTTTCGGCATTGACTGTTCCGGTCTCGTGCAACTGGCAATGCGTATGAACGGCAAGGACGTGCTGCGCGATTCCGACATGCAGGCGGCAACCATCGGCGAACCATTCGAACCAGGGCCCGACTTTTCCGGCCTGCGGCGTGGCGACCTCGTGTTCTGGAAAGGCCATGTCGCCGTCATGACCGACGCGAATGACATGATCCATGCCAACGGCCACACCATGCTGGTGTCGCGCGAGGGGCTGAAAGACGCCATCACCCGCATCGGCTATCTCTATGGCGGCCCGACCGGGTTTCGGCGCCCCTAGTCTTTCTGATCCCTTTTTGTTCCGAATCTTCTTGGCGATCGCGCGCTGTCGCGCTACCTCTGGCGGGTGACAGAGCAGCCGCGCCTTGCCGACCGAAATGCCGCCATAGCCCTGCCTGAACCATTCATACGATGGTTCGGCGAAAAGGGCTGGTCGCCGCGCGCCCATCAGATCGAACTTCTGGCCAAGGCTCAGGCCGGCCAATCGGTGCTGCTGATCGCGCCGACTGGCGCAGGCAAGACACTGGCCGGCTTCCTGCCGTCGTTGACAGAACTGGCCGGCAGGGCGAAGCGAAAACCCGGCCAGGCGCATCGCGGCATCCATACGCTCTACATCTCACCGCTCAAGGCGCTGGCTGTCGACATCGAGCGCAATCTCGGCAAGCCCGTCGAAGAGATCGGCCTCCCGATCAGCATCGAGACGCGCACCGGCGACACACCATCGCACAAGCGCCAGCGGCAGAAACTGGTTCCGCCGGACATCCTCCTGACCACGCCCGAGCAGTTGGCGCTGCTGATCGCCGCCCCCGACGCCCGGCGATTCTTCGAGGATTTGCGCTATGTCGTGCTGGACGAATTGCATTCGCTGGTGACATCGAAGCGCGGCCATCTTCTGGCGCTCGGGCTGGCGCGGCTGCGCAACTATGTGCCCCAATTGCAGACGATCGGCCTGTCGGCGACCGTGGCGGAACCCGACGAATTGCGGCGCTGGCTCGTCGGCCAGAATCCGCCCGGCGAGATGGCTGGGCTGATCACCGTGGCGGGTGGCGCCAAGCCCGATATTTCCATCCTCGATTCGCGAGAACGTGTGCCCTGGTCCGGCCATTCGGCCCGCTACGCCATTCCTGAAATCTACGAGGCAATCAAGCACCACAAAACGACGCTGCTGTTCGTCAACACCCGCAGCCAGGCGGAGCTTTTGTTCCAGGAGCTCTGGCGGGCGAACGAGGACACGCTGCCGATCGCCTTACACCATGGTTCGCTCGATGTTGGCCAGCGCCGCCGGGTCGAGAAGGCAATGGGTGAGAACGCCCTGCGCGCCATTGTCGCCACGTCGACGCTCGATCTCGGCATCGATTGGGGCGATGTCGACCTGGTGGTGCATGTCGGCGCGCCGAAGGGCGCCAGCCGTCTGGCGCAGCGCATCGGCCGCGCCAATCACCGCATGGATGAACCGTCGAAGGCAATCCTCATCCCGGCCAACCGTTTCGAGGTGCTGGAATGCCGGGCCGCGCTCGACGCCAATTATCTCGGTGCGCAGGACACGCCGCCGCTGGTCAGCGGTGCGCTCGACGTGCTGTCGCAGCATGTGCTGGGCGTTGCCTGCGGCGCGCCCTTCGATGCCGACCAGCTGTTCGAGGAGGTGCGCGGTGCGTCGCCCTATGCCGGGCTGGAACGCGAGACCTTTGACCGAGTGGTGGATTTCGTCGCCACTGGCGGTTATGCGCTGAAAAACTACGAGCGCTACGCCCGCATCCGCAAAACCAAGGATGGGCTGTGGCGCGTCTCGCATCCGCGCATAGCTCAGCAATACCGCCTGAATGTCGGCACCATCGTCGAGATGCCGGAGCTCAATGTCCGCTATGTCAGGCAGGGCCGGGGCATGGTCGGGCGCGGGGGCTCGGTGCTGGGCAAGATCGAGGAGTATTTCGCCGAGACACTGAGGCCGGGCGACACTTTCCTGTTTGCCGGCAAGGTGCTGCGCTTCGAGGGCATCCGCGAGAATGAATGCGTCGTCTCCAATGGCGCCGGCGCCAACATCATCGTGCCATCCTATGCCGGCGGTAAGTTTCCTCTGTCGACCTATCTCGCTGACCAGGTGCGCGGCATGCTGGCTGACAGCGATCGCTGGCAGGCCTTGCCGGAGCAGGTCGCCGACTGGCTGCGCTTGCAGAAGGAAAAGTCGGTGCTGCCGAAGCGCGGCGACCTCCTGGTCGAGACCTTTCCGCGTGGCAACCGTCACTACATGGTCGCTTATCCGTTCGAGGGCAGGCTGGCGCATCAGACGCTCGGCATGCTGTTGACGCGGCGGCTGGAGCGGGCCAACGCCCGGCCACTCGGCTTCGTCGCCACCGACTATTCTCTCGCCGTCTGGGCGCTGGACGACATGGCCGCGCTGTTCAAGGCCAAGAAGCCGTCCCTGGCCGCTCTCTTCGACGAAGACATGCTGGGCGACGATCTCGAGGCCTGGCTGAACGACAGCTGGATGCTGAAGCGCACCTTCCGCACTTGCGCGGTCATCGCCGGGCTGATCGAGAAGCGCTTTCCCGGTCAGGAGAAGAGCGGCCGCCAGGTGACAGTCTCAGCCGATCTGATCTACGACGTGCTGCGCAGCCACGAGCCGGACCATATCCTGCTGCAAGCGACGCGCACCGATGCATCGGCCGGCTTGCTTGATGTCAGCAGACTTGCCGAGATGCTCTCGCGCGTACGTGGTCGAATCATGCATAAGCATCTCGACCAGATTTCGCCGCTGGCGGTGCCGATCATGCTGGAAATCGGCAAGGAATCGGTCAATGGCGGCGCCAATGAGTCACTGCTCATGGAAGCCGCCGATCTGGTCGAGGAGGCGATGGGTCAAAGATGAGCATGTTTCCGGGATGAATTTTTCGCTGGCGCGCACATCGCTGATTGCCGAGGCTGACCTTGTCGGCATCGCCGGCGAACGCGCCGTCTGCGACCCGCGCGGCGTGCTCTACTTTCCTGAACTCAAGCTTCTTGCGGTGTCGGACCTGCACCTGGAAAAAGGCTCGTCGCTGGCACGGCGCGGCACGCTGATCCCGCCCTACGACACCGGGGCGACCTTGCTCAGGCTGCAGGCGGTGATATCAGACTACCAACCGTCGATCGTCATCAGCCTGGGCGACAGTTTTCATGACGGCGGCGGTGCCGAGCGCATGCATGCGAGTTTTCGCGAACGGCTGGAAGCGCTGATGGCTGGCCGCCAGTGGTTCTGGGTCGCCGGCAACCATGACCCGGAAGCACCCGCCGACCTGCCCGGCGAAACCGTTCTTGAGCTGGCGATAGGCTCGCTGCTGTTCCGGCACGAGCCGTCGAAGGTGCGCGTCGAGGGCGAAATATCGGGCCACCTGCATCCCTGCGCGCGCATCGTCCAGCGCGGACGTTCCGTCCGCCGCCGCTGCTTTGCTGGTGACGGCGGCCGCATGATCATGCCGGCCTTTGGCGCCTATACAGGCTCGCTCAATGTACTAGATCGGGCCTATGCCGGGTTGTTCCGCCTGGAAACGCTGATGGCCTATATGCTCGGCACCGAGCGCATTTTCGCCATCTCACGCTCGATGCTGCGGCCGGGCTAACCCTACCGTCCATAGTAGAGCGTGACGGTGTGCTTCGCTTCGGCGAAGAACAGCCAGCGCTCGACCAGCATTCCGGCAAACTGCGCAACAGCGGCAAGCGCCGACAGCAAGGCCGCGAAAGGCCATGGCAAAGCGAAGGCGGCAATCAGCAACACGACCGGCGCGGCGAAGGCGAGAACCTGTGTGATCAAGCGCAGCTTGGCGCTGTGCTTGCGCGCGATGCGAAAGCCCATTTCCTTGAGCAGATAGTTCTCCTCGGTGTGCGGCCATTCCAGCGACCGCACCGTGCCGCCGGCAAGACCCGTCGCGGTGTTGGCATTGGTCGGGATTTCCAGCCGGTCGTTGTAGCGCCAGGTCGCCAGTTTCCAACCCCAGCCAAGCAAGGTCAGCAGCACAGTGCATGCCAGAAGGGTCTTCGTGCCGATGGCAAAGCCTTGCAGCAACCCGTTCACAAGCAGGCTGCCGCTCATCGCCGAGAAGATGAGATAGCCGGGCAAGGTGTAGGGACTGTGCCACTGTGCGATTGGTTTCAACGAGGCATAGATCATGCCGGTCATGCAGACGGTGACGATGGCGCCGATGGCCGCCAGAAATCCCGCGAAGGCAACCCAGCTATTGGTGTGGCCGAAGAAGACCCAGCCGATGCCGAACAGTCCAGCCGGGATGAACGTAGCGACAGAGGCGACACCTTCGCGCGACAGCCATGAGCTGCGCCACTGCGAGAAGGCACGCCAGGCGCGTTCCGGCCGCCCGAGGTGCCCGGTTGAGGACAGCAGGCCGGCGGAAATTAGGCCGAGCGCCAGGCCGAGGCCGATGAGGCCGAGCCAGAAATCGGCGGGGATGAAGTCGAGGCCGCCGAGGACACCGAGTAGCGCCAGCAAGCCGTAACCCGCGCCGGTGGCGGTGGTGAAAAAGACGACGGAAAAGGCTGGATGCATGAGCGGTCAGTTCGAAAGCATGCGGTCGACCCAGCCGAGGAAACCGCCTTCGGCCCGCACCGCTTCGAGTGCCGGCGCGGCCACCGATGCAGCGCGCTTGCTGTGGGCGCGCGGCGGCAGGTATTTGTTGGTCGGGTTATAGCCGAGTTCCGGCATCAGGTCGACGCCGCCACGCTCCGCCACCAGCAGCGACACCGCCGAGGCCGGGTCGCCGAGATCGCCAAAATGCCGTGCACTGGTCGGGCAAGCGGCGACACAGGCCGGCACGCGGTCCTCCTCGGCCAGATTGTCGTTGTAGATGCGGTCGACGCACAGCGTGCACTTCTTCATCACACCGACTTCGGTGTCGAATTCGCGCGCGCCATAAGGACAGGCCCAACTGCACAATTTGCAGCCGATGCACTTGTCTTCGTCGATCAGCACGATGCCGTCCGAGGCGCGCTTGTAGGAGGCGCCGGTCGGGCAAACAGTGACGCAGGCCGGCGTTTCGCAATGCAGGCAGGAGCGCGGGAAATTGACCGTGCGGCCGCCCATCTCGGTGGTGTGTTCGTAGCTGTGCACGCGGTTGAACCAGACGCCGTCGACATGACCGCCATAGGGATCGATGTCGGTCAGCGGCGCCATATGGCCGCCGGTGTTCCACTCCTTGCAGGCGGTGACGCAGGCCTGGCAGCCGACGCAGGTGTCGAGGTCGATGACGAGGCCGAGCTTCTTGTCGGTATGGGCGGGCAGACAGGTCATTTCGTGGCCTCTCGTTTCCGGCGGAACTCGGCACCGAAGCTCAGCGTGTCGGGCGCGGGCTCGAAATGCGGCGGCTGCTGGAAGCGCTCGAACTGAGGTTCGGTAAAGCCCGCTTCATCAGCCGCGCATTTGACAATGCGCACGCGCAGGTCGAACCATGCCGCCTGGCCGGTGACCGGATCGGAATTCGAATAGCGCTTGCCGTTCCTGTCGGCCGATGTCTGGTCGCCAATGACATGGTTGAGCAGGAAGCCGCGGTTGGATTCAGCCGCGTCGTCCTTCAGCCCCCAACTGCCGCGCCGCTTGCCAATGGCATTCCAGGTCCAGACCGTGTCGGCATTGACGCCGTCGATCAGCTTGATCTGCCCCTTCACCTTGCCGTTGATGCTCTCGATCCAGACCCAGTCATCATCGGCAAGACCGAGGCTGGTCGCGGTCTTATGATGTACGAACAGCCTGTTCTGGCTGGTGATCTGCCTGAGCCACGCATTTTGCGATCCCCAGGAATGGTACATGTGCATCGGCCGCTGTGTCAGCGCGTGCAGCGGATATGTCTTGAGATCGACGGCGGCTTCCTCGAAGGGCGTGTACCAGAACGGCAGCGGGTCCATGTAGGTCTCGATGCGGCTGCGCTCTGTCTCGGGCGGCTGCACCTTGCCATGACCGCGCGCGGCAAGGCGAAAGCGTTGCATAGGCTCGGAATAGAGCTGGAAGACGATCGGCTCGGCCTTGGGGATGAAACCCATCTGCACCGCGAAGTCGAGATAGGAGCGGTTGGCCATCTTGTAGTAGCGCTGGTCGTCCGCGAAATCTTGATGCCAGAAGCCGCCATTGTCGATGTAGCGCTGCAACTGGTCGGGGTTGACCTCGCCCTTGCCGATGGCGGTACCATCCTTGCCGCGCCAGCCGGCAAGCGGGCCGATGCCCGGCGTGCGCTCATGGTTGACGATGTAGTCGGCATAGTCGCGGTATTTGGCCGAGCCATCGTCATTGACGAAGCCGGGCAGGCCGAGCCGCGCACCAAGCTCGATCAGCACCGACTGGAATGGCCTGACGTCGCGGTCGGGCTCGACCACCGGATGGCGGATGGCGTCGCCCGGTCCATCGGCGTGGCTGATCGGCCGGTCGAGCAGGCTGATACAGTCGTGCCTTTCGAGGTAGGTGGTGTCCGGCAGCACGAGATCGGCGTACGGCACCGTCTCGGAATAGTAGGCATCGGAATAGATGATGAAGGGGATCTTGTAGCGGCCTTCTTCGTCGCTGTCGGTCAGCATGGCGATGGTCTCGACGGTGTTCATCGAGGAATTCCAGGCCATGTTCGACATGTACATCATCAGGGTGTCGATCTTGTAGGGATCGCCCGCCCAGGCGTTGCGGATGACGGTGTGCATCAGGCCGTGCGCGGCGAGCGGCGCGTCCCAGGAATAGGCCTTGTCGATGCGCAGCGGCACGCCGGCATCGTCGACCAGAAGGTCGTCAGGCCCGCAGACGAAGCCAAGCGGCATGCCGTCCAGCGGCGTCATCGGCTTCACGTGCTTGCCGCAAGGCTTCGGCCCCGGTGGCGCCGACCTCGGGTAGGGTGGCTTGAAGCGGAAACCGCCGGGAACATCGATGGTGCCCAGCAACACCTGCAGCAGATGGATGGCGCGGCAGGTGTGAAAACCGTTGGAGTGGGCCGAGATGCCGCGCATCGCGTGCATGGCGACGGGCCGTCCCTTGATGGTCTCATGCCGTCGCCCGGCCCAGTCGGTCCATGCCACCGGCAGTTCGATCTCCTGCTCGAAAGCTACATGGGCAAGTTCGGCGGCAATCCTTCGGATCGTATCGGCCGGAATGCCGCAGCGTTCCGCGACAGCGTCGGGTGCAAAACTCTCATCGAGATAGCGTTCCGCAATGAGCTGGAACACCGGCACGCATCGGCGGCCCTCGACTGTCAAGCTGCCAGTCAGCGCCGGCTTGGCATTCGCATCGGCGGCGCAGACCGGTGTCTTCGCCACCCTGTCCCAGGCCAGCAGATTGCCTTCGGCGTCACGGACAAACAGCCCATCATCAGCCGCACCCGGCTCCTGGATGACGAGCGTATGGGCATTGGTGTAGCGCAGCAGATAGTCGAGATCGACGCGGCCGGCCTTCAGCAATTCGTGGATCAGCGCGAAGACGAACAGCCCATCGGTGCCGGGACGGATGCCGATCCAGTCATCGGCAATGGCGTTGTAGCCGGTACGGCAAGGATTGATCGAAACCACCTTGGCGCCGCGCGCCTTGAGTTTGCCGAGGCCGATCTTGATCGGGTTGGAATCATGGTCCTCGGCGACGCCGAACAGCATGAAGTATTTCGTGTTGTCCCAGTCGGGCTCACCGAACTCCCAGAACGATCCGCCGATCGTATAGAGGCCGCCTGCCGCCATGTTGACCGAGCAGAAGCCGCCATGAGCGGCGAAATTGGGCGTGCCGAAACGGCTCGCCCACCAGCCGGTCAAGGATTGCGACTGGTCGCGCCCGGTGAAGAAGGCGAGTTTTTTCGGGTCGGTCCGACGGATGGTGGAAAGCCGCCCGGCCGCGATCGAAAAAGCCTCTTCCCACTCGATCTCGCGGAATTCGCCCGAGCCGCGCGGGCCGGTGCGCAACAGCGGTTTCTTCAGCCGCGCCGGGCTGTAGTGCTGCATGATGCCGGAACTGCCCTTGCCGCAGATCACGCCGCGATTGACCGGATGGTCCTTGTTGCCGTTGATGTAGCGGACCTTGCCGTCCTTGATGTGTACGTCGATGCCGCAGCGACAGGCGCACATGTAGCAGGTCGTCTTGGCGATGCTGTCGGAGATGCTGGGCGAGGTGTCTACCCCGTCGCCCTCATCGGGCGCGCGGCTGTCAGCCAGCGGCCTTTGCGACGGAGCCGAATTCGCGCCGCGCGGTGAGCCCTGGGTCATCGCTTGAGGGTGCTTGCGCTGCCGGAAGACTTGGCTTTCGTCTTCGGCCCGGGCCCGCGCATATAGTGCTCTTCCGGATGATAGCGGTCGCCAGCCAGTTGCCGCCGCAGACTGCGGGTCCAATGCGCAAACAACGATTTGAACCGCCCGATCATGTCGTCCCTTGCGATCCGATGGCGAATTTTTTCTAACTTCAATCAAAAACTTAGAATAAAGCTATCGATGCGTCTAATCAGTTGTTCTTGTAAATTCAATCGATATTGGTTCTTAATACGCTTATGACTCTCGACCAATTGCGAATTTTCGTCGCTGTCGCCGAGCGCGGCCACATGACCAAGGCGGCGGAGCTGCTGGGCATTTCGCAGTCGGCCGCATCGGCCGCCATTCGTTCGCTCGAACAGCAGCATGGCGTGCATCTGTTCAACCGGGTTGGCCGCAACATCGAGCTTGCCCAGACCGGGCACCGGTTCCTGCCCGAGGCCAAGGCCGTGCTTGAGCGGGCAGCTGCCGCCCGCAATGTGCTGGAGCATGTCTCGCAGACGGTCACCGGCAGTCTCTCGATCGCCGCCAGCCAGACCATCGCCAGCTATTGGCTGCCGCGCCGGCTGGCCTCCTTCCACGAAGCCTATCCAGCCGTCAGGCTGAGTGTCACCATCGGCAACACCAGGCAGGTCGAGGCCAATGTTCTTGATGGCGCGGCGGATCTCGGCCTGGTCGAGGGGCGCACCGAATCCGATATTCTGCGCCGTGCCAAGGTTGATTTGGACCGCCTGATGCTGGTCGTGGCCAGTTCGCATCCGGAGATCGCCGAACCGTCACCCGGCCGTCCCGACATCAAGGGGTTGCGCTGGATCATCCGCGAAGGCGGTTCCGGCACGCGCGAAGTGCTGGAGGACTTGGCGCGCGGCGAGGGGATTTCACTCGCCGATCTACAGATTTTCCTGGTGCTGCCAAGCAATGAAGCGGTTCGCCAGGCAGTCGAGGCGGGCGCTGGCGCCACCATCATCTCGGAACTTGTCGTGGCGCGCGCCGTCGCCGAGGGCAGCTTGCGGTCGGTGCCGATCGACCTGCCCAAACGCGACTTCGCCATGATCACCCATCGTGACCGCCAGGCGAGCCTGGCTCAGATGGCACTCAAGGCCCATCTCGGCGCCAGCATGGATGAAACGGTGGCCGCTCTTGTTTGAGCCAGCCACGAAGCGATATCAACCGAACTTCCGCTGCGCGTCGAGTGCCAGGCCAAGCCCGACCGAGCCGAACATGTCGCCCTCGATGACGGATGCCTGCGGCACCAGCGACAGGATCTGCTGCCGTGCCAAGGGGATCGCGGTGGAGCCGCCGGTCAGGAACACCGCCGTGATGTCGGATGGTTTCAACTGAGCATCGCGGATGGTCTGCCCGACTGTCGCCGTGACCTTCTCGATGTCCCTGGCGATCGTGGCATCGAGCCCGCCGCGTGATATCTCGGCCGCGAACCGGGCCTCCGGCAACGCCACCGCGACTTGCGCCGACAAGGCGTCCGTCAGTTCGATCTTGGCCTTTTCGACAAGCGCGGCCAGCGCATGTCCGTAGCGGTGCTCGACGATATGGATGAACCGGTCGACGAGGTCCGCGCGCACAGCCTCGTAGCGGATCTGGCGCAGGTGCGTCATCGCCTTGGCGGTGTAAACCAGATTGATGCGCTGCCATGTCGCGAGATCGATGAAATAGCTGGCCGGCAGGTTGCGTTTGCCGTCCTTGGTCGGGGTCAGGTAGCCGAGCAGCGGCATCACATGGGCAATGCTCAGCAACCGGTCGAAGTCGGTGCCGCCGATATGGATGCCGCGGCTGGCCAGGATATCATCCTTGCGGTCGAGCGACTGGGCGCGCTGCGGCGAAACGCGGACGATCGAGAAGTCAGAAGTACCGCCGCCCATATCGATGATCAGCGCCAGTTCTTCGCGCGTCACCCTCTGCTCATAGTCGAGCGCGGCGGCAATCGGCTCGAACTGGAAGGCGATATGCTTGAACCCTTGCGCACGCGCCGCCTTCTCAAGCTCGCCCTGGGCATTCGCGTCGGCCTCCGCATCGTCATCGACGAACTGCACCGGGCGGCCGAGCACCACGGTCTCGACGGTGTCGCCGGCATCTTCCTCCAGCTTTTTCTTGAGATGGCCAAGGAACAGGCCGACGATCTCCATGAAGCCGATCGAGCGCGCCTTGATGCGCGTCTTCTCGTGGGCGAGCGAACTGCCGAGCACGCTTTTCAGCGAGCGCATCAGCCGGCCTTCGACGCTGTCCGTATAGTTGGCGATGGCGCGGCGCCCGAAATACGTATGGTTGTCCTCGAAATTGAAGAACACCGCGCTTGGCAGCGTGACATGGTTCTCTTCCAGCGCGACAAGGTGCGGCTTGCCATTCCTGACCACGCCAACGGTGGAGTTCGAAGTGCCGAAGTCGATGCCGGCGAAGGCTGGTCGCATGACTGAATCCTGTAGATGTCTTGGCGGCCGGGCTGGCGCCGCGCGGCGGCGTATCGCTATCCGGCGGACCGGATCGCTCTGCCGAACGAAGTGTTTGTTCTGCTGACTGGGGAGCGCGGTCTACCGCATGCTCCCGCAAAGGGAAACCACTTTTCGGGAAAAGTTCTAATCCCTGCGGAAGATCAGCCTTCCGAGCCAGCCGGTCACCATGGCCAGCGATATGGCAAAGACGCCGTAGAGGAAGGAATAGTCGTGGGCGACACGGAAGATCGATTGCTCGAAACCGGACTTGCGGATTTCCAGCTGGGCCGAGCTCTCTTTGATGAACAGACCGCTCTTGAACAGGAAGGCGCGTGCCTTGTGGGTGCCGACCGGGACATTCGGCGCCAGCCTGACCGTGGCGCGAAACAGGTTCTGCGACAGGAACTGCACGCCGCCGACGTTCTCGCTGTAGAGGCCGGTCCCGGCCTTGCGCTCACGCAATGCCGCCGTGAATTCCTCGATCGTCGCCGGGCTGTCGCCGGCATCGGCGGGCTGCATATAGAGGTTGGAGGCGCCAAGCGACAGTTGCTTGTAGCTGTTTGGTTCGGTGATGTCCTGTAGCGGCCGCGTTGTCGCCACCGAATAGGAGACCGGCACGTTCTCGAAGGTCTCCGATTCCAGATTGACCCAGACGCCAAGTACCCTGTCCTTGCGGCGCACCACCACCGGCTTCGGCGGACCCTCGAGCACGACGATGACATCGTAGCGCCCCTGGCGTGCGACAAGCGGGTCGGGGTTTTCCAGTGAGCCGAAGATGGTGAGATCGGCGCCGGAAAAACCGGCTGTGATCGAGACATTGTCGGTGGAAAGGCCGATCTGGATGCCTTCCGTTGGCGGCGTCTGTGCCTTTGCCGGTGCGGCGGCCACAATCAGCGAAAGGAGTATTGCGGCCTTGAGCGCGCTCAAGCCAGACATCAGTTCAGGCCCGCGCCGGACAGCGAATATAGATTGGGCGGCGTGACGAACAGGTCGATGGCAAGCCTGATCGCCACAGCCAGCACCAGCAGCGCCAGCAGCGCCCGAAGCTGCTCGCCGCGCAGTTTCTGGCCGGCCTTGGCGCCATATTGCGCGCCGGCGACGCCACCGGCCATCAGCAGGAAGGCCAGCATGACGTCGACCGTCTGGTTGGTGGTTGCGTGGACCAGCGTCGTATAGGCCGAGGTGAAGATGATCTGGAACAGCGATGTGCCGATGACGACGTTGGTCGGCACTTTCAGCAGGTAGATCAGCGCCGGCACCATGATGAAGCCGCCGCCGACGCCCATGATCGACGACAGGAAGCCGATCGCCGCGCCCAGGCCAAGCACCGGGATGACGCTGACGAACAGTTTCGAGGCGCGGAACCGCATCTTCAGCGGCAAGCGGTGGATCCAGTTGTGCTGGCCGGATTTCTTCAGCACCGGTGCGGCGCCGCTGCGGGTGGCGCGCAAGGCGTTGACGCTTTCAACCAGCATCAGCCCGCCGACGGTGCCGAGCAGCACGACGTAGAGCAGCGAGATGAACAGATCGAGCTGGCCGAGCCGCCTCAGGAAGCCGAACACGAATATGCCGCCCGTGGAGCCGACAATGCCGCCAGCCAGAAGCACCCCGCCGAGCTTGAAGTCGAGTGTACCGCGCTTCATGTGCGACAGCGCACCGGAGAAGGACGAGGCGATGACCTGGTTGGCGCCGGTGGCGACGGCGATTGCCGGCGGTATGTTGTAGAAGATCAGCAGCGGTGTGATGAGGAAGCCGCCGCCGACGCCGAACATGCCCGACAGGAAGCCCACCGCCGCGCCCATGGCCAGCAGCACGAAGACGTTGACGGAAATTTCCGCAATCGGGAGATAGATGCCCACCCGTCAGTCTCGACCAGTTTGCCCCTCGACGAATGCAACCGTTGCGGCCATTTCACGCCGAAAAGCTATCACGTTCTTGCGCCGGCGGAACGGCGAAGTCAAACCGCGCCGCGCCGCCGAAACAAAAAACATCTCAATCAGTTAACAGGCAAATGTGTGGCAAGGGCGTCGTGGAAACGACGCATCCGCCGTTATTTGCGCGCCAGCAGTGCCTTGATCAGTTTTTCGTCGACCGTACCGGTCGCCGGCAGCTTGTTGTCGGTCTGAAATGCCATGATCGCCGTCTTGGTTTTCTGGCCCATCATGCCGTCGGCGCCACCAGCGTCGTAACCGTTCTTGTTGAGAATGCGCTGGATGTTCTGGACGGCCTTTTTCATGTCGACGCTGGCGGTCGTCTGCGGTTGGCCTTCCTGCCAGGATTCGGGAATATCGGCGGAGTTGGAGGCGGCATCGAGTGGCTTGGCCTTCCACAGCTCGGTGGCGGCACGGGCGCGCTCAAGCTGTTCGGGGCGCAGCGCATTGGCGATCTCGTCGCGCTTGGCCGCCGCATCCTTGTCGCCGGTCTTGGCGACGAGCGCGAACCATTTGTAGGATTCCTCGAGATTCTGCTTCATGCCGACACCCTTGGCAGCCAGGATGCCGAGATTGAACTGGCTGTCCTTGACGCCGAGATCCGCGGCGGCCTGGAACCAGTGCGCGGCCGATTCATTGTCGGTCACGCCGTCGGCGGCCATCGCGAACAGCACGGCCAGATTGTGCATGGCGCTGGCATTGCCCTGCTCGGCGGCGAGCTGGTACCAGGTCTTCGCCTTCTT
Source organism: Mesorhizobium sp. INR15 (assembly GCF_015500075.1). NCBI lineage: Bacteria > Pseudomonadati > Pseudomonadota > Alphaproteobacteria > Hyphomicrobiales > Phyllobacteriaceae > Mesorhizobium > Mesorhizobium sp. INR15. The sequence goes on along the minus strand of NZ_CP045496.1, from coordinate 6,633,512 downwards.
GACGTCGCGGGCGACGCCAATGCCCTTCTCGTAGAAATTGCCGATGCGGTATTCGGCTGGCGCGAAGCCGAGCTCGGCTGCCTTCTCATACCATTTGGCCGCCGCCGCCAAGTCTTCCTTGACCCCGCGCGACTCTGCGTAGCGGGAACCGACCTCGAACAGCGCCTTGGCGTCGCCGCCCGCGGCTGCGTCGCGCAAGGCGACCGGGCCGGCATCGGCCGGGATATCGATCTTGGCCGTGGCGCCCGCCGTCGAGGCAGCAGCCGGCGGGACAGCCCCGGTGGTGTCCTTGGACATGGCTGGAATTGGCTGCGAGTCAGCATTGGTATCCGCCGCCTCCGCCGCGATTGGAGCAGCAGGAGCCGGTACAATCGAAGCCTGGGACGTGGATGCCGGAGGCTCCGAGATGGTTGCTACAGGCGTTGCGGCAAGCGGGTCGACCGGCACGGCCGATACCAGCGGAGCCGGCGCGGGCCCGGCATCCATTGAAGCTTCGGTGTCGGTTGGCATGGCCGGTTGCGCCGCCATGTCGTCCTTGACTGGTTCGGAAGACGCGGCCTGCCTGACGGAGCGGGCGGGCGCTTCTTCCGTTGCCACGGGCTGGGCGTCCATCTTCGGCTGGCTGGGGGCGGCGTCGACAGAGGTGGTCTTGACTGGCTGCGCGGCGACGATAGGTGCCGCGTCATTGCTTGCCACTTCGACGGGATCGACGAAAAACGCCTTGCCCAGCTGCATGCCGACCAGCGCCAGAATGATTGCCGTCGACGCCATCAGGATCGGCTTGCGCCGCGCCTTCAGCAGGTCGCCGATCCGCAGCGCCTTGACCGGGCCGCTCATCGTCGACTGGCGCTTGAGCGCGTCGGCCTCGGCGGCGGCAGCCTGCGCCGCACGCCTGGCAGCAGCGATGAAGTCCGATTTCGCGGCATCGGTGTCGCTGGCTGGGGCAGGCTGGCCACGCTCGTCACGCACCCGCTTCATGATGGCGTTGAGGTCGGGCGCGCCGGAGCCGGGCTCAAGCGGCCGGTTGGCCATCTTCGGGTCCAGCGGCTCATCGAGATCGACGCTTGGCATGTCGACGCTCGGCGTCGAGCCGGCTAGCGGCGGCATTGCTTCTTTCTTGCTGCCCCTGAAGGCGCGTGCCAGGCCGCCGAACATTGATTTCCGGCCGCCTGCCTGTTCGCCTTTCTCGGCGATCGTGTCCGAACCAAGGGCTGCCATGGCGGCGGCGGCAGCGGCTTCCGCAGGCGTACGCGTCACCGGGTCAATACGCGTACGCAGGTCGCCGCGCATGGCCGGTTCGTTGCGCATGATTGCGGCGGCGCGGCCGTCAAGGTCGGCCATGTCGCCTGTCAGCGGCGTTGGCTCGTCGATATCCAGGGACGGTGCGTCCTGGACCGCGATCTTTGCGGACCGCAAACGCTGTTTGCTCCTCGGCTCGTCTGTTCGCGTGTCCACCAATTCGCTCACCGCCTCCACGGGCTCGCTGGTTTCCAGCGAACCCAGGCGGTCGACGATCTTGAGCAATGTGTCGTGGATGGCCTCGAAGGTTCTCGAATTGCGCTCGTCCGAGCGGCGTGTCAGCGTCTCGAGCGTCTTCAGGTCCTGGGCAAGGCCCGAAACGGCGGCCGTGTTGGCGGTGGAGCCGGCCATCGAGCGCACGGCGTTCTCTGCCGCTTCGCGCGCCGCGCCGACGATCGAATCGCGGGTACCGGCCAGCGACTTTTCGATTTCGTTGAGGCGTGGGCTGATATCCTCGAATTCCGGCAACGGTGCGCCAGGCTTGGACAGATGGTCGGACAGGCCGGCGACCTGTGCCTCCAGGCTGCGGATCAGCGCCGGGTCGATGCCGGCAACCTGCGCCGCCGACGTATCCAGGCGGTTTGAAATGTCTTCGAGCCGGCTTTCGAGGCCACGGATCGCCGCCTCACCGGCGGGGTCGGGAACGCGCGTTTCCATGCGCTTGGCGAGTGCCGTGAAGCGGGCGTCGATGGCTTCCATGATGCCTGCGCTGTCGACCTGCGGCGTGCTGCGCTGGTCGAGCCTGTCGGCCACTTCGTCCAGCCGGCGCTCCAGATCACGAAACAGCATGTTGCCCTGTTCCATGGCATCGCCCTGGCGGCGTTCCATCATGCCGGACAGCACGTCGAAGCGCTGCTCCAGCCCCTGGAAGATGTATTCGGGGTCGGGCATGGCAGGCGACTGATCGATCTTGTCGGCAATCAACGCGATCTGCCTGGCCAGGCGTTCCATCGCCTGCTCGGGCAGATTGGCGCGGCCGGCGAGTTCGTCGACGCGGCTCGACATGATGTTCAACCGGTCGATGACCTCGTTGCTCGGGCGATCATGCGCCACTTCCTCGATCTGCTGGGCAAGCGAATCGATACGCTTCTCGATTCGCTCGAAGGCTTCGTGGTCAAACGAATTGGCTTGCGCCGCGACAGTCGAGGCGACGATGGCGCGCGAAATCTCGTCCAGCCGCTCATCGATCATACCGAGTGTGTCGCTGCCGCGATTGTCCTGCTGGCTGGCGAAATGATCGACAGCGCCGGCAAGCGTACGCACCTTTTCCTCAAGCGAGCGCAGCGACAACGATTCCGGCAGGTTGTTGACGGCATTGCTGATCTGCTCCAGCCGGTCGGTCAGCATTGCCAGGCCGGGGTCGTCCGAGCGCTTGCGGTGGTCGGCATCGACGCGATCCTCGAAAGCCGTCCAGCGGCGGTCGAAATCATCCCAGCGGCGATCGACCTTCTGCACGCTCTCCTCGCGCGCCAATGTGTCGAGCGCGGCTTTGACCTGCTCGAGTTCAAGCCGCAGCATGTTGACGCTTCTGTCGTCGCTCTTTTCGGACAGCGTCTGGATGGCGCCGGAAAGCCGCTCGAATTCAAGGCCGAGTTCAGCGCTGCCCTTACCCGAAGCCTGGCCGCCCGATCTGGCGCTCGACTGGAAGGCGCGGTCGATATCGACGCGCAGTGCATCGAATTCGCGCTGCAGGCCGGCGGTCATCTGCTGGCGCAGTTCCTCGCGCATGCCGCGCAATTCAACGGCGATCTTGCCGACCATGGCGACGCCGTCTTCCTGGCCGCGTACGCGGTCGATGTCGCGGGCGATGGCCTGGTAATTCTGGTCGAACGCGGCCGGGGCCGGCGTCGGGCTTTTCGGGCGCTGCGCGGACTGCGGATCCTCATACCAGCGCTGCTGGTTCTGGGGCTGGGCGCCGGGATAACGCGGTTCCGCGCCGGGATAGCGTGGTTCAGCACCATATTGGCGCGGCTCAGGGCGCGCCGCCATATCCTCGCGTGTCCGTCCCAGCCGCTGCTCCAGCGTCTCCAGGGAGCGGTTGAGCTGCTCAAGCGTGGTTTGCGGCTTGCGCTGCCTGCCGGCATTGAGTGTGTCGAGGTAGGACCGCTTGCTGTTCATCGGTGCGTCCGTTTTTCACAATGACTGGCTTGCGGCCAGTTCCCCAAGTCCCTGCCGGAACGAAGGCGACCGGTGGCTTTTGCCGCGGTGGAAGGCGTGCTTCCCAGGCTCTCGCCCGCGCTCCGAAAAACCGTGAAAAATTCGATACAGGATAAACACGGGTAACCGACATGCGCACATTTCGCCCAACGTGGTAAACAACGCGTTAACCAAACTTAAGAAGTTGCGACGATCTTTAGAAACCGCTTAACGATGCGGCAAAAAGGTCCGCCCGCAGAACGCCCTTGCGTCATGATGCGGCTATCGGTATAGAATTGACGTAAACGTAAAAGGCGTGCCGGGCATGCCGTTTGCGATTTGTTTGTTGAAACCACGACTGGAAGCAAGCCCCCCGCTTCCACTCAGGCGACGCAAGGTCCGAGACCGCGATGCCACCAGACGGGGAAAGTCAGTGACCATGAAGCTTATTTCGGCCGGCGAGACCGCGGCCAACACCAACAATGTACCTGTCGAAACCGGCGAAGACCTCGTCCGCATCGGCGAGATGGCGAAGAAATATGGAGTGACGCTGCGCACGCTGCGTTTCTATGAGGACAAGGGCCTGCTCAACCCGCAGCGCGACGGCTCCACCCGTCTTTACACGCGCCGCGACAAGGCCCGGCTGAAGCTGATCCTGCTTGGCCGCAAGGTCGGGTTCTCGCTGCGCGACGTCAAGCAGATGATGGATCTCTATGATCCGACCGGCTCCAACACCAAGCAGCTCAAGCTCGCTCTGGACAAGTCGGAGAAGCAGCTGGCCCGCCTCCAGAAGCAGCGGGCGCTGATCGACGACGCCATCAACGAGTTGAGCGGCTCGATGTCGGCGGTGCGTCAGATGCTGACCGAACGCGCCGCGCCGCAAGCCAGCGTCGCCGGCTAAGACAACTTCCACTCCTGGGTTGATTTGAGAGCCGCGTGGCCTTTGCCACGCGGCTCTTTGTCGTTTGCGGATGTCGTGCAACGATGCCCGCCACGGCCTTTCTGGTAAAAATTCGCCGCGCCAAAAGAATTGACGTTTACGCAAACGTCAATATTTGCTATTCCAGCTTCAACATTGGCCCGCCTGCCTCCCACGGCTTGGTTCGGGGCCAAATCCGCATGGTGGAGGAAAAGCATGCCGATCTACAGGGCTCCGGTCCAGGACACGCTGTTCGTGCTCAATGAAGTGCTGGGCTATCAGCGCTATTCGAACCTTCCCGGATTTTCCGACGCCACGCCCGATGTGCTGGAGGCGATCCTCGCTGAAGGTGCCAAGCTCGCCGAAAACGTCATGCATCCGTTGAATCGCGTCGGCGACATGGAAGGCTGCGTCCGTCATGACGACGGCTCGGTGACGACACCGAAAGGCTTCAAGGAGGCTTTCGACCAGTACCGTGAAGGCGGCTGGATGGGACTGGCCGCGCCGGTCGAATTTGGCGGCCAGGGCCTGCCTTATGCAGTCCACACCGCGGTCGCCGAATACATGGTCTCGGCCAACATGTCGTTGATGATGTATCCCGGCCTGACGCAAGGCGCGATCGCGGCGATCATCACCCACGGCACCGACGAGCAGAAGGCGACCTGGTTGCCCAGGATGATCGAAGGCGCCTGGACCGGCACCATGAACCTGACCGAGCCGCATTGCGGCACCGATCTCGGCCTGCTGCGCAGCAAGGCTGTCCCCAACGGCGACGGTACCTACAAGATATCGGGCCAGAAGATTTTCATCTCGGCCGGCGAGCACGACATGTCGGACAATATCGTCCATCTCGTGCTGGCCCGCATCGAGGGTGCGCCGGAAGGCGTCAAGGGCATCTCGCTGTTCATCGTGCCGAAGCTGAAGCTCGATGCTTCGGGCAACCCCGGCGACAGGAACCCCGTCTCCTGCGGCTCGATCGAGGAGAAGATGGGCATCCACGGCAACTCGACCTGCGTCATGAACTATGACGAGGCCGAGGGCACGCTGCTCGGTGAAGCCAATGGCGGCCTGAAAGCTATGTTCACGATGATGAACGAAGCGCGCCTCGGCGTCGGCCTGCAGGGTCTGTCGCTGTCCGAGATCGCCTACCAGAACGCGGTTGCCTACGCCAAGGACCGCCTGCAGGGCCGCTCGCTGTCGGGCGCCAAGGCACCGGACAAGAAGGCCGATCCGATCATCGTCCATCCAGACATCCGCCGAGGCCTGATGACCATGCGGGCCTTCAACGAAGCCGGCCGCGCGCTGGCGCTGTGGACGGCGATCAAGTCGGACATCGCCCACCGCTCCGAGGATGAGAAGGACCGTCAGGTCGCCGACGACTACACTGGCCTGATGACGCCGGTGGTCAAGGGCGTGCTCACCGACAAGGGTTTCGATCACGCCGTCATGGCGCAGCAGGTGTTCGGCGGCCACGGCTATATCGAAGAACATGGCATGAGCCAGTTCGTGCGCGATGCCCGCATCGCCATGATCTATGAAGGCGCCAATGGCATCCAGGCGCTTGACCTTGTCGGCCGCAAGCTCGGCTTGAATGGCGGCCGCGCCATACAGGCCTTCTTCAAGGAAGTCGGAGAGTTCTGCGAGGAGAACCGCTCGGATGAGAAGATGGCGCCGTTCACCAAGGCACTGAAGAAGGGCCTCAACGACCTGCAGGCGGCGACCATGTGGCTGCTGCAGAACGGCATGGCCAAGCCGGACAATGCCGGCGCTGCCTCGACCGATTTCATGCATCTCTTCGGTCTCGTTGCGCTGGGTTACATGTGGGCGCAGATGGCCAAGGCGGCACATGGCAAGGTCGGCGCCAACGGCGCCTCGTCGTTCTATGACAACAAGCTGGTCACGGGCCGCTTCTTCATGGAGCGGATCATGCCGGAAACCTCGGCTCATCTCGCCCGCATTTCCAGCGGCGCCGACACGATGATGGCACTGCCGGCGGAAGCGTTCTAAATATGGCTTAGCCCTCCCCCTCGAGGGGAGGGTGGCCCGATGGGCCGCGAGGAGGCACGCGTGAGCGCCAGCCCCCGATTCCGCTGATGTGCCTGGGAGGACGATCATCGCATGACCAACCCTGCCGAAATCCTTGGTCTCCCCAAGCCTGCCTGGGCGGCGGACGAGGTCGGCATGCTCTACGACATGGCGACCCGCTTCATGTCGGAGGAGATCGCGCCGCGCTACGACGAGTTCGAGAAGAACGAAATGGTCGACCGCGAAAGCTGGCTGAAGGCAGGTGCCGCCGGTCTGCTCTGCGCGTCGATGCCGGAGGAATATGGCGGCTCGGGCGGTACTTTCGCGCATGAGAGCGCCATCATCGAGGCGATCGGCCATGTCGGCGTCGATGGCTTCGGTATTGGCCTGCACAATTCGATCGTCGCTCCTTACATCCTCCACTACGGCTCGGAAGAGCAAAAGAAGAAGTGGCTGCCCAGGCTTGCCACCGGCGAACTGATCGGTGCCATCGCCATGACCGAGCCTGGCGCCGGCTCCGACCTGCAAGGCGTCAAGACGCGGGCCGAAAAGGATGGCAACCAGTACAAGATCAACGGGTCGAAGACCTTCATCACCAATGGCCAGCTGGCGAATTTCGTCATCGTCGTCACCAAGACCGATCCGGAGAAGGGCGCCAAAGGCACCTCGCTGATCGTCGTCGAGACCGACGAGGTCGAAGGCTTCCAGCGTGGCCGCAACCTCGACAAGATCGGCCTGAAGGCCAACGACACCTCGGAGCTGTTCTTCAACGACATGCGCGTGCCGACTTCCAACCTGCTCGGCCACGAGGAGGGACAGGGCTTCGTCCAGTTGATGCAGCAACTGCCGCAGGAGCGGCTGCAGATCGGCACGGGCGCGATCGCCATGATCGAGCGGGCGCTGGCGCTGACCATCGACTACGTCAAGGAACGCAAGGCCTTCGGCAAGGCGATCATCGATTTCCAGAACACCCAGTTCAAGCTGGCCGAACTGAAGACCGAGGCCACAATCGGCCGCGTGTTCTACAATGACTGTGTCACGCGCCACATCAATGGTGGGCTCGACCCGGTGACCGCGTCGATGGCCAAATACTGGCTCAGCGACCTGCAGGGAAAAGTGGTCGACGAGTGCCTTCAATTGCATGGCGGCTATGGCTACATGAATGAATATCCGATCGCCCGCATGTTCCGCGACGCTCGCGTCCAGCGCATCTACGGCGGCACCAACGAGATCATGAAATTGCTGATCGGACGCTCGCTCTGAGCTGCGTTCGATAAAACCAAGGAGCAAGAAAATGACGGAAGCCTATGTCTATGACGCCGTGCGCACGCCGCGCGGCAAGGGCAAGAAGGATGGCTCGCTGCACGAAGTGCCCGCCGTGCGGCTCGCCGCCAAGACGCTTGAGGCACTGCGCGACCGCAACGGGCTGGACACCGGCACCGTCGACGACATCATCTTCGGTTGCGTCGATCCGGTAGGTGAAGCCGGCTCCGTCATTCCGCGCGCTGCCGCCTTCGAGGCCGGCTACGACACCAAGGCGCCCGGCATGCAGATTTCGCGCTTCTGCGCATCGGGCCTTGACGCCATCAATTTTGGCGCCGCCAAGATCGCGCAAGGCGCGGACGAGATCGTTATCGCTGGCGGTGTCGAGTCGATGTCGCGTGTCGGCATGGGCGCTTCCGGCGGCGCCTGGTTCATGGACCCTTCGGTCGGTCTGCCCGGCTGGTTCGTGCCGCAAGGCATCTCCGCCGATCTGATCGCCACCAAGTATGGCTTCTCGCGCGACGACGTCGACGCCTATGCGGTCGAGAGCCAGAAGCGTGCCGCCAAGTCCTGGGCCGATGGCCGCTTCAAGAATTCCGTCATTCCGATCAAAGACCAGAACGGCCTGACCATCCTCGACCATGACGAGCATATGCGCCCGTCGACCGACATGCAGTCGCTGGCTTCGCTCAATCCTGCCTTCATCATGCCAGGCGAGATGGGCGGCTTCGACGCCGTCGCGGTGCAGAAGCACCCCGAGATCGAAGAGGTCAACCATGTCCACCACGCCGGCAATTCGTCCGGCATTGTCGATGGCGCCGCCGCCGTTTTGCTCGGCTCGAAGAAGGCCGGCAAGGCGATGGGCCTGAAGCCGCGCGCCCGCATCCGCACCTTCGCCAACATCGGCTCGGAGCCGGTGTTGATGCTGACCGGCCCGGTTGATGTGACCGAAAAGCTGCTGAAGCGCGCCAAGATGAAACTCTCGGACATCGATCTGTTCGAGCTCAACGAAGCCTTCGCCTCGGTGGTGCTGCGCTACATGCAGGCGTTCGACATTTCGCACGACAAGATCAACGTCAATGGCGGCGCGATCGCCATGGGTCACCCGCTCGGTGCCACCGGCGCGATGATCTTCGGCACGGTGCTGGACGAGCTTGAGCGGCGCGACCTCAACACCGCGCTGGTGACGCTCTGCATCGGCGCCGGCATGGGCACCGCCACGATCATCGAGCGGGTGTAGCGCCGTGCAAACCAAACCCGCCCTGATCCTGATCGACGTGCAGATGGCTTTCGTCGAATTTGAACGCGCCGGCCTGCGGCGAAACAATCCCGAGGCGGTCGAAAACATCGCCCGTCTGCTGCAGGCATTTCGCCGTGAAGGTCTAGCGATATTCCATATCCGCCACGCTTCGGTCGAGAAGGACTCAGCCCTGCGGCCCGAACGCAGCGGATATCAGCCGATCTCGCAGGCGCGTGAACAGGCTGGCGAGCCGGTGATCGTCAAACATGTCAACTCCGCTTTCATAGGCACCGACCTGGAAAAGCGTTTGCGTGATGCCGGCCACCAGACATTGGTGATTGCAGGCATCACCACCAACCACTGTGTCGAGACGACCACGCGCATGGCCGGAAACATGGGCTTCGAGGCGCAATTGGTTCAGGACGCCTGCTACACGTTCGACCGTGTTGGTTTTGACGGCCGATCGGAAAGCGCCGAGGCCATCCACCAGATGACCTTGTCCAATCTCAATGGCGAATTTGCTTCCATTGTAACAACCGACGCCGTGGTCGCGGCTGTCGCTGAAAATATCGCGGCCTAAGGAGGTTTAGATGACCTACACAAATTTCACGCTCGACATCGACGCCGACGGCATTGCGCTGGTCACCTGGGACATGCCGGGCCGCTCGATGAATGTTTTCACCGAAGAGGCGATGCGTGAGCTCGACGCCATCGTCGACAAGGTGGCGGCGGACGCCGCCATCAAGGGCGCGGTCATCACCTCCGGCAAGGACACGTTCTCCGGCGGCGCCGACATCACCATGCTGCAGAAGATGTTGAAGACCTTCGCATCTGAAAAGGGCAAGGACGCCGTCAAGGCAACCAAGGCCCTGTTCGACAATGCCGGCGCCATGACTGGCCTGTTCCGTAAGCTGGAAACCTGCGGCAAGCCATGGGTGTCCGCCATCAACGGCACCTGCATGGGTGGGGCCTTCGAAATGTCGCTAGCGTGTCATGGCCGGGTCGCGGCCGATTCCGACAAGGTCAAGATGGCGCTTCCCGAAGTGAAGATCGGCATCTTTCCAGGCGCCGGCGGCACGCAGCGCGTGCCGCGCCTGACCGACCAGCAGCAGGCGCTGCAGATGCTGACGTCGGGCCAGACGCTGTCGCCGCAAAAGGCCAAGGCGATGGGCCTCATTCATGAGATATCGGAACCAGCCAAGCTGGTCGAGACCGCCAAGGCGATGATCAGGAACGGCCTGAAGCCGGTGGCGCCCTGGGACGAGAAGGGTTTCAAGCTGCCCGGCGGCCAGATCTATTCGCCCGCCGGCTTCAATCTTTGGCCACCGGGGATCGCCATCCTGCGCCGTGAAACCTATGGCAATTATCCCGCGGCGGCCGCGATCCTGAAATGCGTCTATGAAGGCCTGCTGGTGCCGTTCGACACCGCGCTCAGGATCGAGCAGCGGTATTTCACCGAGATCATGCAGACCAGGGAAGCAGCGGCGATGATCCGCTCGCTGTTCGTTTCCCTGCAGGAACTGAACAAGGGCGCGCGCCGCCCTGCCGGCGTACCGGAAACCAAATTCAAGAAGATCGGCATCCTCGGCGCCGGCTTCATGGGCGCCGGCATCGCCTATGTCACGGCCAAGGCCGGCATTCCGGTGGTGCTGCTCGACCGCGACGTGGAATCGGCCGCCAAGGGCAAGGCGCATTCGGAAAGCCTGATCGCGGATCTGGTCAAGAAAGGCCGCGCCAAGCCCGAGGAGAAGGACAAGCTGCTGTCGCTGATCACACCGACGGCGGACTATGCTGACCTCGCCGGCTGCGACCTTGTGGTCGAGGCCGTGTTCGAGGATTCGGCGGTCAAGAAAAGCGCCACCGAGCAGGCGGAAGCGGCGTTGAAGCCGTCGGCGATCTTCGCGTCGAACACCTCGACCATTCCGATCTCGGCGCTGGCCAAGAATTCGGCGCGGCCGAAGAATTTTATCGGCATCCACTTCTTCTCGCCGGTCGACAAGATGCTGCTGGTTGAGATCATTCTGGGCAAGAAGACCGGCGACAAGGCGCTGGCCACCGCGATCGATTTCGTCCGCGCCATCAAGAAGACGCCGATCGTCGTCAACGACACGCGTGGCTTCTACGTCAACCGTTGCGTGCTGCGCTACATGTCGGAAGCCTACAAGATGCTGATCGAGGGTGTGCCTGCGCCAATGATCGAGAATGCGGCGAAGGCCGCCGGCATGCCGGTCGGCCCGCTGGCTCTCACGGATGAGACGGCGATCGACCTCGCCCAGAAGATCATGAAGCAGACCATCAAGGATCTCGGCGACAAGGCGGTTGACCCCAAGCAGATGGCGTTGATCAACACCATGGCCGACACCCACGGCCGCTTTGGCCGCAAGAACGGCAAGGGCTTCTATGATTATCCAGCCAAGCCGGCCAAGAAGAAGCTCTGGCCTGGCCTGAAAGACCTCTATCCGCAACTTCCGGCGGAGAAGGTCGACTATGAAGAGCTGCAACAGCGGCTGCTGGTCACCATCGCGCTGGAAGCGGCGCGGGTCATGGAAGAAGGCATTGTCACCGATCCACGCGAGGCCGATGTCGGTTCGATCCTCGCCTTCGGCTTCGCGCCTTATACCGGCGGCGCGCTGTCCTATATCGATGGCATTGGAGTGAAAGAGTTCGTCAAGATCGCCAAGGGTCTGCAGAAGAAGTACGGCGCCGAGTTCAAGGCGCCCAAGCTGCTGCTCGACATGGCCGAAAAGGGCGAGACCTTCTACCAGCGCTTCGACCCCTATGCGAAGGACGAGACCAAGCAGGCGGCGTAAGCATGGGTAAAATCAAGAGCCTTGCAGCGTCCTTTGCGCGTCCAAAAGGACGCGCGGCGCTGTAATGTATGTCTGGGCGCGGATGGCGCGCATGATCGCCACGGCGTCCAGCCGTGGCCCTTATGTGATGGGTGGCGAAAGCCGGCTGGCGTTTCGCTGCCTCCCCACTGACATCGACTACAACGTTCATCTCAACAATGCGCGCTACATGATGCTGGCCGATCTCGGCCGCATCGATATTTTCCTGCGGTCAGGCCTGCTCAGGCTGGCCAGGAAAAAGGCCTGGGCGCCGATGATGGGCGGGCTTCAATCGGTCTATGTGCGCGAGATCAGATTGTGGCGCTGCTTCGAAGTGGTCTCGTCCATCGAAAGCTGGGAAGGCACGCAAGTCATCGGCAAGCATCGCTTTGTCCTCGACAGCGGCGAGACGGCCGCCTTGATCATGACCAACGCGGGCATCTACGACCGGGCCAATCGCCGCTTTGTCGACATGGGCGAGGTGGTCGCGGCGCTTGAAACCAGTGTTCAGCCACGCCCGCTCACCGAGCCGGAACGGTTGTTCATGACCTCGCATCGGCGGTTGCGTGATCTGGCCAAGGCTGGGGATTGACCAACCTTCTCCCGGCCAACCGGTAGACAAACGTGGTTCTGACGGCTACGAACGGGAAGGTATTTTTTCCTGTCGAGAGGGAGAGCGAAGTGCTCTCGCATGACCGCGTATGGGCCGCTATCGACGCTCTGGCCGAGCGCTACTCGCTCTCGGCCTCGGGTCTGGCAAAGCGGGCAGGCCTTGATTCCACGGCCTTCAACAAGTCGAAGCGTCTGTCTTCCGATGGCCGTCCGCGCTGGCCCTCGACCGAATCGCTGGCCAAGATCATCGAGGCGACCGGCGCATCGCTGGATGAGTTCACCGGGCTGATCGAGGGCAGGGGCGAATTGGGCCGTGGTGCGCTGCCGATACAGAGATCCTCAGTGCCTCTGCTCGGCTTCGCGCAGGCCGGTGCCGGCGGCTTCTTCGACGATGCGGGGTTCCCGGCGGGGCAAGGCTGGGATCTGGTTGAACTGCCCGCTCAATCGACAGAGAGCTCTTATGCGCTGAAGGTGCAGGGCGATTCCATGTTGCCGCTCTACCGCAATGGTGACGTGCTCATCGTCGAGCCGGGCGCCGTGACCCGCAAGGGGGATCGCGTCGTCGTCAAGACCATATCAGGTGAGGTGATGGCCAAGGTGCTCGACCGCCAGACCATCAAGTCGATCATGCTGGTCTCGCTCAATCCCGATCATCCGGACCGTGACATCGCCATGCGCGATGTCGAATGGGTGGCGCGGATTGTCTGGGCAAGTCAGTAAGGCCGCCGCGATGCGATTGTTTCATCTGGCCGTCGCGGTTCTGGCAATCGTGATGATGGCGGCGTTGGTTGTCGCCGGCGGCCGGGTCGTTCTGCCAGACGGCGATACCATGCCTGTCGATGAAATCCAGGCCGGTGCAGAAACACAGGCCGAAGCGCCGGTTACCGCTGCTATCCCGCAACCCGAGCCGACAAAACCCGTGGTGTATTCCAGGGCCATCGACCCGGAGCTTGTCGCACCGCCGCCGCTTCCCGCAGAGGAGCTCGAACGCGTTGAGCCGCGCGCGCCCCTGAGCAAGCTGGCGCTGGCCATGCCGCCGAAACCGAAAATGCCCGACGACTGGAATGGCACCAAGCTGTTCCAGCCCGTCGCCTCCGCCGCCGGCTTGATCGAGGCGAAGGGATATTCCGTCGCGGTCTCCGGCATCGATGTCGTCAAGCCGGATGAGACATGCAGCGACGAGGGCAAATCCTGGGCCTGCGGCGTCCGGGCGCGAACCGCGTTCAGATCCTTCCTGCGGGGTCGCGCCGTGGTCTGCACGGTGCCGCCGGAAGGCGGACGCGACCTGATTGCCGCGCAATGCCGCGTCGGCAAGCAGGATGTCGGCCAATGGCTGGTCGAAAACGGCTGGGCCCGCGCCGCCAAGGGCGGAGCCTATGTCGAAGCCGCTGACAAGGCGCGCGCGGCCAGGAAGGGAATCTACGGTTCGGCGCCGAATCTTTCCGGCCTGCCGGCGATGCCGGCGGAAACGAGCCCGGCGCCTGAGGCGCCGAGTTCGATCCTTGAAGAGACAGGTGGCGTTCTCAGGCCAGCTGACCAGCCAGCGCCCGCGCAATGAGCGCCCGTGTCTCGGCGATGCCGTAAAGCGCGGCGAACGAACCAAAGCGCGGTCCGCGCTCCTGGCCGATCAGCACCTGATAGATCATCTGGAAGAAGGCGCCCGACACACCGGGCCCGCCCTCCGGGCTTTGCTTGGAATGATCCTGGTAACGCTCGATCCTGCGTGCCACGTTGAGCGAGGTGTTCTGGATCGCTTCGCCGTTGGCGCCAGCCGGGAGCTCGCCGAGCGCCTTTTCGAGCGCATCCAGCGCCTCGCGCTCGACATCGTCGGCCGGCCGGAAGGTTTTCGCCGGCTTCACGAAATCGTCGAAGTAGCGGATTGCGTGGCCGACCAACTGGTCGAGCTCGGGATGCGTCTTTGGCGTCACTCCAGGCGCATGGCGCGAGATGAAGCCCCACAGCACATCCTTGTTCTGCGCGTTGGACGCACTGACCAGATTGAGCAGAAGCGAGAACGGCACCGGCATATCGACCACGGGCGGGTTGCCGTCATGCATGTGCCAGACCGGGTTGCCCAGCCGCTCCTTCCAGTCTTGCCTGACATAGGCCGCGAGAAAGGTGTAATACTCGTCCACTGCTCTCGGAATGACATCGAAATAGAGCTTCTTGGCCTGCCGTGGCCGCTGGTACATGTAGAGCCCAAGGCTTTCGGTCGGCGCATAGGTCAGCCATTGGTCGATGGTCAGGCCATTGCCTTTCGACTTCGAGATCTTCTGGCCGTTCTCGTCCAGGAACAGCTCATAGACGAAATGCTCCGGCGCCCGCCCGCCCAGAATGTTGCAGATGCGGTCGTAGACCACCGCATTGGTCTGGTGGTCCTTGCCGAACATTTCGAAATCGACGCCGAGCGCTGCCCAGCGCATGCCAAAATCCGGCTTCCACTGCAGCTTCACCTTGCCGCCCGTCACGGACAGCGTGGTTTCCGTACCCTCATCGTCGAAGGTGATGGTGCCGGCCTTGGCGTCGACATGCTTCATCGGGACGTAGAGCACGCGGCCGCTCTTTGGCGAAATCGGCAGGAACGGGCTGTAGGTCGCCTGGCGCTCCGGGCCGAGCGTCGGCAGCATCACCGCCATGATCTGATCGAAGCGTTCGGCGGTGCGCAGCAGCATCGCGTCGAAACGGCCCGCCTTGTAATACTGCGTCGCGCTGGCGAACTCGTAGTCGAAGCCGAACGTGTCAAGGAAGCGGCAAAGCATCGCGTTGTTGTGGTCCCCGAAGCTCGCATAGTCGCCGCCAAAGGGATTAGGCACCGCCGACAGCGGCTTGTGCAGATAGGGCTCGAGTGCCGCGCGATCCGGAACATTGTCGGGAATCTTGCGCATGCCGTCCATGTCGTCGGAGAAGCACAGCAGCTTGGTCTTGACCTTGTCGCCGGTCAGCACGCGGAAAGCATGGCGCACCATCGTGGTGCGCGCCACCTCGCCAAATGTGCCGATATGCGGCAAGCCGGACGGACCGTATCCGGTCTCGAACAATACGGTCTCGGGAAAGTCCGTGCCTTTGTAGCGCTCGATGATCTTTTTGGCTTCCTCGAACGGCCACGCCTTGCTTTCGGTCGCGGCCGCCAGCAGCTCGGGATTGAGATCGATGATGTTTGATCCCGCCATGTCTTGTTTTCCAAATTATTCGCCGGCCAAGATCGTTCGCCGGACAGCCGCAAGTGTGGATTTTCAACCGGTCTCTATGCGCGCCTGACCGGAGCGTCAACGAGCGCGGCGCTTTTTCCTTGCGGCTCCGATGGCGTCTTCCTAGCTTTAGAGCCTAGCCCAAGGAGTTTTGAATGCCTTTGCCGACGCCGCACGAAGCGCTGATCCACCTGATGGTCATCACCTCGGCCTCCGATCGTGACATGACCGATGTCGAACTGGCGCGGATTGGCGACGTCGTCCGTTCCTGGCCTGTGTTCGAGGACTTCAATCAGGGCCGCCTGATTGCCGTCGCGCAGACCTGTCAGAAGATGCTGCATGAAAAGGATGGTCTGGAAGGTGTGCTGGCGAGCGTCGCCGAGGCATTGCCGGAACGCCTGCGCGACACCGCCTATGCCGCCGCCTTCGAGGTCGCGGCCGTCGATCTCGAAATGCGCATGGAAGAGGTGCGGGTGCTGCAGCTCATCCGCCGCCAGCTCGACCTTGATACGCTGACTGTCGCCGCCATCGGTCGCGCGGCGAAGGCGCGCCTGCGCACGCTCACTTAACTGCTGTTTCCGGATCAGAAGAAACTGACCGGGCCGGATCAGAAAAAACTGACCGGGAAATAGCGCAGGTAGAACTCGGCGAACGTGCCTTTCACGGAAATTTCCTGCAGCGCGTAATCGAAGGCCGCAGCCAGCGCCGGATCGTCCGCCTTGGTGGCGATCGTCATGCCTGAACCCAGATATTCCGGCGCCAGATAGGGGCCGCCGGCAAAGCGGCAACAGCCCGCCGCGTCCGAGCCGCCCAGCCAGAAGGCGAAGCGCATGCCGTCACCGAAGGCAGCGTCGATCTTGCCGGTCTTGAGGTCGGCATAGAGGTCTTCCGGCCTGTCAAAGGGCACGACCTGAACGGCGTCGAAATAGTCACGCAACATCCGCTCATGCGATGAGTTGGCGATCACGCCGACCCGTTTGCTGCGCAGCTTGTCGATGATCGGCTCGGCAAGAGCCTTGGTCTTCGGCATGATGAAGCGTGCCGGAAACTGCAGATAGGCGCGTGAGAAGGCGTATTTCGATCGCGTCTCGGGCGTTGCGGCAATGCCGGCGATGATCGCCTCGCCTTCACCCTTCTGCAGCGCGCTGTCCAATTCGCCCCAGGGCAGCGCCTGAATCTGGCATTTGTCGACAATGCCAAGTTCGGCGCAGATGGCACGGGCGAGATCGATGTGGAAACCGGACAACCGCCCCGAGTTGTCGAGGAAATTGAAGGGCGGAAAGTCGGTGGTGGTCAGGAATCTCAACCGTGGCAGCGCGGAGAGATCCGGCTTCGGCAGCCGCTCCTTGGCATCCCACAGGATCGGAACCTGCGGTTCCGCCGCGCGCGCAAAACCGCTGATTGCGTGCAATCCGAACAGCGCCGAAAGCAATGCGATCGATATTCGCAGAAACACCACGCTCAAGCTCCGCCCGACCCTGACAGCAAAGAGGGTTCTCGTACGAAAATGGCACAGGCACAACGCTTTTTGATTTCAACGCGCTGATTTCAAGATATGCTTTAGCGAGTTTGCAAATGGCGGTGGTTGCTTTGATGGGGGTCAAAGTCGAGCATCACAACTGGAGGAGAGCAGTTTGCAATCCGCGGTTGGTGGCAAAGTGCGGATCGGCACGGGCCATTGATTGCAACGCTGGGAGGCAACATGGGGTTGATGTTGCGATGGGTCAGTTTGATCGTACGCTTGAATACATAGATCAGCTGCAGCATGCCGACACGGCGGCGGCGGTCTGCGCGAAGTTGCTTGGCATTACTTCCGGTTTCGGGCTGACAGCGCTGATGGCGGGTACCGTTCCGCAGCCAGGCACGCCAACCGGCCTCCAGAAGCAGCACGTGCTGCTCTGCGACTGGCCAGGTGAATGGCTGGAGCGCTATGTCGCGCGCAACTACGTCGATCACGACCCTGTCGTAAGCCATATGAAGCAGTTGCAGGCACCGTTCCAGTGGCGCGAAGCTGCCCAGGGCGTGCGCGTCAACAAGAGCAGCGGCGAAGTGATGGGCGACGCTGGCGAATTCAAGCTGCGCGACGGGCTGGCGTTTCCATTGATCACGCTCGACGGACAGATCGTCATGGTGTCGCTTGGCGGCGAGGCGGTTGAATTGTCCGCGGCTGAGTTCGGCCTGGTCTCGCTTGTCTCGACCTATGCGGTCGGACGCGCCATGCAACTCCACACGATGGCAAACAAGACCATCGATCATGTCGAATTGACGCCGCGCGAGCGCGAATGCCTGCAATGGGCGGCTGTCGGCAAGTCCGAATGGGAGATTTCTCAGATTCTCGGCATTTCGGAACACACCTCCGAGAAACACCTTCTTAACGCAAAGAGCAAACTTGGTGCCGTCAACCGGGTTCAGGCGGTCGCGGAAGCGATAAGGCGCGGCTACATTAGTTAGGTCGGCCGCGCCGGCCTAGAATTTTTTGCCTACGTGATCGCGTAATTTCCTAGCAAAAGCCCGGCCGTATCTTCCTCTTGAATGCAGGAGATGACGGATGCTTTTTGCCCTTACAACCCAGGAATTGATGGAACGTCCCGACCTTTGGGAGGCCGTCCATCGGCTGCGCTACAAGATATTTGTCGAGGAAATGGGATGGGAGGACCTTCGGCGCCCCGACGGGCTCGAGGTCGACCAGTTCGACCACGATGAGGCGGTGCATCAGATCGTCATCAGGGGCAACGAGGTTGCGGGTTACCAGCGGATGCTGCCGACCACGCGGCCACATCTACTGACCGAGGTGTTGACCGACCTTTCCGAAGGAACGCCACCATCCGGCCCGAGCATCTATGAACTGACCCGTTACGCGGTGGCTCCCGGTTTTCGCGATGGCCGTCGCGGCGTCTCGACCGTCGGCACCGAACTGATTGCCGGCTTCGTCGAGTGGGGGCTGAAGCGCGGCGTCGACAAGGTGATCATTGAGTTCGAGCCAATGTGGGTGTTGCGCGCCCTGCAGCTGCATTTCCTGGCAACGCCGCTGGGCTATCAGCGCACCTATGGCAATCAGCAGGTCGTCGCGACACTCCTCACCTTCAACGAGCACACGCTGGACGTGGTGCGTTCGCGCCGTAATCATTTTGCGCCCGTTCTGGCCAGAGGATATCCCGATATGCTCGGACAAAGGCGGGCATCGTGAGATCGGAGACGGTCATGAGCACACAGCCGAGAAGTGAATTCCGCAACCACACGCTGATCGTCACGGTGTCGTCGGATGATGGTCGCCCGGTGCTCGACAGGCGGGCCTATGAAAGCCTGGCCAAGACGTTTCATGCCGCGGCCATCGACGATGACGTGCGCGTCGTCGTGCTGCGTGGCCTGGCTGGATGCTTCTGCCTTGGCGGCGACTTCTCCGAATTCCTCGACCCCGCCAAGCATCAGCGGCTGATCGCCGCCGTCACCGATATGTTCCGCATGCTGGCGACGTTTCCAAAGCCAATCCTTGCCTGCGTCGACGGCGATGCGGTCGGTGTTGGCTGCACCATCCTGTTTCATTGCGACATGGTAATTGCGTCGAGCGAAAGCACGTTCCGGGTGCCGTTCGTCGATTTTGGCCTGGTGCCGGACGCGGCGACCAGCATCCTGGCGCCACGCAAACTCGGCTACGCCGGCGCTTTTCGCTTCTTCTGCCTGGGCGACACGCTCGGTGCCGAAGACGCCCGCGCGCTTGGCCTCGTCGGCGAGATCGTGGCGGAGGGCAGTGTCGAGGACGCCGCGCTTGCCAGGGCCAGGCAACTTGCCAAGAAGCCGGTCGCGGCCCTTCGGCAGACACGCAGGCTGCTCAAGGGAGATACCGGCGAGCTATGCGATCGCATCGACCAGGAGATTTCGCTGTTCCAACAGGCGTTGCAGGACGACACGACACTGCGCCGTTTGCAGCGGATTGCCCGACTGGCGGCTTGAGAAAATCTGGCGGAAGCGCCGCGCGACCTCTGACCGTGCGGCGCGAAAACCGTCAGCCCTGTTTGCCCAGGAAAGAGGGCCCTTCGCCGATGATCTTCTTGTCTTCCTTGCCGATGACGTCGAGATCGCGGCCATCATAGGGCAGAGACAGGAGGATGCGCCGCATCACGGCCAGCCGCGACCGTCGCTTGTCATTGGCCCGCACGATGATCCATGGCGCGAACTCCTTGTGCGTGCGCTCGAACATGACATCGCGGACCTTGGTATAATCGTCCCACTTGGTGATGCCGGCGATGTCGATCGGCGAGAACTTCCAGCTTTTCAGCGGGCTGTAGCGGCGATCGTGAAACCGTTCGAGCTGCGTTTCCTGGCCGATGTTCAGCCAGAATTTGAAGAAGTGGATGCCCTCGTTGGAGATCATCCGTTCGAAATGCGGGGTCTCATCCAGAAACTGCTCATGCTGCTCGGGCGTGCAGAAACCCATAACCGGCTCGACGCCGGCGCGGTTGTACCAGGAGCGGTCGAAGGTGACGAACTCGCCCGCCGTCGGAAACTGCGCCACATAGCGCTGGAAATACCATTGCCCAACCTCGGTCGGCGTTGGCTTGGTCAGCGCCACGTTGCGTGCGGTACGAGGATTCAGATATTGGCGCAGCACGAAGATCGTGCCGCCCTTGCCAGCGGCGTCGCGGCCCTCGAACAGCGCCACCACCCGCTTGCCGGTCGATTGCAGCCATGCCTGTGCCTTGACCAGTTCGATCTGCAACCGCTCGAGCATCTCGTCATACTCGTCGCTCTTCATTTTCTTGTCGTAGGGATAGTCGCCTGATGTCAGCTTGTGCTCCTCGACCCAGTCCGGCAGCGTCGGGTTCTCGATATCGAACTCCCGCTCCTTGCCGTCGATCCTGATCTTGAGCGGACCCGAAGTCGGCGCGGCGGGAGTTTCCTTGGTTTTTTTCATCGAGACGAACCCTTTCCAGCTTCCGGACTCATGCTATTGGGAGCCTCTATACCGGTCTAGTGGGAAGTTTCTCATACGAGGCGCGAGGAAGCAGGGCGCGAATGGCGGACGGGAGCTCGGATGAGAAGGGCATGGCGCAAACCATTGCCGCCCGACTGTGGAACGGCCGCTGGCTGCTTGCGGCCGGCGTCGCCGCCGTTCTCATCACCTATGTCTTTGCCGGTATCTCCGCCTATGCCCTCTTGCCGGCGCTGGTCGTTCTGGCTGTGGCGGCGATACTACCGGTCGGGACAGAGCGCAACGCCTCAGAGAATCCGTCGACAATCGAGGCCATTGGTTTGCAGCGGCTCTCCGGTGAATATCTTGCGGCGGCCGTTGCCGATCCGCTGATCATCTTCGACCGCACCGGCACCATTATTCATGCCAATGCCGCCGCCTTCGCCGCTTTTGGCGGCATCGCCCCCGGTCTGTCATTGTCGCTGAAATTCCGGGCGCCGGAGATGCAGGCGCTGCTGGACGGCGTCCTGTCCGGCAACGTCGCCTCGGATGTTGCCGACTACATGGAAAAACTGCCGGTCGAGCGGGCCTATCGGGTCAGTGCCTCGTCGGTCGGCCATGGCACCGATCTCTATGTGCTGGTGTTCAAGGACCAAAGCGAGGCGCGTCGCATCGACCGCATGCGCGCGGACTTTATCGCCAACGCCAGCCACGAATTGCGCACGCCGCTCGCCTCGATATCGGGCTTCATCGAAACGCTGCGCGGGCCTGCCCGCAACGATCCAGCTGCCCGCGAGCAATTCCTGCAGATCATGCAAAGCCAGACCGGGCGTATGGCACGCCTGATCGACGATCTCCTGTCCTTGTCGCGGCTGGAGATGAAGCCTTATCTTAAGCCGGGTACGGAGGTTGATCTTCGCCAGACCGTGGACAGTGTCATCGATTCACTGGGACCGCTGGCTAGAGAGAACAGCATCGTCATCGAACGTGATTTCGCCGCTGGCCCGCTCGATGTTCCGGGCGACCGGGACGAGCTCTTTCAGGTCTTCGAAAACCTCCTGGAGAATGCCTGCAAATACGGCCAGTCGGGCGGCCGCGTCGTGGTGTCGATCGCGCATGGCGATGCGGAATCCGAGCCGGCCATCGATGTCACCATCAGGGATTTCGGTCCCGGCATTCCCGAAGAGCATATCCCGCGCATTACCGAGCGCTTCTATCGCGTCGATGTCGAGACCAGCAGGATCCAGAAGGGCACGGGCCTTGGCCTGTCGATCGTCAAGCATATCCTGACGCGCCACAATGCCCGGCTGTCGATCAAGTCGGAGGTTGGCAAGGGCGCTGCCTTTTCGGTTCATTTGCCGGCTCTGTGACGCGGCCCTATATTTCGAAGGGTAATTTCTTTTTTCTGTCATCCGGCTAGCGTATCAGCGGGGATTCGAGGAAACGACTCAACACAAGAACCGGGAAGGCATTTCGTCCATGCAGTCCGTGCATATCATGAGCGCCTATGACGAAGAGCTGAAATACCTGTCGAAGCGAATTGCTGCGATGGGCGGCCATGCAGAACGCATGGTGGAGCAGGCGATCGCCGCTCTCGTCAACGCCGATCCTGGCCTCGCCCAGAAAGTCATCCGCGACGACGTCGTCCTTGATGAAGGGCAGCGCGAGATCGACGACAAGGCGATCATCATCATTGCCAGGCGCCAGCCGATGGCGACGGACCTGCGCGAGATCGTCGGTGCCATCCGCATCTCGGCTGACCTTGAGCGTGTCGGCGACCTCGGCAAGAACGTTGCCAAGCGGGTGGTGGCTGTGACGGACGGACGTCAACCGACCAGTCTTTTCAGGGGCCTTGAGGCACTGGCCGACCTGGCCCTGACCCAACTCAAGGAAGTGCTCGACGTCTACGCATCGCGCTCGGTGGAGAAGATCGGCTTCGTGCGCGACCGCGACGATCAGATCGACGCCATGTATACGTCGCTGTTTCGCGAACTGCTGACCTACATGATGGAAGATCCGCGCAACATCACGCCATGCACGCATCTGCTGTTCTGCGCCAAGAACATCGAGCGGATCGGCGACCACGCCACCAACATTGCCGAGACGATCTATTACATTGTTACCGGCGAGCAGATGCCGGCGGAGCGGCCGAAGGGCGACAAGACCGACAAGATCAGCCTTTCCGAACCGCTGCCGGTGAAGTGAACGGCCGCCTCTCGAACCCTGGCGTGATATAAGCTAAGCTTTCCTGGCTCCGGACCCTGATCCAAGGCCGTGCCTTCGGGAGGTCGCTTGTGGAAAACGTTCGCAACCTAGTGCCGGCACCGCCCGCGGCATCCGGCATCATCGCGTCCAGTGTCTATACCGGCGGGCGGCGCATAGCCGATATCCCGATCGAGGAAGCCGGTGAGTGGGCGAAGAAGCCGGGCCATGTCGTCTGGATCGGCCTCCTGGAGCCCGACCGCAACCTGCTGCTGCGCGTCCAGGCGCAGTTCCATCTGCATGATCTGGCCATCGAGGATGCGGAGCATCCGCACCAGAGGCCGAAGATCGAGCAATATGGCGATGCCCTGCTCGTGGTTGCCCGCACCGCGCAACTGGTCGAGGGCCGCGTCACATTCGGCGAGACGCATCTGTTTGTCGGCGCCGGCTATATCGTCAGCGTCCGTCACGGTCCCTCCACCTCATATGCGGCTGTCCGCCAGCATTGGGAGACCTGCCCCCATTCCCTGGCCAAGGGCGAGGATTTCGTCCTCTATGCCATTCTCGATTTCATCGTCGACAACTATATGCCCGTGCTTGAGCAGATCGAGGACGAGGTCGAGGCGATCGAGGACAAGGTGCTGCTGAAGCCGATGACCGGCCCTGACATCGAACGGCTCTACATGCTACGCCGCGATCTCTTGCGGCTGCGCAATGCGGCTTTGCCGCTTGTGGAGGTCTGCCGCCGACTGACCAGTGCCGACCTGCCGCAGATCCATGCGGCGATGCACCCGCTGTTTCGCGACGTGACCGATCATATCCGTACGGTTCAGGAAAAGATCGACAGCCTGCGCGAGGTTCTGGCTTTCGCCTTTGAAGCGAGCCTGCTGGTCGGCCAGAGCCAGGAAACGGCGATTTCCAAGAAGCTCGCTTCATGGGCCGCCATCCTGGCGGTGCCGACGGCTTTTGCCGGCATCTACGGCATGAATTTCAGCGATATGCCGGAACTGAAGATGGAATACGGCTACCCGATGGTGCTGACCACGATCGCGCTGATCTGCAGTTTTCTCTACTGGCGCTTCCGCAAGAACGGCTGGCTGTGAAGTAAGGCAGGCAGTAGGCAGTAGGCAGTAGGCAGTAGGCAGTAGGCAGTAGGCAGTAGGCAGTAGGCAGTAGGCAGTAGGCAGTAGGCAGTAGGCAGTAGGCAGTAGGCAGTAGGCAGTAGGCTAAGATGTGCCTCAGGGGTCTACTGCCCAGTCCCCACTGCCTAATCCCTAAACTACCGGCTCCGCCGGCGTTCCGAGGCCGGCTGGAACGCGATGCGGGCGTGGTACTTGCAGTAGGGGCCGGTCTCGGCGGCTTCGTTGCCGCAGAAATGGAAATCCTCCGACAAGGGATCGCCGTTCGGCCACTTGCAGGTGCGTTCAGTCAGCTCGGTAAGCTGCAGATGCCGCGAGATCGGCAGGACGACATTTTCGACCGGGCGGATGTAGTGACGCACCACCGGTTCGGCGTCGAACTGGGTCTGCAACGCTGTCGCGCCGATCGATGTCGTGACGTGGCGCGCCGCTGTCGCGGCGCGCGACACCGACTTCTGTACGGTCGATCCCTGCACCGTCTTCTTCTGGCGTGCCGGCGTCGCCGTCGCGCGTCCGCGGCCCGACAATTTCAGCCGATGCACCTTGCCGATGACCGCATTGCGGCTGACCCCTCCAAGCTGGGCCGCGATCTGGCTTGCGCTCAGACCCTCCGACCACAGTTTCCTGAGAAGTTCTACCCGCTCGTCAGTCCAGTTCATGAGACCGCGCTCCTGCTAAGCGTGCGGCAATCGGAATCCATTCCCGACCCGGCAATCCTTGCCGGGGCAGACACCACATATATCTGGTGATTAGGTCCGCCGCACGAAATCTAGTTATTTCTCGACTACAATTACCTTATGCGCTGACTCGGTGACAAGAGTCCCAAGTGCAACACGAATCGGTTTTTTCGGTTTTCCCCAACTTGCCCGGTCGCTTATGAGCCGGCGTCTCGCTGGAGGGCTTGTGCCGCGGCACTACGCGACGTTTTCGTTGACTTCATGGCCGAAAAACACGATAAGCCGCAAAGGCCGCCGCTTGGGCGGCTTTTTTGATTTCCGGTACCGGAGACGCATATAATGAGCGGTTCGGCGCTTTTCGAGACCTTTGCTCGCGCACCCTTGGCTTTTGACCACGGGGAGGGCAGCTGGCTGGTTACCGACAAGGGCGAGCGATACCTCGATTTCGCTGGCGGCATCGCCGTGAACTCGCTGGGCCACGGCCATCCGCACCTTGTTGCCGCGCTCACCGAACAGGCGGCCAAGCTTTGGCACGTTTCCAACCTTTATGAGATCCCCGGGCAGAGCCGGTTGGGCGAACGGTTGGCCGACGCCACCTTCGCCGACAAGGTGTTCTTCACCAATTCCGGCGCCGAGGCTCTGGAGTGCGCCATCAAGACGGCGCGGCGCTACCAGTTCGTCAACGGACATCCCGAGCGCTTCCGTGTCATCACGTTCGAAGGCGCCTTCCACGGCCGTACGCTGGCGACCATCGCGGCCGGCGGTCAGTATAAATATCTCGAAGGGTTCGGCCCCAAGGTCGAAGGCTTCGACCAGGTCGGCTTCGACGATATCGACGCCGCCGAAAAGGCAATCACGCCGGAGACGGCGGCGATCCTGATAGAGCCGGTGCAGGGCGAGGGCGGTATCCGTCCAGTTCCGACGCAGTCGCTGAAGCGGCTCAGGCAGCTGTGCGAACAGCATGGCCTGCTGTTGATCTTCGACGAGGTCCAGTGCGGCATTGGCCGTACCGGCAAGCTGTTCGCGCATGAATGGGCTGGCGTGACGCCAGACATCATGGCCATCGCCAAGGGTATCGGCGGCGGCTTCCCCATGGGCGCCTGTCTTGCTACCGACGAAGCCGTTGTCGGCATGACCGCCGGTGTCCATGGCACCACCTTTGGCGGCAATCCACTGGCCATGGCGGTCGGCAACGCCGTGCTCGATGTGGTGCTGGAAGATGGTTTCCTCGAAGACGTGCAGCGCAAGGCCTTGCTGATGAAGCAGGGGCTGGCCGCCGTCGCCGACGAATTCCCCGAGGTTATCGAAGACATCAGGGGCACGGGCCTGATGCTCGGCCTCAAATGCGCGATGCCCAACACCAAGGTGAACATGGCCTTGCGCGACCAGCACCTGCTGGCCGTTCCCGCCGGCGATAACGTCATTCGCCTGCTGCCGCCGCTGACCGTCACCGACGCCGATATCCACGAGGCGCTGGAGCGCATCCGCGCCGGCGCCAGGGGCCTGTCCGAGGCCATCGCCGCGGCCGCCGCGAAGTAAATTCGAAAGAGCCTGATGAGCCCTCGTCATTTTACCGACCTTTCCACCGTTTCCGAAGGCGACCTGCGCTTCATGCTGACCGACGCGATGGCGCGCAAGGCGCGCCTCAAGGCGGGCGAGCGCTCCAAGCCGCTCGAAGGCAAGGTGCTGGCGATGATCTTCGACAAGCCGTCGACGCGCACGCGCGTGTCCTTCGATGTCGGCATGCGCCAGCTCGGCGGCGAGACCATCATGCTGACCGGCACCGAGATGCAGCTCGGCCGCTCCGAGACCATCGCCGATACCGCCAAGGTTCTGTCGCGTTACGTCGATGCGATCATGATCCGTACCACCTCGCATGAGCGTCTGCTGGAGCTGACCGAGAATGCCACCGTTCCGGTTATCAACGGCCTGACCGACGATACCCACCCTTGCCAGCTGATGGCCGACATCATGACTTTCGAGGAACATCGCGGTCCGGTTGCAGGCAAGACCATCGCCTGGACCGGTGACGGCAACAACGTGCTGCATTCGCTGCTCGAAGCCTCGGCCCGGTTTCGCTTCAACCTCAATGTCGCCGTACCCGAAGGCAGCGAGCCGGCGCGGAAGCATATCGACTGGTCGAAGGCGAATGGTGGCAAGCTTCTCCTCACGCGCTCGCCGGAGGAAGCCGTCGACCAGGCCGATTGCATCGTCACCGACTGCTGGGTGTCGATGGGGCAGGAACATCGGGCGCGTGGTCACAATGTGTTCTCGCCCTACCAGGTCAATGCGGCGTTGATGGCGAAAGCCAAGCCGGATGCCCTGTTCATGCACTGCCTGCCGGCGCATCGCGGTGAGGAAGTGACCGACGAGGTGATCGACGGGCCGCATTCGGTGGTGTTTGACGAGGCTGAGAACCGGCTCCACGCCCAGAAGGCGGTGCTTGCCTGGTGTCTTGGTGCGTAAGTGTCTTGGTGCGTGAGGGGCCTCGGCGCTTGATCCGGAGGCGCGTGATGCCTATTTGCGGCGCATCACGCAAATTGAGCGCGTTTGGACGCATGCGCCCCGGAGGGCGGCATGGCCGCGCCCCGGAGCTTTGTCATGTTGGAAACTCATCAAGTGTCTGAACAGCACCCTAAACTCGGCGAATTCGGCTACGCCGGCGACGATCACGTCGTGCCTTTCGAGGTCGGCCCGCTCGATGTGCGCGGCCGCACGGTCCAGCTTGGGCCGATGCTCGACGCCATCCTCAGCCGTCACGACTATCCGGAGCCGGTCGCTCGCCTGCTGGCGGAAGCCTGTGTGCTGACGGTGCTGCTCGGCACCTCGCTCAAATTCGAAGGAAAGTTCATCCTGCAGACCCGCACCGATGGGCCGGTTGACATGCTGGTGGCGGATTTTTCCACGCCCTCGGCATTGCGGGCCTATGCGCGCTTTGACGCCGACCGGCTAGAGGCCTTGGTCGCGGCCGGCGAGAGCTCGCCGCAGACGCTGCTCGGCAGTGGCGTGCTGGCGCTGACCATCGACCAGGGCGCACACACGCAGCGTTACCAGGGCATCGTCCAGCTTGACGGCGAAACCCTGGAAGAGGCCGCGCGCACCTATTTCCGTCAGTCAGAGCAGATCCCGACAGATCTCAGGCTCTCGGTGGCCAAGCTGTTGACGCCTGGTGTCGGCGGTGCCCGCCAGCAATGGCGCGCCGGTGGCATCCTGGCGCAGTTCCTGCCGCAATCGCCTGAGCGCATGCGCGTTCCGGATCTGCCGGGCGGCGACGGCGATCCGCGCGAGGACATCTCGGATCCGATCGACAATTCCTGGCAGGAATTGCTGGCCTTGCTCGGCACTATCGAACCGACCGAACTGATCGACCCGACGATCGGCGCCGAACGGTTGCTCTACCGTCTGTTCCATGAGCATGGCGTGCGCGTCTTTGGCGGCGTCCCGGTTGCCGACGAGTGCTCCTGCTCGCAAGACAAGATCCGTGGCATCCTCGAGGGTTTCTCGGCGCAGGAGATCAAGGACAGCACCGAGGATGGCGGCATCCATGTCGCCTGCGAATTCTGCTCGAAGCAGTATGACTTCGACCCGGCGGAATTCGGCTCGGCCCAGTAGGAACCTGGTCCCTCATCGCTAAGCCAGGCGGCGAGGGGCGAACTTCAGAGAAATCGAAAAGTCAGTTCACCGTCCGCCGGGTGCCCGGCAGGTCGAGTGAAAACGCGGGAATGGCGATGTCGAATGTCTCGCCCCGCTTGGTGCGCATCGTGTAGTGCCCGACCATGATGCCGGACGGCGTCGAAAGCGGACAGCCGGATGTGTATTGATAGCTGTCGCCTGGATTGAGTTCGGGCTGATCGCCGACAACGCCGGCGCCGCGCACCTCTTCGACCCGGCCGGTGCCATCCGTAATGTGCCAATAGCGCGACAACAATTGCACGAACTCGTCCGACTGGTTGTCGATGGTTATCTGATAACCCCAGACATAGCGGTTCTCGGAGGGGTCGGAACGATCCTCCAGGTAGAACGGCCGAACCTGCACTTCGATGTTGCGCGTGACGGCGCTGTACATAAGCTGCTCCAAAACATTTCAGGCTGAACTGTCGGCGCTCCGTGAGAGCAGGTCAACGGTGGGCGCGTCTTGTCACGCCTGACCCGCAAGGCAGGTGCCGGCAAAGAATGTCATTTAAGTGACACATGATAATGATGGTGTGCGGTGGGCGGGCGACTCAGCGCTCTGTCGAAAACGGTCACCTTTCGGGCCGTGTCTTTTCTGGAGTGCCAGATCTCCATGGAACTCGCTCTCATAGCTGGCTCGCTTTCGGCCGCGCTTGTTGCCTCAAATATCGCCAGCATTCTCCTCGCCTCGTCGAAGCTGAGGCGTAGAAGCCATGTTCCTCCGCCTGCCGACAACCCGCTGCCTGTGTCGATCATCGTGCCGGCGCGCGGGGTCGAGCCTTTCACGCAGGAGACGCTCGAGCGGGCCTTCTCGCTCGACTGGCCGGATTACGAGCTCATCTTCTGTGTCGCCAATGCCGACGATCCCGTGGTCAGGCTGATCCGCTCGGCGATTGCGCGCTTTCCCGTCGTGCATGCCCGGCTCCTCATCGGCGAAGACCGGGTCAGCGCCAATCCCAAGCTCAACAATTGCATCAAGGGCTGGGAGGCGGCACGCCACGACTGGGTCATCATCGCCGATTCCAACGTGTTGATGCCGGGGGACTATGTCCAGCACCTGATGTCGGCCTGGCGGCACGACACCGGCCTGGTCTGCTCGACACCAATAGGCTCGCGGCCTGACGGATTCTGGGCCGAGGTCGAGTGCGCCTTCCTCAACACGCTGCAGGCGCGCTGGCAATATGCCGGCGATGCGCTTGGCCTTGGCTTCGCCCAGGGCAAGAGCATGTTGTTGAACAAGCCGCTGCTGGACGCCAATGGCGGCATCCGCGCCCTGGCCGCCGAGAGCGCCGAGGATGCCGCCGCCACCAAGCTGGTTGACGGGCTTGGCCTGCGCGTCAATCTCGTTGCCGCGCCTTTCGAGCAACCGCTTGGCCGCCGCACACTTGACCAGGTCTGGTCGCGGCAGGCGCGGTGGTCGCGCCTGCGCCGCGTCACTTTCCCGTTGTTTTTCACACCGGAGATCCTGATCGGCGCGGCGGTGCCGCTGGTTCTTGCGCTGATCGCGGCTGCAAACGCCGGCTTCAGCCTGCGATTGACCGTTATAGCCGTGCTGGTGGCGACCTATCTTCCCGAGTGGGTCCTTGCCTTGGCCAAAGGCTGGCACCTGTCGCCACGCACGATCCCGGCGATGATGGCGCGCGACCTGATCCTGCCCGCGATATGGGTGCGCGGCTGGCTCGGCGGTGCCGTCGATTGGCGCGGCAACGAGATGATCATCCGCACCAAAGCGGCGGAGCTGGACGAGACGCCATCGAGGGCGTGAAGGCCTTACCTGGCCTTCAGCGCCTGTGCGATGTCCTCGAGCAGGTCGTCGGTGTCTTCGAGGCCGACGGACAGCCGGAGTGTCCCCGGTCCAATCCCAAGCTCCGCACGCGCCTCATCGCTCAGGTTCTTGTGCGTCGTTGTCGCCGGATGAGTGATCAGGCTCTTGGAATCGCCGAGATTGTTCGAGATCAGCACGATGTCGAGCGCGTTCTGGAGGGCGAAGGCGGCCTGCTTGCCGCCTTTGACGTCCATGCAGATCAGCGTCGAGCCGCCCGACATCTGCTTCTTGACGATCGCTGCCTGCGGATGGTCAGCGCGGCCGGGGTAGATGACGCGGGCAATTTCCGGACGTTCGGCGAGGAAATCGGCGATCTTGCCGGCGCTTTCCGTCTGCTGGCGCACGCGCAAAGGCAGCGTCTCGAGGCCCTTCAGCAACGTCCAGGCGTTGAACGGCGACAGGCTGGGGCCGGTGTGGCGGAAATAGTCGTGCAGGTTCTCGTCGATCCACTTCTTGTCGGACAGGATGACGCCGCCGAGACAGCGGCCCTGGCCGTCAATGTGTTTGGTCGCCGAATAGACGACGATATGCGCGCCAAGCTGCAGTGGCTTCTGCTGCAAGGGCGTGGCGAAGACATTGTCGACGATCAGGCGTGCACCGATCGAATTGGCCAGCGAGGCGACGGCTGATATGTCGACCACTTCCAGCGTGGGATTGGTCGGGCTTTCCAGGAAGAACAGCTTTGTGTTCGGCTTGACCGCCTTCTCCCAGTTGGCGATGTCGGTTCCGTCGACCAGCGTCGCCTCGATGCCGTATTTCGGCGCCAGCGTCTCGACCACCCAGCGGCAGGAACCGAACAGCGCGCGTGCCGCCACGATATGATCGCCAGCCTTGGCGCTGCACAGAAGGGCGGCGGTCACCGCCGCCATGCCCGACGCCGTCGCACGAGCATCCTCGGCGCCTTCCAGCGCGCACATGCGCTTCTCGAACATGTCGACTGTGGGGTTGGCGTAGCGTGAATAGATGAAACCGGGCTCTTCGCCCTTGAAACGGGCTTCCGCAGCCTGCGCGGTCTCGTAGACATAGCCCTGGGTGAGATAGATCGCCTCGGAGGTCTCGCCGAAGCCGGAACGCAATGTCCCGGCATGCACGAGTGCGGTCTGAGGCTTCCAGTTATGCTTCTTGGTGCTCATCGCTTTTGTTCCAGACACAAAAAAACCGGCCGCGAAAGTCGCAACCGGTCCATATGGCCTTGCGGCCCGACGGTCCTTTAGCGACTTGTTTAACGTGGCTGCAAGCCGACCGGCCAAATCACCACGGGATAACGACCCTTTAGACCCGCGCCACGCTTGCGTCAATTGCCGGCTTCATTAAGAGCTTTGTACCACGCAGGCTCCGCAAAAGCCTGCCTGCGAAAAAAGAGACCCGTCTTGGAGCGAGCCAGCTTTGCGGCAGACAGGCATTCTTCCCGATCAGGACATCGCGGCGCTGTTCCAGTCCGGCGCGCTGAAATCACAGCGCGCGCTTGATGCCGACCAGATACAGCCGGCCAGCCTCGATCTCAGGCTCGGCGGCAAGGCCTGGCGGGTGCGGGCCTCTTTCCTGCCCGGTCCCAATCACAAGGTCAGCGAGAAACTCGATCGGCTGAAGCTGCACGAGATCGATCTGGCCGAAGGCGCGGTGCTGGAAACCGGCTGCGTCTACATCGTGCCATTGCTTGAGAGCCTGGCATTGCCGGCGGACGTCTCGGCCTCGGCCAATCCGAAAAGTTCGACCGGGCGGCTCGATATCTTCACCCGCGTGATGACCGATCGCGGCCACGAGTTCGATAAGATCGCCGCCGGCTACAACGGCCCGCTCTATCTGGAAGTCAGCCCGCGCACATTCCCGATCGTCGTGCGCACCGGCTCACGCCTGTCGCAGATCCGCTTCCGTACCGGCAATGCACTGCTCTCGGAAGCCGAATTGCATGAATTGCACCGCGCCGAGATGCTGGTCGCCACCGAACCGCCGAACATTTCCGGTGGTGGCATCGCGCTGTCGATCGACCTCAACGGCGACCAGGATGGGCTGGTCGGCTATCGCGGCAAGCACCACACCGGCTTGGTCGATGTCGACAAGCGCGCCGCCCAAAATGTCGTCGACTTCTGGGAACCGATCCACAAGAGCGGCGCTGGCGAACTGGTGCTTGATCCCGACGAATTCTACATCCTGGTCAGCCAGGAAGCGGTGCACGTGCCGCCGCTCTATGCGGCCGAAATGACGCCTTTCGACCCGCTCGTCGGCGAATTCCGCGTCCACTATGCCGGCTTCTTCGATCCGGGCTTCGGCCATTCGGCGGCCGGCGGCACCGGCAGCCGGGCGGTGCTGGAAGTGCGCAGCCACGAAGTGCCGTTTATCCTCGACCACGGCCAGATCGTCGGCCGGCTGGTCTACGAGCACATGCTGAAGCGGCCGCAGGCACTTTATGGCACCGATCTCGGCTCCAACTACCAGGCGCAGGGCCTGAAACTGTCCAAGCATTTCCGCGCCGCGCGCTGAAGTTTCCACCACTGTCTGGCAACAGGCTTGCCTGCGCCAACGCGTCATGATTGGCTGCCCTTGCCGACTGTCAGAATGACAGCGCTCAAGGGGAAGCAGGAAAATGCGGATTTCGAGATGGATCGCGTCAGCGGCAACAGCCGCCATGTTGGTGCTCGGTGCCAGTTCGGCCCAGGCGGCGGATAAAATCAAGATTGGCACCGAGGGGGCCTACCCTCCGTTCAACACAATCACTCCCGACGGCAAGGTCGAGGGCTTCGACATCGACATCACCAATGCGCTGTGTGCCCAGATGAAAGTCGAGTGCGAGATCGTCACCCAGGATTGGGACGGCATCATTCCCGCGCTGCAGGCCAAGAAGTTCGATGCCATTATTGCCTCGATGAGCATCACCGAGGAGCGCAAGAAACAGGTCTTGTTTACAAACAAATATTACACGACGCCGCTTTCGGTCGTCGCCCTGAAGGACAGCGATCTCACCTCGACCGAACCGGCGGCAATGGCCGGCAAGACGGTGGGCGCCCAGGCCTCGACCACCCAGGCCACCTATGCCCAGGACGTCTATGGCAAGGCCGGCGCCGAAGCGAAGCTCTATCCAACCCAGGAAGAGGCGATCACCGACCTGACCAATGGCCGGCTTGATGCGGTGATCTCAGACAAGTTCGTGCTGGTCGACTGGATGAAGAAGTCGAGCGGCGATTGCTGCAAGATGATCGGCGACGTCAAGGGCACCGAAACACAGGCCGGCATCGCCGTGCGCCTGGAAGACACCGCCTTGCGCGACAAGCTCAACGCGGCGATCGACGCGATCGTGGCCGACGGCACCTACAAGAAGATCCAGGCAAAATATTTCGACTTCGATATTTATTGAGGCTGGCTATTCGCTTGGGTCAGCCGCGAAACAGATACTCTTTCGCGGCGCCCAGGCAACCATGAAACTGCCCGATAAAGAGCAGCTCGCGCACAGATAGGCGCTTCCTGCCCCAAAATCCTCGGGTCTGCTTTTCCTCATTGAGCGAGGCGCTTGAACCTGACCGCAAAGGGAAAAGCTGCTTGTCGAGACAGCCGAGGACATGGGCTCGAGCCGAGTCGATGCCGCAACGTTGGCCACTGTCGTTCAGCTTATCGCCGCGGAGGGCGGATGTCATACGATCCGCATTGCGCATCAGAAAACCCACTTGTGCTTTCGAATAGCCGGTTGCCAGAAGCCGGCTTGTCATAGCCGACCGGGCTTCGCGGTAGGATTTTTCGCTGCATTGACCAGCGCCATAGGCGATGGATGACGGCTGAGCGAGGAACAGAGCTAGGCCTGCGAATGCGATGCAAAACTTTATCTTGTTCATTTCCTCGCCATCCAACTTGTGGCGCTTACTTACAATGCCTTCACTGATACCTTCACCGGCTTCTCGATCTCAAGCGGATTGCGCAGCGGCAGGCCAAAATCCCCAGCTTCGATCTCGAACACATCGCCGGCTTCTGTCTTGATGCCGTCGGCGAAGGAGAGGGTGGCCGTACCGAACATATGCACATGCACATCACCCGGCTGGCGGAAGGCTGAATATTTGAAATGGTGATGTTCGAGGTTGGAGATGGTGTGCGACATGTTCGCCTCGCCCGACAGGAACGGCTTTTCCCACAGCACCTCGTTGGCGCGGACAATGCGCGAGGCGCCCCTGATATCCGACGGCAGGTCGCCGATCAGGATCTCCGGTCCAAAGGAGGCGTTGCGGAGCTTGGAATGGGCAAGGAACAGATAATTCACACGCTCGGTGACATGGTCGGAGAACTCGTTTGACAGTGTGAAGCCGACGCGGAAGGGCGCGCCGTCGTCGCCGATGACATAGATGCCGGCAACCTCGGGCTCTTCACCGGCGTCCTTGGCAAAAGCGGGCGACACAAGCGGCGCACCCGGCGCCACCGCCATCGTGCCGTTGCCCTTGTAGAACCATTCCGGCTGCACGCCGATCTGGCCTTTTGCCGGCTTGCCGCCTTCCAGGCCCATGCGGAACATCTTCATGGAATCGGTGAGTTGTTCCTCGCCGTCGGTGCTGAGCTTCTTGTGCATGGAATCGCGCGTCGCGGCGGAGCCGAGATGCGTCAGGCCGGTGCCGGTGAGATGAAGATGCGCCGGGTCGGGATGGTTGATCGGCGACAGCAGCCGACCCTTCTTGTAAGCGGCGTCGAGATCAACCGCCTCGCCGAGCCCTTTGCGATCGATGAGAGCGATGAGGCCGACACCCGTGCGCGCGGCCTCCATCGCCAGCGAATAGACACTGCGGGCGCCGTTGATAATGCGTGTCTTGCCGCCGTTGCGGGCAACGACGCGAATGGTCTCGGCGTCGTCGAGGATCTGGGAGATCAGCATGATGTACCCTCTCTCAATTGCCTGGCCCGGTTGCCTCATGGCAAACCTCAACCAGCGCGGCCCGGACCTCGTCCGCGCCACGGATAAAATTTCTCGTCCGGATTGCGCTCGCGGGCTCCCTCGGGGACTTCTTGACGCCGGCGCGAGCCGGCGTCATCGCGATCTGGACCCGTATGTCTTCCTTGTTGCCTCGCCGGCCTGCTAGGCCTTGTTCTTGTTGTAAACGTCGAAGATCACGGCGCCGAGCAGCACCAGGCCCTTGACCACCTGCTGCCAGTCGACATTGACGCCCATGATCGACATGCCGTTGTTCATCACGCCCATGATGAAGCCGCCGACGACCGCGCCGATGACCTGGCCGACGCCGCCCATCGCCGATGCGCCACCGATGAAGACGGCGGCGATGACGTCAAGCTCCGAGCCGAGACCCGCCGCCGGCACGGCCTGGCCGAGGCGCGCCGCGATGATCAGGCCGCCGAGCGCAGACAACACGCCCATGTTGATGAACACCATCAGCGTCAGCCGCTCGGTGTTGATGCCCGACAGTTGCGCCGCCTTGGGATTGCCGCCCATCGCATAGATGCGGCGGCCGATGGTCATGCGCTTGGTGACGAACACGAACAGTGAGATCAGCACGCCCATGACCAGCAGCACCACCGGCAGGCCCCTGTAGCTGGCGAACTCATAGACCAGGAACAGCGCCAGCGCGCTGGCAACCAGCGTCTTGATAACGAACAGGGTGAAGGGCTCGGCTTCATAGCCATGGCGCTCGCGCTTGCGCCGGGTGCGGAGCCCGAAATAGGCATAGGAGAGCACGGCGATCAGGCCGAGTACGACCGTCGTCATGTGCAGTGTCAGGCCGCTGCCCAGAATGGTCTTGCCAGCCGCGTTCACCGTTGGCGGGATCAGCGTCAGCGGGCCGATCACATCTGGGATAAAGCCGGAACTGAGCGCCTTGAAGCCGTCCGGAAGCGGTCCCACCGAGGATCCGCCACCCAGCAGTGCCTGGCAGATGCCACGGAAGATCAGCATGCCCGCCAGCGTCACGATGAAGCTTGGTATTCGGTGATAGGCGATCCAGTAGCCTTGCGCCGCGCCGATCAGGCCGCCGACGACCAGGCACACGATCGAAACCACCAGCGGATTGCTGAGCGGTCCGAGCTGCCAGATGACCATCATGTTCGCCGCCAGCGCGCCGATGAAACCGGCGACAGACCCGACGCTGAGGTCGATATAGCCCGATACGATCACCAGCAGCATGCCCAGCGCCATCACGATGATGAAGGAATTCTGCTGCACCAGATTGCTGAGGTTGACCGGCTTGAACAGCGTTCCGGACGTGGTGAACTGGAAGAACAGCATGATGACGATCAGCGCGATAATCAGACCGTATTCGCGCAAGTTCGTCGTCAGCGCCGAGACGGCGATGCGTGGACGCTGTTCTTCGACGACATTGCCCTGCGGGGCGGGGGCGCTTTCGGTGCTCATGCTGCTTTTCCTTCTCCCCGAACGATGGCGCGCATTATTTTTTCCTGGCTCGCGTCCGCCGCGGGCATTTCGCCCACGATGCGCCCTTCATTCATGACGTAGATGCGGTCGGTGATGCCGAGCAGCTCTGGCATTTCCGACGAGATGACCACGATCGCCTTACCTTCGGCGGCGAGACGCGCGATGATCGTATAGATTTCATACTTGGCGCCGACATCAATGCCGCGCGTCGGCTCGTCGAGGATCAGCACTTCGGGGTCGGCGAACAGCCATTTCGACAGCACCACCTTCTGCTGGTTGCCGCCGGAGAGATTGCCAGTCATCTGATAGACGCTGGAAGCGCGGATGTTGGTCTTCTTGCGATAGTCATTGGCAACGGCGAGTTCGCGCATGTCGTCGATCACGCTGTGGCGCGACACGCCGCCGAGATTGGCCAACGTGATGTTGTGCTTGATATGGTCGATGAGGTTGAGGCCATAGGTCTTGCGGTCCTCGGTCACGTAGGCAATGCCGTGTTGAACCGCTTTGCTCACCGAGGAGACATCGACCGGCTTTCCCTTGAGCAGCACCTCGCCGGTGATGCGGCGGCCATAGGAGCGGCCGAACAGGCTCATGGCGAATTCGGTGCGGCCGGCGCCCATCAGCCCGGCAATGCCGACCACTTCGCCCTTGCGTACGTTGATGTCGATGCCCTTGATCACCTGCCGCTCGATGTGGAGCGGGTGATAGACCGACCAGTTCTTCACTTCGAACACGACCTCGCCGATGTCAGGCTCACGCGACGGATAGCGGTCGTCGAGCGAGCGTCCGACCATCGATGTGATGATGCGATCTTCCGAGATGTCCTTCTTGGCCAGCGTCTCGATGGTACGGCCGTCGCGGATGACGGTCACCTTGTCGGCCACCCGGTTGATCTCGTTCAGCTTGTGCGAGATCAGGATCGAGGTCATGCCTTGCCGCTTGAATTCGAGCAGGAGGTCCAGCAGCGCCTGGCTGTCTTTCTCGCTGAGCGACGCCGTCGGCTCGTCGAGGATCAAAAGCTTGACGTCCTTGCTCAGTGCCTTGGCGATCTCGACCAGTTGCTGCTTGCCAACCCCGATATTGGTGATCAGCGTCTTGGGGTCTTCCTTGAGGCCGACCTTCTTGAGCAGCGCGCTGGTGCGTGCCTCGTTGGCGTCCCAGTCGATGACGCCGAATTTGGCGCGTTCGTTCCCGAGGAAGATGTTTTCGGCGATCGACAGCATCGGCACCAGCGCAAGCTCCTGGTGGATGATGACGATGCCCTTGTGTTCGCTGTCATGGATGCCCTTGAATTGGCATTCCTGGCCTTGAAAGATGATCTGGCCGTCATAGGTGCCCGAGGGATAGACGCCTGACAGCACCTTCATCAGCGTCGATTTGCCGGCGCCGTTTTCGCCGACCACGGCATGGATCTCGCCTTCCTCGACGCTGAGATTGACGTTCGACAGCGCCTTCACGCCGGGGAACGTCTTGGTGATGTCGCGCATCTCCAAAATCGTCGTCATCAGGGCAAGCTCCTCCGAGGCCGGTAGAAACAATACCGGGGTCGCTTGTGAACGGAAAGGGGCCCTGCGTTGCGCAGGACCCCTGTAACCGAGACTATTTCAGATCACCGGCCTTGATGTAGCCGGAGTCGACGACCAGCGCCTGGTAGTTCGACTTGTCGACTTCATGCGGCGTCAGCAGGATCGAGGGGACGACCTTGACGTCGTTGTTGTAGGTCTTGACATCGAGGCCATCAGGCTTGCCGCCCGAGAGCACCTTGTCGACCAACTGGACAGTAGCCTTGGCGAGGTCGCGGGTGTCCTTGAACACGGTCGAGTACTGCTCGCCCGTGATGATCAGCTTGACCGAGGCGGTCTCGGCGTCCTGACCGGTCACGATCGGCCAAGGCTGAGCGTCGGTGCCGTAGCCGACAGCGCGCAGCGAGGCGGTGATGCCGCGCGACAGGCCGTCATAAGGCGACAGGACGCCATCGACGCGGCTGCCGTCCGAGTAGTTGGCGGAGAGCAGGTTGTCCATGCGCGCCTGGGCGGTGGCGGCGAGCCAGCGCAGCGTGCCGACCTTGTCCATGCCGGTCTGGCCAGACTTGATCTTGATCGAGCCGTCATCGATCAGCGGCTGCAGCACGGAAATCGCACCGTTGTAGAAGAAGAAAGCGTTGTTGTCGTCGGGCGAGCCGCCGAACAGTTCGACGTTCCACGGCTTGGTGCTCGGGAAACGTTCCTTGAGGCCCTTGACCAGGGAATTCGCCTGGATCACGCCGACGCCGAAATTGTCGAACGTTGTGTAGTAGTCGACATTCTTGGTCTTCTTGATCAGGCGGTCATAGGCGACGACGACGACGCCCGCGTCAGCGGCCTTCTGCAGCGCGTCCGACAAGGTAGTGCCGTCGATCGAAGCGATGATCAGCGCCTTCGGGCCTTTGGTGATTTCGTTTTCCAGCTGGCTGAGCTGGTTCGGGATGTCATCCTGCGCGTATTGCAGGTCGACCGTGTAGCCCAGAGCCTCGAGCTGGGACTTGACGGCGTCGCCGTCATTGATCCAGCGCTGCGAGGTCTTGGTGGGCATCAGCACGCCGACAAGACCCTTGTCGGCTGCGTGCGCCGAGTAGGTCATGGCAGCGATGCCAAGCGCCGCGACTGCGGCCAGTGTCTTGATGATTTTCACATAACTCTCCCTGGTTGATGGACGCGGCACCCCGGGGGTCGCGGGCCGCGCAATCGTGCAGAAGCGCCAAGGCACCACTGCCGTCATATCGATCTCCGGTATCCTCCCATGGTCCCGAAACGTTGATTTAAATCGATACGATTTTTGTCGCCAACGATTACCACGTCTCGGAACGCGCGAAGGTTGTGGCTCTTTGCCATAACTGTCAAATGCGATCTTTGATGGTTGCTATACCGAAGCTGGTATATATTAGGTGTCAGATCGGCTGGCGGCATTGATGGCGACCAGGAAGCGGCGCGGGAGGAAATCCATGGCGGCATTGCGGAATACGGGTGGAGTTTCATCAGGTTACGGCGGAATGCCTGGCGATGGTGAAACCTTGCTGCGCAGTGGCCTCAGCCTGCGCCACATGCGCATGATCGTCGCGCTCGACGACCATGGCCGGGTCAGTGCCGCCGCCCAGGTCATGAACATTTCGCAGCCGGCAGCCTCGCGCATGATCGGCGAGATGGAAGCGGTGCTCGACGTGCAGCTGTGCGAAAGGCTGCCGCGCGGCATCACGCTGACGCCCTACGGCAAGGCACTGGCCAGGCGCGCACGTTCAATTCTGCTCGAAATGCGAGAAGTCGACCGCGAGATATCGGAACTCAAGTCGGGCAAGGGCGGCTCGGTATTCCTCGGCGCGGTGACCGCGCCGGCGATCGAGCTGGCGGTGCCGGCGATCCGCGAAATCAGGCGCATATACCCACGCATCGAGATCACCATGCAGGTCGAAACGTCGAATGTGCTGGCGCGCGAGCTGATTTCCACGCGCCATGATTTCATCATTGCCCGCATCCCCGACGATCTCAACCCGCGCCTGTTTGAATCGCGCGTCATTGGTGTCGAGAAGGCTTGCCTGATCGTGCGGCGTGGCCATCCTCTCAGCAAAGGCGGAGTGGTGCGGCTGGAGGACACCGCTGCCTATGACTGGGTCTTCCAGTCGGGCGGCTCGCCGCTGCGCCAGGCCATGGAAAGCAATTTCCTCAACCGCAACATCACGCTGCCCGACCGCATCCTCAACACCAGTTCGCTGCTGCTCACGCTGGTCATGGTCGCGCAGTCCGACGCTATCGCGCCGGTGTCGATCCAGGTGGCGAAATTCATCCAGAACCCCGAGGGCCTGGCCGGCGCCATCGATGTGGTTCAAACCGAATTCGACATCGAGGTCCGGCCCTACAGCCTGATTACGGTGAAGAACCGCGTGCTCTCGCCAGCAGCCAAGATGCTGCACGATTTCATCCTGCGGGAAGTGGGATGATGCGTCATCTGATTTGGGCGGAATGGACGACGTAAAACCGCCGAAGTCGGCAGCGTGCCAACCAGCCTCAATGCCTTGTAGGGCAAGCTGGAGCGGGTAGAGGGAATCGAACCCTCGCGTTCAGCTTGGGAAGCTGACAAGCTACCATTACATCATACCCGCGCGTGCTCTCGTTACCATGGCGATCGTCCCTCGGGCAATCGCAAAACGGGGATCTGACTGGCGCTGCAAAATCAAATGCCAGGCACAAGGACCGCCGCGCGGGCGTTGGACATGCCGGCTTGCCGCAAGCTGTTGAAAGACCGTTGCGGTCTTTGCCACTGGCTCTTGCCAAGGGCGGGGTCATCATGCACTTATCTTCTTTTAGGCTTAAAATAATGCATGCCCATTGATGACCGAGAACACGGCGAAATGCTCAGTCTTTGCGTAAATCTCCATTGCTTCCTCCCATTTCAATTGTTGACAAAGTCATGACCTCATCGGCGATCATTCGCGAAAGCGTTGTCTGGGAAAGTGCGGTGGGCTGGACGCCGGAATGCCTTGATGAAGGCCCGGCCATGCTGGCGCGTTTCGGCGACGCCGGCTTTTCATTCCTGTCGCTGACTATCGGTGCCGATTGGGATCGGCCGGAGCCGACGCTCAGACATTTTGCGCAGCAGCGCCGCTGGTTCGAGAACCGGCCGGATACCTACCGCATGATCGAGACCGTGGCCGATATCCGCAAGGCCAAGGCCGATGGCAAAGTGGCGATCGGCTTTCATTTTCAGGGCGCCGGACCGCTTGGGTATGATCCAGCGCTTGTCAGTCTCTACTACAAGCTCGGCATCCGCTGGATGATCCTGGCCTACAACACGCGCAATCCGCTGGGTGACGGCTGTCATGAGCCGGAGAATGCCGGCCTGTCGCTGCTCGGGCGGGCTTTTGTCAAGGAAATGAACCGTGCCGGGATGATGGTCGATGCAAGCCATGCCGGAATACGAACATCTCTCGACATCATCGAATTCTCGGAAAAGCCGGTCGTGTTCTCGCACTCCAATGCAAGGGCGATAAAAAACCACGAACGCAACATCACCGACGAGCAGATTCTCGCGGCGGCGAAACGGGGCGGCGTTATCGGCATCAATTCGATCGGCGCTTTCGTCAACGATGACAACAGCGCCGATGTGGCGGGCCTGCTGCGCCACATCGACCACATCGTGCAGATGGCTGGCCCAAACCACGTCGGGCTCGGTCTCGATGTGGTTTTCTATCAGGATTTCATGACCAAGCTCTACGATGCGGGACCGATGATGGCGCAACGGGGCTATCCCCGCCCGCCATGGGCCGATCTGAAACCCGAACTTCTGCCAGACCTCGTTCAGGGCATGATCGGGCTCGGCTATGGCGAGGCCGCCATCAAGGGCGTGCTTGGGGAGAATTTCCTGCGGGTCGCCGCGGAAAACTGGATCTGACAGAAACCACTGA
Source organism: Mesorhizobium sp. INR15 (assembly GCF_015500075.1). Taxonomy (NCBI): domain Bacteria; kingdom Pseudomonadati; phylum Pseudomonadota; class Alphaproteobacteria; order Hyphomicrobiales; family Phyllobacteriaceae; genus Mesorhizobium; species Mesorhizobium sp. INR15. The sequence continues at coordinate 6,591,789 of NZ_CP045496.1, read as the reverse complement.
CATCTAAGGGGGAACGAAATGAAAATTGGAAAGACACTGATCGCGCTGGCAGCGCTCATGGCTACAACAATTGTCGCGCACGCCGCGCCGAAACTCATCGCGATCGCGAATTTCGGCGACCACCCGGCATTGCAGGCAACCGTGGACGGCTTCAAGGCGCGAATGACCGCGCTTGGTTATGTCGACGGCAAGGACGTGGTCTACGATTATCAACATGTGAATTTCGATCGCTCGCTGATCCCACAATTGATGCAGCAGACCGAAGCCAAGAATCCGGCGCTGATCTTTTCGATCACCACCGGTGTCACTCAGGCGACCGTTCGCGGCATCACCAACAAATCCATTCCGGTCGTTTTCGGTGCGGTCGTCGACCCTGTCGTTGCCGGCATTGTGCCGGACTGGCAGCATGGTTCCGAAAACCATGCCGGCGCCTCGATGCTACCTGACTTCGACGCCTCGCTGGCCTTTCTCAAACAGGTTATGCCGGGCGTTAAGCGTGTCGGCACGCTGTTCAACCCGGGCGAGGACAACGACACCACCAACATCAACCTGATCAACAAGGCAGCCGCCAAGGCTGGTCTCGAAATCGTCGCGGTGCCGGTCGACAATGCCAATGACCTGCCGCAGCGCGTGCAAAGCTTTTCGGGCAAGGTCGACGCGATTTTCCTCATTCAGTCGAATATCGTGCAGACCGCTGTGCCGGTGGTGGCGCAAGTTGCGCAGCGCATCAAATTGCCGCTCTTCAACTCGATCTATTCGGAGGAGCTGAAGGACCAGCTCGCCGGCTTCCATGCCATCAGCTACTCCAAGAACGGCGAACAAGCGGCCAACATCGCCGATCGCATTCTGAAGGGCGAGAAGCTGGCCAACATCGCAACTTATGTACCACAGCCGGAAGATTTCGATTCCCTGGTCAGCCCCAAGGGCCTTGCTGCCGTGGGCCTCTCCGTCCCGGAGGCGCTGAAGGACAGCCCCTGGATCATCAAATGAGCACGGAAGCCAGCAACCGGAGCGCGCGGGCCGCCGCGCCTCTTCTCGAATGCCGTGGCATTGGCAAAACCTTCAACCCGCGCATGCCCGAGGCACGCCCGGCGCTGGATGGACTTGATCTGAGTTTGGCCGCTGGCGATTTCGTTGTTGTCATCGGCAGCAATGGCGCGGGAAAATCGACGCTTCTCAATGCCATCGCTGGCATGATCATTCTCGACCGAGGCACGATCGCATTAAATGGCCGTGACATCACCGGGCTGGCGCCGCACAAGCGCGCCGGTTCCATCACCCGTGTCTTCCAGGACCCGTTGCTCGGCACCGCCGCCGCCATGACCATCGAGGAGAACCTCGCCTTGGCCGAGCGGCGCGGCAAGATCCACGGTTTCGCCCCCAACCTGTCGGCGGCGCGCCGCGTGCGCTACAAAGCCATGCTGGAGCCACTCGGCCTCGGGTTGGAGACACGCCTGACCACGTCAGTCGCCTTGCTCTCGGGCGGCCAGCGCCAGGCGCTGTCTCTCATCATGTCGGTGATATCGGATCCGCAACTTCTGCTTCTCGACGAGCACACCGCCGCGCTTGACCCGCGCACCGCCGAACTGGTGATGAACGCCACCCTTGCGGCGGTGAACACGCGCGGCCTGACGGCGCTGATGGTGACCCACAACATGCGGCAGGCGATCGAGATCGGAAACCGGCTGATCATGATGGACGCGGGCCGGGTCAAGCTCGATATCTCCGGCGCGGAGAAGTCGCGGCTGACGACCGGTGACCTCGTCGAGAAGTTCAAGCTGGACAATGACCGTATGCTTTTGGCGAGCTGACCCATGGACATCCTGAATGCCTACATCAATCTCGTCCCCGTCACCTTTTCCCAGAGCCTGATCTACTCACTGCTGGTGCTGGGCATCATGATGCCGTTCCGGCTGCTCGGTTTTCCTGATCTGACCAGCGAAGGTTCCTTCCCGCTCGGCGGCTGCCTGTGCGCCGCGCTGCTGCTGGCTGGCGTCCATCCCGTGCCGGCAACGTTGATTGCCATGGCGGCGGGCGGTCTCGCGGGCGCGACCACGGCATTGGTGCATCTGAAGCTGCGCATCAACTCGCTCCTGGCGGGCATATTGGTGTTCACCGGCCTCTACAGCATCAATCTGCGTATTCTCGGCAAATCCAACGCCGCGATGTTCAATATCGACAGCATCTTTTCGATCATCAACCCGGCGATCCTGACATCGGTCTGGCTGCAGATCGCCTGCTTCGGCGGCCTGATCGCCGTCGTGCTTCTTGCGTTGCGATTGTTCCTGGCGACCGAAGCCGGCGCGGCGCTGCGGGTTGTCGGCGTCAATCCGGATCTGGCGCCGTCGCTGGGTATCAACCTATGGGCGTTCACCATCGCCGGACTGGCCATTGCCAACAGCCTCACGGCCTTGGGAGGCGCGCTCATCGTACAGTTGCAGGGCTATGTCGATATCGGCATGGGGCTCGGCATATTGATCAATGGCCTTGCCTCGCTGGTCATCGGCGAGACGATACTGGGCAAGGACACGGTTACGAAGCAATTGCTGGCGCCGGTTCTCGGCGCCTTCGTCTACTACCAACTGGTCTCCTTCGGCCTCTCCCTCGGTTTGCATCCGAGCGACCTGAAGCTGGCGACAGCAATCTTCGTGCTGATTACGCTTGGGCTACCGGCATTTCGGTCACGTGGTACCGGGCGAGAGGCCATGCGGGTCTGACGCGAAGCCAATGACTGCCTGTGCTGGTCGAGGTGACCAGCTCCCGCCGGTGCCTTGCATCAGACGTTGGGCAATCGCCCAGCGGCACTTGCAGGCGTAGCAAAATCACACGCCGGGCACGTAGATCACGGCATACTCGTCCGAATAGGCCCGCTTCCAGCCCAGATCATTGAAGAAGGGAATGCGGTCGTCTTTCGCCGACAGGAGCGCCCAGCTTATCGCGTATTTCTTGAGCTGAGCTTCGAGCAACGGCTTTCCAGCGCTGGTGCCCATGTCATCGTCGGATTTCGTAAACCCGCTCAGAAACAGCTGGTCCGTGCGTCCGTCGATGTAGGTCTTGATGCCGTGGAAAATCAGCGTTCCGCCGAAATTGTAGGAATTGAGCACATTGCCTGACAGGTGATGGCTTTCAGCGAATGCGAGCGCGTCTTTCGCGGACGTGTCCTGGCGTGGCTCGACTTGGTATGCGTTGCCGAGCACCGTGACCGCCGCGATCAGCACTACGGCGATCACGCCGCAGATCGGGTAGAACCTCCTTGCGAAAAACTGCTCCACTCGGTCCCGCTTTTCGGCCATCCATGTCGCCGAAGAAAGCGACGGATACTGTTGTCCTACCTCGACAGCAAGCACGACCGGAACCAGCAGGAAGAACAGATAGATGAAGCGCATATGCGTTAAAAACATATGCATGGTGAAGATGATAAAAAGGGCCTTGACCCAGCCAACTTGCAGCCGCGAGACCAGCAAGCCAAAAAGGAACATTAGCAGCGCCACCTCCTGGAGGACGTGCTCTTGCGCATTGAACGGGCGCCATTCCGTGATCAAAGGCACCGCTTCATTGCCGTAAGCCACGGTGAGGGTGGCCAGGATGGCCTGAAGGCCGTAGGGATGAAGCAGGCTGACCACTGGGCAGAGCAGCCCGAATGCGATCCACTTTACCAGAAGCCCGGGCTTCGAGACGCCGGTGCGCGTCAGGAAATCCAGACCGGCGAAAGCTGCGATGATGTAGGCCAGGGTGAATGTGGCATGGAGATTTGCCCACAACACAAGCAGCGGAAATAGCCACAGGGATGGTGCCTGCTCTTCCCGCGCCGCGCGAAACAGCCAAGCCGTCCAGACGACGATAATGGGCAAGGTGAAGATATGGGGGCGCGCCGTATAGATCGGGCTGATCAACACCGCCACGACGAAGGCCAACCCGATTGCCAATGTCGGCTTCAACCAGTCGCTAAAAAACCAAGCCATCAGAAACACGGTCAATGACAAGGACGCGATTATCAGCGCGACCACGCCGTTCCAGCCTCCTGCACGATAGGCCAGCGCCATCAGCACCTGTCCCAGCCACTCCTTGGCAATCCATGGATGGCCGGCAAAGGTATAGGAATAGGTGTCGACAGTTGGGAACGTCCGGTTTGCCAGGAAGTCCAGCCCCACCCTCACGTGCCACCAACTATCAGGGTCCTGCAAGGTCTGTCGGGCCAAGGCTGTGAGCATCACGGCGGTGATAAGAGTCACGAACAGGCATAACATGAGCCTGACCCGCCGGGCGTCTTCCCATGGCACGGTGTTCGCGGCTGCCGTGCTCATATCGTTTCTCCAGGTGGTTTCACGGACACTCAAGGGGTACGGCTCGTCGACGCGCGCTGAGGTCTGTCCTGGATCAGAACAGCGGCGGCATTATCGCCTCTGGCTGGGTTGCTTTCGCGTTCCACGAAAACAAAATGGGCAGAGCCGAGATAGAAAATCACAGAATAGAGACAATTTCCTGCCAGATGGACATACGGATTTTCGAGGATGCCAGCCGAGACGGCCCCGATCACGATCGTCAGATTGGCACCATAGGCTACAGCGAAAGTCATTGCGTATCGCGCCAGGATCCCGGACCGGAAGCCATCGGCTCTAGCGAAAGTCCATTGGCGGTTGAGGAAGAAACCGAGCGTCAGGCCGGCGGCATAGCCTGTCGCATTGGCAACGATGTCGCCAAGGCCCAGCTTAAGTCCAACCAGGATGGTCGCGTACCCCACCGCGGTATTCAGGAGTCCAACGACGCCAAATCGCAACATCCTGAAAAGATCGAACGACCGCATGTTGTTCACGCTGCTCTTGCGCCCGCCGGTCATGCTCGCCTCAAGCGCGCGCGGCCCGTTTTGCCATCTCCTGGAGGCGATGGACAGGCAGGTCCTGCTCCTCGGCGGCGGCACTCCGTGCGACAATTTCATTGACGAAATACAGCGGCCGCCGCTTCGTCTCCATGTACATCCGTCCGAGATATTCGCCGAAGATGCCAAGAACCAGAAGCTGGACACTGCCGAGTATCAGCATGATCGCCGCGAGGCTCGTCCAGCCGGGCAGTACCTTCCCGACCGACCATTCGAACAAGGTATAGCCAAGTACGACCAGTCCAAGCAGCCCGAACATCATGCCAAGATGTGACGCAAAGCGCAGCGGCGCGATGGAAAAGCTCGTCATCGCATCGACAGCCAGAAGCACCATTTTCTTCAACGGATAGTGCGTGGTGCCGGCGAAACGCCGCTGCCGTTCGTAGGGAAATGCCACCTGCTTCAGGCCGATCCAGCTCACCATGCCGCGGATGAAGCGATAGCGCTCCGGCATGGCGTTGAGATGGTCGAGCGCGCGGCGGCTCATCAGGCGGAAGTCGCCGGAATCCGCGGCTATCTCGACATCGACCATCTTGCGCAACAGGCGGTAGAAGACGGAGGCCGAGGCCAGCTTGAACCAGCTTTCGCCATCGCGCTTCAGTCTCTGGCCGTAGACGACATCGAAACCGTCGTCCATCTTCGCCATCATCGCGCCAAGCAGTTCGGGCGGGTCCTGAAGGTCGGCGTCGAGAATGAGGATGCGCTGGCCGCTGCAGAACTCCAGCCCGGCGCTAAGCGCGATCTGATGGCCATAGTTGCGGGCGAGGTCGATGGCAACGATGTGGTCGTCCTGTTCGGCCAGCGCGAAGATGGCTTCGCGCGTACCGTCGGTCGCACCATCGATGACGAGAACGATTTCGTAGGACGGACCATATGCAAGGCAGGCGGCGGTGACGCGGCGATGAAGTTCAGCCACGCCATCCAGCTCGTTGTAGCACGGAACGACAACCGACAGCATGACGGCGCGTCGCGTGGTGATTTTGCCTGTCTCCACCAATGGCCTGGCTCCCGCGTTTCGAATGGGAATAGAGCGAATTGGTTAGAAAACAGATAAGTTGCAAGGTCCGTTACGAACGAACCGGCAGCTGTATGCGGATGCGGGCGCCTTGCCACGAGCCTTTCAGGATCCGGATCGTACCGTCATGAAGCAGCGCGATCTGCCGGGCGAGGTTGAGCCCCAGTCCGGCCCCACGTGATTGTGGCTGCAAGCGGTAGAAGGGTTCGAAAACATTCTCGTGCTCTTCCGTGGGAATGCCCGGACCCTCGTCGCGGACTTCGATGCCGCCCGTTTCATCGATCGCCACCGTGATCGTGCCGGCAGCACCGCCATGGTCGATCGCGTTGCGGATGATGTTGGCCAGCGCGCGTTCTATCTGCAGCACATTCACGTCGACATGAACCACTGTGGGCGAAGGCTCGAAAGCAAGATCGTAGCCTGCCTCGATGGCGAGCGGGGCAAAATCGGCGGCGACCCGGCTGACAAGATCGGCGAGATCGATGACCTGCCGCTGGCTGGCGGGACGGTCGAGCAATTGATGGTCGAGCAACTGCTGCGCCAGATGCGACAGGCGCTCGATGTCTTGCAGCAGGCGCGTGCTCTGCGGCTCTTGTTTCAACAGCTCGGCGCGCGTCCTCAGGATGGCGATGGGCGTGCGCAATTCATGCGCGGCATCGGTGAGGAAGCGATTGTGCCGGTCATAGCCCTGGGCCAGGCGGGCAAGCGCCTGGTTGAAGGCATGCACCAGCGGCGCGATTTCCTGCGGCACGTGCTTGACCGGAAGCTGCATCGCACGGGTGCCGATATCGATGCGGGCGGCCTGATGTACGGTATCGACCAAGCCGGCAAAGGAGCGCCGTACGACCGCGGGCGTCGTCACCAGGGTCGTGGTGCCCATGACGAGAACGATCGGCAAGAGCAGGATGACGATGATGAGCGCGAGCGCCGGAAGCGCCCGTTCCCAGTTCCTGCTACCATCCGGATTCCGCACGACGTCGATTGTCGCGGAAATATTGACTTCGAGACCGTCTGTCTCGCCGCGTGATGACCGTGTCGCGGCGATGATCTGCACCATGCCGGCCTTGGTCGAGGCCTTTTCAAGATAGGCTTCCGGCCGCAGGTCATCTTCCGAAAATCCAATGGTTGCGTGGTCGGCCGCGCCCAGCAGATCGCCAAAATCCCTGCTGTAGACGTCGGGTATGTTGCCGAAGCGGATGCTCTGGCCGGTGCTGTCGCGAACGATGTACCAGACATTGGGAAATTCCGCGTGAAAGGCGGCAAGTCCCTCGGTGTCGTGGACGACCAGCTTGCCGTCCTTGTCGCGGTCGACGGCCTCCTTGACGGTGGCCACGGCGGCTTCATTGTCGATCAGGAACCGTGGATTGGCGATCCAAAGTGCTGCCGCCGACAACACGATGAAGATGAGAAGCGTCGCTGCCTGCAGCAGGATCAGCCGCCGCACCAGCACCCATTGCAGCGAGCGCGTGCGCGGTTTTTTCACGAGGCGGCCCGCAAGAGGTACCCGAGATTGCGGATCGCGCGGATTTCAATACCGGCGGCTGCTTCCTCAAGTTTGCGCCGCAGGCGCGATATATGCGCATCCAATGCATTGGAGCCGATTTCATCATCCAGGGTGTAGACCGCCTCTTCCAGGGTGCCGCGCATGATCGTGCGGCCCGGCCGGCGGATGAGCGTTTCGAGCACCAGGCGCTCACGCCGCGGCAATTCCAGCGCCTGATCCTCGACCAGCGCTTCGCGATGGCGGAAATCATAGGTCAGGCGTCCCACCACCGTCTGGTTGGTGCGCGACGTGAATGAACGCCTGTGCAAGGCATGCAGCCGCGCCACCAGCTCGACCGTGGCAAAGGGCTTGACCATATAGTCGTCGGCGCCGGCATCGAGCCCCGCGACCCGGTCATCAAGACCGCTTAGCGCCGTCAGTGCGATCACCGGAACGTCCAGATGCAAGGCGCGCAGACGCGGGATCAGGCTGAGGCCATCGCCGTCAGGCAGGCGCCGATCCAGAACCACGGCATCATGGTATCCAAGCCGGGCCATGGCCTCCGCGTCCGCCAATGTCGCGGCGTGATCGACGATGATGTCCTGACGCTCAAGCGCCGTTCTCAGCACGGAAGCCATTTCCGCTTCATCCTCGATCAAAAGGACGCGCATGCGCATTCTCCTCGGGTGAGGGTTGGCAGGAATCTTCGGGTTGGCAAGAATCTCCGGCTAGCGCAATTCATTCGCATTCCAGCTTCGGTTGGCGGAAATTGGTGATGAACCAGCGGCCATCGGACGAGCGGGCGTAGAACGTATAGAAGCATTCCTGGCGCTCGACATAGCCGGGGGTCTCGGTCTCCTGGTAAACCGTGCCGTGTTTTGTCTGGCGAACCTCGCCACTCGATGTGCCCGACACCGCATTGGTGGATATCTTGCGCCATTGATAGGCGTGCTCGTCCCGGCCGAGATCGATTACAGCGGTTGGCGGGCCGTAGTCCAGAATGACCGATTCAACCGGCTGCCCGATATAGTTCTTCATGATGTCGGAGGCACATCCCGTCAACATGAGCACGATTGCCAGGAAGAGCGCTTTGGGCGCCTGCGCAAGGCTATCTTTGTTGTGCATGGACATATCTGATTCCCGTCGTGAAACTCACGCGCGGCACCTAGGTTGTGAAGATTGCATCGACATTACGACCGGAGGTCGAAAGGAATCAGCGCTACCCGCGGCCGGCCACTGGGCGGCGGAGACGTGGAGATGCGCAAGTGCCGGCACGAAGGGGCAAAAAAGGTGCGCGGTACCCATTCATCACGGGTACCGCGCGCAGCAAGGCGGGGTTGGGCGGGGGCCTTGCTGATTAGAACCGGTAGTTGATGCCTGCCTTCAACTCATGGCTGCCGATCGTCGTCTTGGATTTGCCAAGGACGGATGTCGTTTCCACGCCGGGGGTGCGGACATAGTCATATTCGACCTTGGCGGAGAGACCGCCGGCAAAGGCCTGCTCGATGCCGCCGCCAACGAGATAGCCGACCTTCCAGCCGTCGCTGCTGCTGATGTTGTCGCTCTTGTCGAACTTGGTGAGCGCCACGCCGCCGGTTCCAAAGAGCAGGGTCTGGTCGAAGCTCAAGCCAGCCTTGGCCTTGAGGGCGCCACGCCATTTCTCCTTGATCTTGCCGCCCCGCACTTCGTGTTCGGCGCCGCCCAGATAGGAACCTTCGATTTCAGCACCGACAACGCCCGGGCCCACCTGCATGTTGTAGCCGGCCTGAACGCCGCCGCTGAGGCCGTTCCGGTCGGCAAACGGGTTTGGCATCCTTGTAAATGCCGTGCCGCCATGAACGCCGACATAGGCGCCGCTCCATTCAAAGGCCGGCGGATCGTTGTAAGCGGGTATGGCATCGGCGGCCACCGCCGGCCCATTCAGATAGACGCCAAGCGAAAGGGCGCATGCCGCGAGGGCAACCATTCTTTGAGAGGACACTGCACTACTCCATACATGTGCGCATCACCCGTGTGGCGATCGATACGCAGGTTGATCTCCGAGGAGCCTGACCGTTGGGGCGGCCGTTCTCCGGTTTGGATGTCTCTCGCCGGGAACGGCCGCGCGGGTCACCGAAACTGCCGCAAGGGCAGTGTGGTGTGACCTGATCTTCCGCGCGGCCCGTTGCCTGAAAGACGTGGATTATTTCGCAGGCGAAAATTGCAGGCACATTGCGCGGATTCGAAAAATGAAGATTTTTCGATTTGTTTTCAATAATTTATAGTGATCTTGTTTACTGATATTTAACGGATCGGTGCTGTTCCAACGGTTTGGTCCTGCAGCAAGGCCCGGCTTGAAGCAGGACGGGCAAGTGCGTATTTCTGAACCATCAGCCCGAATCGGGTTGGCAAAAAGCCGGAGACAAGTCTTGTCCGCATTGACGCGCTTTCTCGGCGATACGCCGCTCAAGGTCATCGTGAAGTTGTTGGTGGTCTCGTTCCTCGTCGGCCTGGTGATGAACGCTTTCGGCTGGTCGCCAATGGACGTGCTCTACGGCATCCAGAAGTTCTTCCTCGATCTCTGGAATCTGGGCTTCCATGCCATCGACCGCTTCCTCGGCTATATCCTGCTGGGCGCGGCGATCGTCGTTCCGGTCTTCATCCTGCTCAGGATTGCCAACTACCGGAAGTAGCGGTCAGGCGTGGCGCGAAGCCACCTCGAACAGGATGGCGTGACGTGCGGCCAGTGCCGCCACATCAGTCGAATAGCCGCCGCCGATGACGCCGCAGACGGGAATGCCTTGGGCTCGGAAATGACGGATCACCGTTTCATCGCGAGCTTGCAGGCCATCATTTGAGAGTGACAGCCTGCCAAGCCGGTCCTCGGCATGCACGTCGACGCCGGCATTGTAGAAAACCATGTCCCAATGGGCCCGCCCGCTGAGCTGTGGCAGGATCTCTTCCAGCCTTTCGAGATACGCGGCGTCGCCTGTGCCGTCAGGCAAGGCAATGTCGAGGTCGGAGGCTATCTTGCGTACGGGATAGTTGCGGTCGCCATGCATGGAAAAGGTGAAGACATGCGGATTGGGTCTGAGGATGTCCGCTGTGCCGTCGCCCTGGTGCACGTCGAGATCAACGACCAGGATGTTGGCAGCAGCGCCTTCGGCCAGCAGCACCAGTGAGGCTACAGCAACATCGTTGAAGGTGCAGAAGCCAGCGCCTTGCTCATGCCGCGCATGGTGGCTGCCGCCGGCTGTATTGCAGGCAATACCATGTTGAAATGCCAGCCGCGCCGCCAGGATCGTGCCGCCGGTAGCAAGCTGCGCGCGCAGTGAAACGCGCGGACCAACCGGAAAGCCGATTTCGCGCTCGATCTTTTCCGGCACCGTGCAGGCGATGACCTGATCGACATAGTCGGCCGCATGCCCAAGTTTCAACCATGATGCCGGCGCAGGGGCGGGCGTGTGGAGCGCGGCGGGGGCAGCCAGGCCGCGTGCGCGCAAGGCTTCCATTAGCAGCTTGTACTTGCTCATAGGGAAGCGGTGGTTGACGGCAAAGCCGGCGTCATAATCGGGATGATGGACGATCTGCAAAGGCATGAGGGCTCGCGCCAGGGACGGGAATTCGATTGGCCGTTGTGGGATAAGTGATTGCGCGGTGTGCGGAAAATGGGGCACATCGGCGGCTCGATCAAGCAGCAATCAGCAAGGCAGCAATCCTTTGAACAAGGGTGCGACCCCAGCCGACGCCAGGTCTTTTGTCGTCACCAATCGCTCTGTACTCGCCATCGCGGTACCGATGACGCTCGCCTATCTGACGACACCGCTGCTCGGCCTGGTCGACACGGCGGTGGTCGGTCAGTTCGGCGATGCGGCCTTGCTCGGGGGCCTGGCGGCAGGCGCGCTTATCTTTGACGTCGTCTTCACCAGCTTCAACTTCCTGCGTTCCGGCACCACCGGCCTCGTCGCCCAGGCCTTTGGGCGCGACGATGCCCTGGAGGAACAGGCGGTGTTCTGGCGCGCCGTGCTGATCGCGGTCGTTGCCGGCATTGTGCTGGCCGCACTGTCCCCGATGATTGCTGTCGGCGGCCAATGGTTCATCGATGGCGGTCCGCGCGTCAGCGAGGCGATGGACACCTATATCCGCATCAGGTTGCTGGCCGCACCTTTCTCGCTGATCAACTATGCCGTCCTCGGCTATGTCCTCGGTCGCGGCGAAGGCGGCCTCGGGCTGATGCTGCAATTGGTGCTGAATGGCATCAACATCGCGCTCTGCTTCCTGCTTGGGCTGAGGTTTGGCTGGGGCGTTGCCGGTGTCGCATGGGCAACGGTTGCCGGTGAGTTCCTCGCCATGCTGCTCGGCCTTGCGATCGTCGTCAGGCGCTTCCGGCGGGCACCGCATCTGCCGCGTTATCGCTTGCTCGACACCAAGGCCTTCCTGCGCATGCTGTCGCTCAACCGCGACATCATGATCCGCTCGTTCTCGCTGCTTGCCGCCTTTGCCTTGTTCACGCGCCAGGGCGCGCAGTTCGGCACGGTGACGCTGGCCGCCAATGCGGTGCTGATGAACTTCTTCCTCGTTGCCGGCTATTTCCTCGATGGCTTTGCCACCGCCGCCGAGCAGCTAGCGGGGCGTGCCATCGGCGCCCGCGCGAGCGAGCCGTTCCGGCAGGCCGTGCGGCTGACCCTGTTCTGGGGCTTCGGCCTGGCGGGGGGCGCGACCCTGGTCCTGTTGCTCGGCGGGGCCAACCTGGTTGCCGTGATCACAACCTCGCTGGACGTCCGCGCCGTCGCTGACGTCTATCTGCCCTGGGCGGCTTTCACGGCATTGAGCGGCGTGCTGGCCTTCCAGATGGACGGCGTGTTCATCGGCGCAACATGGTCGCGCGACATGCGCAACATGATGCTGCTGTCGTTTCTTGCCTTCGTGGCTGCATTGCTGACCCTGGCACCGGTCTTCGGCAACAACGGCCTGTGGGCAGCACTGCACGTCTTCCTGCTGGTGCGTGGCTTGAGCTTGCTCGCCATCCTGCGGTTGCGGGTACGGGCGGCGTTCTAGAGTCCCTTGCCTGCCCAATGATCGAGGCGGCTGTCGCGCAATTCCCGGATGGATTTGAGCCGCTGTCTTTCGGCAAAGTCGATCATGCCGGACAGGATACGGCCGGGCAGCGCGGGCCCGGCATAGATCATGCCGGTGTAGAGCTGGACGAGGTCGGCGCCGGCGCGGATCTTCTCCAGCGCTGTTTCGGCGGAATCGACACCGCCGACGCCGATGATGGCGCGGTTCGGCCCAAGCAGTTTCCGCATCTTGGCCAAAACGATGGTCGATCGCTCGAACAGCGGCTTGCCTGACAGCCCACCCGTCTCGCCGGCAGTATCGGTGCTGCGCAGCGGGGGGCGCGAGATGGTGGTGTTGGAGACGATGATGCCGTCAATCGCCTTCTCTGTGACCTCGGCGGCGATGTCTTCCAGCTCCGCTTCGGCCAGGTCCGGCGCGATCTTGAGAAAGACGGGTGGCTGTGCCGCCGCCGAGGCACGGGCGGCCATGACCAGCGCCAAAAGCTCGCCGAGCTGTTCGCGCGCCTGCATGTTGCGCAGGCCTGGCGTGTTGGGCGACGAGATGTTGACCGTGAGATAGCTGGCGTAGGGCGCGAAGCGAGCGACACCCAGTTCGTAGTCGCCGATGCGGTCGGCACTGTCCTTGTTGGCGCCGATGTTGACGCCGACAATACCGGTTCGGCCTTTGCGGGCGACAAGCCGACGCTCGGCGGCTTCATGGCCTTCATTGTTGAAGCCCAGCCGGTTGATCACCGCGTCGTCGCGGGTCAGCCGGAAAATACGCGGCTTCGGGTTGCCGGATTGCGGCAGCGGCGTGATGGTGCCGACCTCGGCAAAGCCGAAGCCGAGCCCAAGCAATGCATCCGGCACCTCGGCGTTCTTGTCGTAGCCGGCAGCCATGCCAAGTGGATTGGGGAAATCGATGCCACAGGCGCGGACGTTCAGCCTTTTGTCACGCGCTGGTTTTCCGGTGACCGGCAGGCCGCATCTCAACGCGGCGATCGACAGGCCATGGGCTGTTTCCGGATCGAAAGTGAACAGGACCTTCTGGCCAAGGCGGTCGAGCAGGCTCATTCGGCCTCCAGCGCCGGAAACTGGTGGGTGCCGTCGCTGCCAATTGGAAGTGGCCTGACCCACAGGACGGCCTTCAGGTCCAACGGGCCATAGAGATGCGGGAACAGGGCGCCGCCGCGCGAGACCTCGTATTTCAGCGCGGTTCCCAGGCGCTGCGCGTCGATGGCAATCAACAAGAGCCCGTTCTGGCCGGTGAAATGCCTGGCTGCGGTCTCCGGCGCCTGGGCGGCGGTGGAGAAGTGGATGAAACCGTCGGCGACATCGATTGGCGCACCGGTGAAGCTGCCGCTCGTTTCGGCCTCGCGCCACAGCGCTTCAGGAGCTATCTTGTAGATAATCTGAGACATAGCTGCGCTATAGTCTGAACGAACCAAGCAGGGAAGACCAAGCCAGGGCGCCTTCCCCATTTCAGGCACAAACGTGCGCTACTTTTTGCCACTGGCCCCAGGAGGACAATATGCGTCTGCAACACATCTTGATCCCCGCCGCACTTGTTTCGCTTGTCGCGGCATCAGCTTATTCAGAAGAGACAGACCACTACCGGCTGGAGAAGTCGGCCAACGGCTATGTACGCATGGACACGCAGACCGGCGCGATGTCGATTTGCGAAGAGCGTTCCGGCCAGCTTGTCTGCAAGATGGCGGCCGATGAGCGGGCTGCTTTCCAGGATGAGGTCGACCGTCTCCAGACCTCGATGAAGACGATGGATGAACGCGTCACAAAGTTGGAGAGTTCGCTGTCAACCCGCCTTGAATCGAAGTTGCCCAGCGAAGAGGATTTCAACAAGACGATGGGCTATATGGAACGTTTCATGCGCGGCTTCATGGGCATCGTCAAGGATATGGACAAGGACAGCGGCGACGGCGCCAAGCTGAATTCGCAGAAGACCTGATCACTTCAACAGGGAAAACGCGGCGCGCTGGCTTTGCCGCTTGAAAACAGCGCGCAGCACCGCATAATCGCCTGACTCGACCCAAAAGAACTTGAAAATCATCGATAGGGACTACCGCGTGCCGCCCAAAAGTGGATTCGGCTTTTGGGAAAGCGGCATGCCTAAAAACAAAAGATCTAAAGCGCGGCGTGTTTGACGCGCTTTCGGGGAGGGACATTTGCCGTCAGGCTACACTTTCGTCATCGCCGACGATCATCCGCTGTTTCGCGGTGCCTTGCGGGAGGCACTGGCCGGCATCGGCAACGTCGCCGCCATTCACGAGGCCGGTGATTTCGACACGGCCAAGGCGCTGGTCGTGGCCAATGAGGATGTCGACCTGGTGCTGCTCGATCTCTCGATGCCCGGCGCCAGTGGCCTCTCCGGCCTGATCTCGTTGCGCGGCATCCACCCTGCGGTGCCGATGGTGGTGGTCTCTGCGCATGACGACCCGGTGACGATCCGGCGCGCGCTCGATCTCGGCGCCTCCGGCTTCATCTCCAAATCGGCAAGCATGGAGGAAATCCGCCGCGCCGTTCAGTCGGTGCTGGCCGGCGACATCGCCGCACCCGTCGGGATCGACCTCGGCGTCGAGCGCGACCCCGAAATATCGGACCTGATCAAGCGGCTCCAGGCGCTGACGCCTCAGCAGACGCGCGTCTTGGGCATGCTGGCCGAAGGGCTGCTCAACAAGCAGATCGCCTACGAACTCAGCGTTTCCGAAGCAACCATCAAGGCGCATGTCTCGGCCATCCTGCAGAAACTTGGCGTCGACAGCCGCACCCAGGCGGTGATCCAGCTGTCCAAGATCGGCGGCGATCCGCTGCAAGCGGTGAGTTAAGCGCCAGGCTGCCTCCCGCCGGAAGGCGGGGTCAGGGCTCAGCGATAGTTTTCAACGACCGCGCCGTCCGGTATCGATGGTTCTTCCAGCGTAGCGCCTGTCCCGGTTTTGTCCTGGCCCGAAGCGGACGAACCTGCAGCCGGTCGCGCTCGGCCGATCGCCGCGCCAAGGCCGAGCGATGCGATCACCACAAGCGGAATGCCGGCGATCCAGGGCAGGCGCGGCGCGATGGCGTAAAGCGCGGTGCCGAGGGACGGGCCTAGCGAGTCCTTGAGGTCGACGGCCACCGACGAGGCCGCCATGTAGGAGGCGCGGCGCGCCGGCGGGGCAAGCGCATTGACAGCGGTCGGCACCAGCGGCCCGACCAGCATCTGGGCCATCGCGCACAGGCTGACGGCGGCGATCAGCGACAGCATCGCCGGAGAGGCCGCCAGCAGCGCGAAGGCGGCACTGGTCGTGACGCCGGCGGCGACCGTCAGCCACAGCGCCGATCGCGTTTCGGCAAAACGGCTCACCAGCATCTGCAGGCCGACGGTCAAGGCTGCCGCAAAGGCAAACAGCGTGCCGATGCCGGACGGCGTCAGGGTCCCGGCATCTCGCGCATAGAGCGGGATGACGGCCTCGATCCAGTTGGCGGATATTTCGAACAGCACAACCCAGCCGAGCAGCCTGGCGAGGCGGCTGTCGCGAAAGGCCGGCAGCAATGCCGACAGGCCTTCCTCCTCTTCCGCGCCGTCATCGTCGTCGTCGGTGCCACGCCCGGCGCCGATCGTCTCCGCCAGCGCGAACAGCATCACCAGGCTGCCCAGCAACAGAACTGTGCCGGAGGCCAGGAAGACGCTGCGCAGCGACATGAGTGCGAGCACCGCGCCACTGGCCGGGCCAAGGATCTGCCCCGCGCTTGAACTCACATGCGCCAGGCTGAACCATCTGGAATGTGTCGATGGCGGCGTGACATCGGCGATCACGGTCATGATGGTCGGATGAAGCACCGATTCACAAATGCCGGTCGCAATCAGCACCACAGCGGCGGCAACGACGCCGTGCACGAAGAACAGCGCCGTGAAGCCGCATCCGACACCAAGCGAGGCAAGGATCAGCACTGGCCGTCGGCCGACGCGGTCGGCAATGCCGCCGATCAGCGGCGCCGCCAAAAGCTCGCCGCCGGCATAGCAGCCGAAAAGCAGGCCGATCGCGCCGATGGGAATGCCCGCTTCGCTGCTGGCCCACAGCGGAAAGAAGGGCACAAGCGCTCCATCGGCGAAACCGGCGCAGAAGAACAACAGAAGACCTAGAAGGGCCGGGCGCGGCGTCTCGCGCCAGAAGGATAGGAATGTCTTGATCATGACGTCACCTTGCGCATGGGAGAGACCCAGCGGGTCCCTGGAGTGCGCGTTGGCTGACGTGAACGCTTACGGCATCGAAGTGGCATCGGTTGAGTTTGCGCGATGAGGCGCGTCAGCCGAGCCGCACCGACAGTTCGACGTCGTCGCCGAAAGGCGTCGACATGTATCCCCCGTCTGGCGAACGCACGCGCTCCAGATATTCGGGAGAGAAATCGGCGTTGTCGGCGATGACCAGCGCGCCCGGCCGCAGCCGGCTTTCGACCAGGCTCAGAATCTCCGGGTAAAGTGCCTTGGCGCCGTCGAGCAGCAAAAGGTCGATAGTCTCGGGAAGGTCGGCGCTCAGCGTCTGTAGCGCGTCGCCCTCGCGGATTTCGACGAGGTCGATCAGGCCGCCTTCCCGAAGATTGGCCTTGGCGCGCATCACCTTGGACGGCTCGAACTCGGTGGTGATCAGGCGGCCGCCGCCATTGTCCCTGAGCGCTGCGGCAAGATAGAGGGTCGAGATGCCGAACGAGGTGCCGAATTCGATGACGACACGCGCACCCGTGCTTCGCGCCAGCATGTAGAGCAGCGTGCCTGTCTCCGGCGAAACCGCCAGCCAGAGATCCTTCAGGTTGCCGTAGAAATCGAGATACTCGGTCTTGCTGCGCACCATGCGTGCCCGGTCGTCACTTGAATACATGGCCGCTGCAGGGCTCGTCGCGGCCTCGGCTTCCTTGAACAGGCGGGTGAGCAATGGTGCAAGCGGGGCGTTGGTCAAAGTCGTCATGGCTATCTCCGGTCCGGAAAGTGAGTGCGTTCTTGTGTTGGCCAGAAAATACGAATAATCCTTCAGGTTTCCAATTCGCATAACCGGACCGAGCCATGGCCGAACACGCAAGCCATTCGATTTCCTCAAGAAAACAGCCCAAGCAGGCTCGCGCGACGGAGCTCGTGGCGGCGATCCTGGAGGCAGCTGTTCAGGTTTTGGCGACGGAAGGCGCGCAGCGTTTCACCACCACGCGCGTCGCCGAGAGGGCCGGTGTCAGCGTCGGTTCGCTCTATCAGTATTTCCCCAACAAGGCGGCGCTTCTGTTCCGGCTGCAGAGCGACGAATGGCGGCGGACGGGCGACCTGCTGCACGACATCCTGCAGCAGACCGGGAAGCCGCCGCTCGAAAGGCTGCGTATCCTCGTTCATGCCTTCATCCACTCTGAATGCGAGGAGGCGGCGGTGCGCGGTGCACTCAACGATGCAGCCCCTCTCTACCGCGATGCGCCCGAAGCACACGCGGCGAGGGCCTCGGGAGAACGTACAGTCCAGGCATTCATGCGCGAGGCCTTGCCCGACGCTCCTGATGCTGTCCGTGCCCTCGCATGCGATTTGATCATGACGACGCTCAGCGCCGTGGGTAAGGATTTTTCCGGAAGCCCCCAGACACCGGCCGAGATCGACACCTATGCGGGCGCGGTGGCCGACATGTTCTGTGCCTACCTCATAAGCCTCGGCCACAAGGGGTAAGGTGGGCGCACGCCTTGGCGGCCCGGAAATTACTCGGCTGCCGAGGCCAGTGGCCTGACCCTGGCCATCATCGACCGCAGAACGGCTGGTTTCAGCGGTTTGTTGATCACCGGCACATCGAGTTCACCGGCGGCGGCGCGAACCTCGCTGGAGCGGTCGGCTGTGACCAGCACGGCCGGCAGATCGCGGCCATGAATGTCACGCAGGCCCGCGATCACATCAAGGCCGGTCTCGCCGTCGAGGTGATAGTCGGCAAGCACGATATCGGGACGGCGCGTGGCAGAAACGACCTTGGAGCCGGCAATGGTTTCGACATTGCAGCCCCAGCCTTCCAGCAAAAGCCGCATGCCTTCCAGGATACGGGCGTCATTGTCGATGCACAGCACGTTGAGCCCGGCCAGCGAGGCCGTGCTGCGGGCCGAGGGTCTCGGCTCGGCCTCCTTGCGGGGCGCCGGCGTTTCAGCCACCGGCAAGAGGATGGAAAAGCGCGTGCCCTTGCCGGGGTTTGAGAAAATCCGGATTTCGAGGCGCAGCACACGGGCGATACGGTCGACGATGGAAAGTCCGAGACCGAGCCCTTCGGCCTCACGCGCGCCTTCGTCCAGCCTGGTGAACTCGTTGAAGACCGTGTTCAGCTTGTCGCCGGCAATGCCGATGCCGGTGTCGATCACCTGGATCTCTGCCAGTTCGCCGCGCCTGCGTACGCCGACCAGGATACGGCCATGGCGCGTGTATTTGATGGCGTTGGAGACGAGATTCTGGATCAGGCGGCGAAGCAGATTGCGGTCCGTCATCACCGTGAGCGAGGATGGCATGATGCCAAGAACAAGCTTCTTCTCGGCGGCAAGCGGCTCGAAGTCGTTGCAGATCTGGCGCAGCAGGCCGTCCAGCCTGAAGGCGGTGTTGTCCGGCTTCATCGCGCCAGCGTCCAGGCGCGATATGTCGAGTACCGCGCCAAGTATGGTCTCAACCGATTCCAGTGAAGACTCGATGTTGACCGCTGCCTTGCCTGCGGGCCCCTTGCCGGCCTTCTCGATCAGCGACGAGCAGTAAAGCCGGGCGGCGTTCAACGGCTGCAGGATGTCGTGGCCGGCGGCGGCGAGGAAGCGTGTCTTGCCGAGATTGGCCTCCTCGGCCAGCATCTGCGCTTGCGCCAGTTCCTCGTTGACCCGGGTCAACTCCTCGTTGACCCTAGTCAGCTCGATGGTGCGGGTCTTCACCCGCTGTTCCAGCGATTCATTGGCGCGCTTCAGCGCCAGGTCCTGTTCGACGCGGCCGGAAATGTCGGCATAGGTGGCGACGATGCCGCCATCCGGCATCGGGTTGGAGCGCAGTTCGATGATGCGGCCGCTGGTCTTCAGCTCCATCTGCCACGGGCTGACAAAACTGGTCAGCCGGTTGAGCATCGCCACGCGCTGGTCCGCCGGAATGTCGCCGCGCTCGGCCAGATGGCGCAGGATCCGATCGAGTGAGACGCCGACCTGGCCCATCTCGTCGGGCAGGCTGAACAGGGCGCGATACTGGCGGTTCCAGCAGATCAGCCGGAAATCGCGGTCGAAGACCGTGATGCCTTGCTCCATCTGGTCAAGTGCAATCTGCAGCAGGTCGCGGTTGTGCTGCAGCGCCTCGGTGGCGTCGTCGAGCAGGCGGAAGGCATCCCTGGATTCGCGGTCGTTGCGGCGAAACAGCAGCGACAGGATCAATCGTGCCGAGGAGGACCCGACGGCGCTGGCCAGCAGTTGCTCGGAAAAGCGGATGACATCCATGCTGGCTTGTTCTTTGCCGTGCAGGGAGGTGCTGCTGCTCTTCTCGAAGGACTGGAACGAGCGTTCAGTGCGCTCCACGCCGAGATAGCGCGCGATCGTGTCCTTGAGGTCGTTGACGGTGATGGCGGTGCGGAAGCGGCGCAGGCTGGGCATCGGGCCGGCCTCGCGCGGCACGAAGATTGATGCCTGGATGCGCTCCAGCGGCACTGAAGCACGCGACAACGAGCCAAACACGAAGAACAGCGAATTGATAGACAGGCTCCACAGCACGCCGTGGTTCAGCGGCTCGGCAGCGGTGCCGAACAGCGCCTGCGGGCGCAGCGCTTCGAAGCCGAACAGGCCGTGGATCAGGATGTCGGTGTCGGGCGCCGCGAGCGAGGGCAGCAGCAGCGTGTAGCCCCACACAAGGATGCCGGCGACCATGCCGAGCGCGGCACCACGGCCATTGGCGCCGCGCCAGATCAGCCCGCCGATCAGTGCCGGCGCGAACTGGGCGATGGCCGCGAAGGACATCAGGCCGATCGACGACAGCCGCGCGCTGTTGGTGCTCTCGCGGTAGTAGAGGAAGGCGATGAACAGCATGATGAAGATCGATGCCCGCCGCACATTGAGGATAAGCGTCGACCAGTCCTCGTTCTCCGAGGTCGTGGTCTTGAGCAGGCGGCGTACGAACAGCGGGATGATGAGGTCGTTGGAGATCATGATCGACAGCGCGACGCTTTCAACGATGACCATCGCGGTCGCCGCCGAAAGGCCACCGACGAAGGCGGCCATGGCCAGCACATCGTGGCCGCCGAACAGAGGCAGCGCCAGCACATAGAGATCGCTGCTGGTCCTGGTACCGACCAGTGTGAGTCCGGCAAACGCTATCGGCAGGACGAACAGGTTGATCGCCACCAGATAGAGCGGAAACACCCACGTCGCCGTGCGCAGTTCGGCCTCGCTGCGGTTCTCGACGATGGTGACGTAGAACTGGCGCGGCAGCATGATGATGGCGAAGCCGCTGAGGCAGGTCAGCACCAGCCAGGTTGCCAGCGAGGTCGAGTAGCCCATCGCCTGGCGCACCTGCGTGTTTTCGGCGAGCTTGTCGAACATGTCGCCGGGGCCGCCGAAGATCAGAAAAGTCACCATCAGGCCGATGGCGAGGAAGGCGGCGAGCTTGACCACGGTCTCGACCGCGACCGCCAGGACCAGCCCATCCTGATGCTCGGTGGCATCGGCGTGGCGCGTGCCGAACAGCACCGCGAACAGCGCCAGAAGCATGGCGACGACCAGGGAGATGTCGCTGACGAACGGATCGAAGGAGGGCGGCGATCCCGTATAGTGCTCGACCATCAGGCTGACCGAGCCGGAGATCGCCTTCAATTGCAGCGCGATATAGGGCACCGCGCCAATGGTGGCGATCAGCGTGGCGATCGCCGCAACGGTGAAGCTTTTGCCGTAGCGCGCACCGAGAAAGTCGGCAACCGAGGTGATCTTCTCGGTCTTGGCCAGCTTGACGATGCGGTTGAGCAGTGGAAAGCCGAAGACGAACACCAGCACCGGACCGGTGTAGATGCCGAGAAACTCAAGGCCGCGCTCGGAGGACAGTCCGACGGAACCAAAGAAGGTCCACGAGGTGCAATAGATGGCGAGGCTGAGAGCATAGATGAAAGGCCGGGCGCGGCTGAGCCCTGAGATCGTCGAGCGCCGGTCGCCCAGGCTGGCGATGGCAAACAGCAACGTCACATAGGCGATCGCGATGATGACGACGAACAAGCCCTGCACGTCCGCAAATTCCTCCCATGCCGAGGTTCAACCCGGCTCACCAGACGCAATCACAGCTTGAGTTCCGAGTCCATCGCGGCTTTGGGCGCATGAAGCGGCGATTTCGGCTGGATGACGTAAGGTCAGGAGAAACCGGTTGTTTTCTCCTTTTTGCCCATGTTGCAACCGCAGGTTTTTGTTATGTTGTGTTCGGGTCGATGCCGGAAGGTGGGAACGGCAGCGCGGCCGGTCATGACAAGGAGGGTCGAATGCTGAAAGAATTCCAGGAATTCATTTCCAAGGGTAATGTGATGGACCTCGCGGTCGGCGTCATCATCGGCGCTGCCTTCGGCAAGATCGTCGATTCCCTTGTCAACGACATCATCATGCCGATCGTCGGAGCGATTTTCGGCGGGCTGGATTTCAACAACTATTTCGTGGGGCTCTCGTCGGCCGTCAACGCGACCTCGCTGGTCGAAGCCAAAAAGCAGGGCGCCGTTTTTGCCTATGGCAGCTTCATTACGGTGGCGCTGAACTTCATCATCCTCGCCTTTATCATTTTCCTCATGGTCAAGGCCGTGAACAATATGCGCAAGCGGTTGGAACGCGAGAAGCCGGCAGCCCCTGCCGCGCCGCCGCCAGCCGACGTCGCCTTGCTCACAGAAATTCGCGACTTGCTCGCGAAGCGCTAAATCCGGCAACGTTGCTGGACCAAAACCCCGGTCGTTCGCGGCCGGGGTTTTCTGTTTTCGCTTCTGATAAGCAGCGGTAACGCCCGACACCAAAACGGACCTGTCCATGACCTTGATCGAGACCTTGCGTTCCGAGGCACGCGCCGCGCCGGAAAGCGGCATTGTCGCCGTCGTCAACCACGGCCGCCTGCGCGAAGGCCTGATCCCGCTCTGGGCCGGCGAGGGTGACCTGCCAACGCCAGCCTTCATCAGCGACGCGGCCGCGCGCGGGCTGGCCGATGGCGAGACATTCTACACCTGGCAGCGAGGCATTCCCGACCTCAGGCAGGCACTCTCCCGCTACTACGCCAGGCATTTCGCCAAGACCTTCCCGCAGGAAGAGTTCATCGTCACCGGGTCCGGCATGCATGCCATCCAGCTGGCGCTCGACGCCGTTGCCGGCGCCGGCGACGAGGTGATTTATCTGTCGCCGGCCTGGCCGAATTTCGCCGCGGCCGCCGGTGTGGCGGGCGCCGTTCCAGTGCCGGTCACGCTCGACCAATCCGGCAATGGCTGGTCCTGCGATGTCGAGAAGATCGCGGCGGCGATTACGCCGCGCACCAAGGTGCTGTTCATCAACACGCCGTCCAACCCGACTGGCTGGACCGCCGACCGCGAGACCTTGCAGGCGATCCTCGACCTCGCCCGCGCCAAAAACCTTTGGCTCATCGCCGACGAGATCTACTCGTTGTTCCACTACGGTCACGGCCGCGCACCGTCCTTCCTCGACATCGCGGCTCCGGAGGATCGCATTCTCTTCGTCAACAGCTTCTCCAAGAATTGGGCCATGACCGGCTGGCGTGTCGGCTGGATCAAGACCCATCCGGCCTTGCAGCAGGTGTTTGAAAATCTGATCCAGTATTCGAATTCCGGCGTCGCCCAGTTCATGCAGCGCGGCGCTGTCGCGGCCCTCGATGGGGGTGATGCGTTTATCGCCGAGCAGGTCGAGAGGGCGCGTGCGGCGCGTGATCTGGTCTGCGGCATCCTCGGCGCCACTGGCCGCGCCCGGTTCACCGTGCCGCAGGGCGCGTTCTATCTGTTCTTCACGGTCGACGGCATCACCGATTCCCGCACCGCCGCTTTCGACATCGTCGACAATGCCAATGTCGGGCTGGCGCCGGGAACCGCTTTCGGCCCGGGCGGGGAAGCGTTCCTGCGCCTATGCTTCCACCGCCGCCTCGACAAGATCGAGGAAGCAGCGCACCGGTTGGCGAAGTGGATGAAGACTGTTTGAGGTCTGTTTTGCCTTCAGTAGGTTAGCGCCGCCCCTCATCCCCCTGCCGGGACCTTCTCCCCGTGGGAAACGGGGAGAAGGGGCGGATTGCAATCTCGGCGCTTGTCCTGCTGCGTCTGTAGTTCGCGAAACCGTCGGCGACAGCATCTTTCTCCCCGTCACTATACGGGGAGAAATGTCCGGCAGGACAATGAGGGGCGGCGCTACGGTTCGAGTAAATCTGCGACAAGCACCAAAGCAGCCTTCAGCCGCCTGACTTGGGCACCAGCAGAGGAATGATCCGGTCGCTCTTGGCGACAGCGGGCCGTCCTGACGAACCGTAGGGAATACCAAGCGCATCCCAGGTCTCGACCAGCGCGTCCTGCAGCGCCGCGATGAGCACGTCGGAATGGAACGGCGTCGGCGTGATGCGTAGCCGCTCCGTGCCGCGCGGCACGGTCGGATAGTTGATCGGCTGGATATAGATGCCGTGCACGCCGAGCAGGCGGTCGCTGGCCATCTTGCAGAGTTCGGGGTCGCCAACCAGAAGCGGCACGATATGGGTCGGCGATTCCATCACCGGCAAGCCGGCAGCGGAAAGAATGTGCTTGGTCCGCGTCGCCTGCTGTTGCTGGGCGTCACGCTCGGCCTGCGAACGCTTGAGATGGCGGATCGAGATGGTGGTGGCAGCGGCGATGGCCGGCGGCAGCGCCGTGGTGAAGATGAATCCAGGTGCGTAGGAGCGCACAGCATCGATGACCGCACTGGTACCGGTGATGTAGCCGCCGAGCGTACCAAATGCCTTGGCCAGCGTGCCCTGGATGATGTCGATGCGGTCGGCCAGTCCTTCCCGTTCGGTGATGCCACCACCGCGCGGTCCGTACATGCCGACGGCATGGACCTCGTCGATATAGGTCATGGCATTGTAGCGTTCGGCGAGCTCGACGATCTCTCTGATCGGCGCGATATCGCCATCCATCGAATAGACGCTCTCGAAAACGATCAGCTTGGCGCGCTCACGGCCCGCCGCCTGCAGCAGGCTTTCCAGATGCGCGACGTCATTGTGGCGGAAAATCTTCTTCTCGGCACCCGAGCGCCGCACGCCTTCGATCATCGAGGCATGGTTCAACTCGTCCGAGATGATCAGGCAATTGGGCAAAAGCCGGGCGATGGTCGAGATCGACGCCTCGTTGGAGACGAAGCCCGAGGTGAAGACCAGTGCCGCTTCCTTGTCGTGCAGGTCGGCAAGCTCAACCTCAAGCTCGACCAGCGGATTGCTGGTGCCCGAAATGTTGCGGGTGCCGCCGGCGCCGGAGCCCATCTTGCCAGCCGCGTTCTGGAACGCCGCGATGACATCGGGATGCTGGCCCATGCCGAGATAATCGTTCGAGCACCAGACGGTGATTTCCTCGGCACGGCCGTTGGCGCGCCAGATGGCGCGCGGAAACTTGCCGGCGATACGTTCCAGGTCGGCGAAGACACGGTAGCGACGCTCGGCATGGAGCTGGTCGATCGCTTCTTCGAAGAACCGCTGATAGTTCATGTCGGTTTCCCAATTTTGCGCGGGATAATAATCATTGCCCTATTCGGCGTCCACCGGGCCGTTTTGGTCAAAATGCCACGCCCCGAACCTGTTCCTAACGATCGCGGATCGTGGCCTATTCCATTGCTGTGGGTCACTTTTGTTTCAGCACGATGCCACACGCCAACCATGCTGGTTACCTTGGGTTTTAATGGCCATGCGGCAGGCTTTCCAGTAAGGCGGTTGTTGAGACAGTTTCCGATAAATCTTGAGGTAGCGAGGACGCGGATGACGGTTTTGGTGACAGGTGGCGCCGGCTATATCGGCAGCCATATGGTCTGGGAGCTGCTGGATGCGGGTGAGAGCGTCGTTGTTCTCGACCGGCTTTCGACTGGTTTTGAATGGGCCGTGGCGCCGGAGGCAAAGCTGGTCGTTGGCGATGTCGCCGACAAGGAACTGGTCGGCTCGATCATCAGGGACAACAAGGTCGACGCGATCATCCATTTCGCCGGCTCGATCGTCGTCCCCGAATCGGTCGCCGATCCGCTCGCCTATTACGAGAACAACACCAGCAAGACGCGCACGCTGATCGAGACCGCGGTGCGTGAGGGCGTGCCCAATTTCATCTTTTCCTCGACCGCCGCCGTCTATGGCGGCGCGGGGCTGGAGCCGGTGCGCGAGGACGCCCGCCTGGCACCGGAATCGCCTTACGGCCTGTCCAAGCTGATGAGCGAATGGATGCTGCGCGACGCCGGGATCGCGCATGGCTTGCGTTACACGGCGCTGCGTTATTTCAACGTTGCCGGTGCTGATCCCAAGGGCCGCACCGGTCAGTCGACGCCGGGCGCCACGCATCTGATCAAGGTCGCCTGCGAAACCGCGCTCGGCAAGCGCCCGTTCATGCAGGTGTTCGGCAACGACTATCCGACGCCCGACGGCACCTGCATGCGCGATTATATCCATGTCAGCGATCTGGCCGCGGCGCACCGCCTGGCCCTGCAGCGGCTGCGTGCGGGTGGCACCAGCCTCATCGCCAATTGCGGCTACAGCCACGGTTATTCAGTGCTTGAAGTCATCGACAGCGTGCGGCGCGCCTTTGGCCATGATTTTGAGGTCAGTATGGGCGAGCGCCGTCCAGGCGACGCGGCGGCGGTGGTTGCCAACTCGGATCTTGCCCGCGGCGAGCTTGGCTGGACTCCGCAACGCGACGATCTCGATCAGATCGTTGCCGATGCGCTTGCCTGGGAGCGCATCCTGACCAGCAAGAACTCCGCGCGCGGCTGAACCAGCCGGTCTTCTGCCTGGGGCTCGTATCGCGGGCAGGGAAGCGCTATGGAATGCTGGCCGAGCGTGGAGGCGCCTGGCCAGCTTTTTTCGTTTCGGGGGCATGGCATGAAAATATCGGTGCTTGGGGCCGGCGTCGTCGGCACGGCGGCCGCTTATTATCTGGCCAGGGATGGCCACGAGGTCACCGTGATCGAGCGCCACCCGATGGCAGCGCGGGGCACCAGTTATTCCAATGCCGGGCTGGTATCGCCCGGTGATGCCACCGCTTGGGCCTCGCCGGCGGCGCTGAAGACCTTCCTGCGCGCGCTTTACAACCATGATCTCGGCATCAAGGTGCGGCTGCGCTTCGATCCCTATTTTCTCGCTTGGAGCATGCGCTTCCTGCGCCAGTGCACAAGGGAGCGCCTGCGCGCCAACAGCCAGGTCAAGCTGCGCCTGGCGCTCTATTCGCGCGACTGCATCAACGGCATCTCGGACGATACCGGCATTGGCTATGACGAGCGCCGCAAGGGCATCCTCTATTTCTTCCGTTCGCAGCAGAGCCTCGATGCCGGCACCGACAATTATCGCTACCTGGCCGAACACGGGCTGCCGATCGAGATCGTTGGCCGTGACCGGCTGATCGAACTGGAGCCCGGCCTTGCCGGGGCGAAGGACAAGATCGCCGGCGGCGTCTATTCGCCGATCGACCAGACCGGGGACTCCCGGCAGTTCGTGGAAAAGCTCGCCGCCTACGCCGCTGAAAAGCTTGGCGTTGTCTTTCGCTATGGCACCAAGGTCGAAGGCCTCGACATAGAGGGCGACCGGGTGCGCGCGGTGATGAGTTCGGCTGGTCCGGTGACCAGCGATGCCGTGGTCATCTCCATGGGGCCGGAGAGCGGCCTGCTCGGCCGCCGCTACGGCATCGACCTGCCGGTCTATCCGGTGAAGGGTTACACCGCGACGATCCCGCTGGACGATGAGAGCAAGGGCCCGACGATGGGTGGCGCCGACGAGGATCAGCTGATGGCCTATTCCAGGCTGGGCAACCGGCTGCGGCTTGCCTCCACCGCCGAGTTCACCGGCTTCGACCGAACGTTCCAGCCGCGGGATTTCGCCACCATGTTCAGGACCGGCAAGGAACTCTTCCCCGGCGCCTTCGACGAGAAAAAGGCCGAGCTGTGGGCAGGCCTGCGGCCGATGATGCCGAATTCAGTGCCGGTGATCGGCCAGGCGCGCTACCAGAATCTCTATCTCGACACCGGCCATGGCCATGTCGGCTGGACCATGGCCTGCGGCTCGGGAAAATTCCTCGCTGATCTGGTCGCCGGCCGCAAACCGGAGATTGACCCGCAAGGACTGGTCTACAAGGGATAGGGATGTCGGGACCGCAAGTCGCCATCGACCTTGGCCGTATCGAGCGCAACGCCCGCACGATCACCGAGCGTTGCACGCTCTCGGGCATCAAGGTTTTTGGCGTCACCAAGGGCACCTGCGGCATGCCGCAGGTGGCGCGTGCCATGCTGCGCGGCGGTGTTGCCGGCATCGCTGAATCCCGTTTTGAAAACATTCGCCGGCTGCGCGACAGCGGCATTAACGCGCCGATCATGCTGCTGCGCAGTCCGCCAATGGCGCGTGTCGAGGAGGTGATCCGCACCGTCGACATCAGCCTGCAGTCGGAACTCACCATCATCCGCGAGCTGTCGCGGATTGCCGAGCGCATGGGCCGCCTCCACGATATCATGCTGATGATCGACCTTGGCGATCTCCGCGAAGGCATCTGGCCGAGCGACCTCATCGCGACCGTCGAGCAGATACTCACCCTGAAGGGCGTACGCATCGCGGGCATCGGCACGAATCTCGGCTGTTTCGGCGCCATCATGCCGACCGAGGAAAATCTCGGCCAGCTCGTCGCTCACGCCTACAAGACCGAGCGTCTCTCAGGCAAAAGTCTCGACCTGATTTCCGGAGGCGCGTCGTCGTCGCTGCCGTTGCTGCTTGCGGGCAAGTTGCCCGCTGGCATCAACAACCTGCGGGTCGGCGAAGCAATCCTGCAAGGCGGCATCGAGACCTTCCGCGATGTGCCGTGGGCCGAACTCGAGCCCGATGCGTGCCGCCTGACCAGCGATATTATCGAGGTCAAGCTGAAGCCGTCGCGGCCGATCGGCGAGTCCGGTTACGATGCTTTCGGCAACCAGCCGGTCTTTCCCGACGAGGGCGACCGGCTGCGCGCCATTGCCAACATCGGCCGTGAGGATGTGCTGGTCGAGGGGCTGACGCCGATCGCCAAGGGAATACGCGTGCTCGGCGCCTCGAGCGACCATCTGCTTTTGGATGTGGCCGATGCCGATCCGCCGCCGGCCGTCGGCGATCGCGTCGCCTTCCGCATGAGCTATGGCGCCATGCTGATGGCGATGACTTCGGAATATGTCGAAAAGGCCCCGATCCACGATGTCGAGGATTTTTCCGGCCGCAAGATGGTGCAGATCACCGCCGAGCATGAAGCAGCAGTCATGCTTGCCCGGGAAGGAACCGGCGCGCGGCTCGAAACGATGAATTTCGATGTCGTCGAACTGGCCGATGTCGAGCGACCACCCTCAGGGTTGATCCGGCTGACCGCCGGCACCGACCGGCGTATCGCGCACAAGGCGCTGACGGCGACGGCACGGGCGACACATTCCTTCGGCCTGATCTGGATCGATTCCATCGCGGCACTCATGCCGGAGGACGAAGACGGTATAGACCTGCCTGAAGCATCGGTACTCGCCCGTGCGCTTGGCCTCGACCACAAGGCAGGTGCATTGCAGCCGCAACTGTCGCCGGAAAATGTCGTCGTCATCGGCTTGCGTCATGCCGACCCGGCGGAAGCACGAGTGCTGAAGGATTCTCGGGTCTCCGCCTTCACCATGACCGACATCGACGCCATGGGCATGCGCGACCTGATGCATGAGGCGATCCGCATTGCCTCATCAGGCACGCGCGGTTTCCATGTCAGCTATTCGCCCACGGTCACCGAATTCGCAGGCTGGCCGGCTGGGTCCGGCGGCCTCACGGTGCGCGAGACGCATCAGGCCATGGAAGCGATCGCTCTGTCTGGCGGCCTGTTGTCGATGGATCTCTCTGGCCTGACCACCGATCTCGAATCCCGGATAGGTAGCGACGTGGTCAATTTCGTCATGTCGGCCTTCGGCAAGCGTATCCTGTAGTCAGTTGCTGTTGCCGACCGCGGCGCGCCACGCGTCGATGTAATCGGCCCAGGCCGGGTCGGTTGGCGGTTGCGTTGTCTCGCCCTTGACGTAAGCCGGCCTGCGGTCGGTTGCCAGCAACGCGGCGCCGATGCTGGTTCCGGTCGCGGCTTCCGAGGCGATGACGGCTCGGTCGGTGGCTGCCGCCAGCATACGCGTGAAGAGCCGGTTGCGGGCGAAGGGGCCCTCGACGATGGTCGGGCCATCGCCGCCGATCAGATCCAGGCATGTCGTGGTCATCAGCGCGAGATAGAACGAGATGACGGCAAAGCGCTGGTCAAGGGTGATGTCGCCGGCATCGATCCATTCCGCAGCGTGCTGCGGAAATGGGCCGGAGCCTTGCTGGGTCGAAGGCAGCAGTAATGTCTTCCTTGCCAGCATTGCAGCGATATCGCTGTCGCTGCAGGCCTGAGGCTTGTTGGCGGTCAGCATCGAAAACTCGCGGCCACCCATGAAACGCGCCGAGGGCACCGGGTTGCCGAGCGCATTGACATTGACCAGCGTGTCGCGTGCCAGGTCGAGCGCGACCTGCTTGCCGCCAACCGCCATCGACACCACCCAGGTGCCGGTCGAGACCACGCAGAAAGGCGGCGTGTCGGAAAGAAGATGCGGCAGCAGCGAGGCATTGGAATCGTGCAGGCCGCAAAAAACCGGCGTCTGTGGATCAAGGCCGGTGCGCGCGGCAAGCGCCGGCAGGATGGGGCCTAGCCGGTCCCTGGCTGGCCTCACCGGCGCCATGATACCGCGCCAGTCCAGGCGGTCGACCAGCGATGAAAACTCGGCGGCCCACGGGTTCCACAGATCGGTGTGGCAGCCGAGCGAGGTGACCTCGTTGGCCGCGACGCCGGTCAGGCGCAAGGCCCAATATTGCGGGTACATCAGCATCGCCGCGGCCTTGGCGAAGTCCGAGGGAAAGCGCGTCTTCTGCCAGAAGAACTGCGCGCCGAGATTGAGGCCGAGCGGCAGGCGCGGGGTGCCAGTCTCCGCGAAGGGGGGACGGAGCGCGTCATAATCCTCGGCAAGCCTGTCGGGGCCATCGAATTCATAGTCGAGGACAGGCAGCGCCAGTTCGCCCGAGGCATCGACCAGCGCGCCTGTCGCGCCATGGGTGGTGATCGAGATGGCGTCGATGCGCCGCGCGCGGTTGAGGTCGGCAAGGCTGTTAAGGATGAAGGTCCACAGCGCCTCGATGTCGTGATGCGGATAGGGCGGCCGCCGCAGCGGCGCGTTCGCCATGCGGTGCAACGCGCCCTCGGTCAGTGTCGTGAGATCGACCAGCGCAACCTTCGCGTTGGTCTTGCCGATATCGATGACGGCGATATGGCGGAGCGTGCTCATTCCATATGGAACACTGTTTCCAGCGATACGGCCAGCGGCTCGTTGTCCGGCTTCGTCTCCATGATGTCGGCCATATGGCCCCACCAGCGCTGCATCACTGGATGGTTCGGAAGGTCGTCCATGCCGTGGCTGTTGTTGCGCCACAGCACGCCGAACAGGATGTTGGTCTCTTCATCGAGATGGATCGAATAGTCGGACACGCCGGCCTGTTTCAGCAGCGCGACCAGTGACGGCCAGATCTCATCATGACGCTTCTTGTACACGGCCTTCATGCCGGGCTTGAGCTGCATCTTGAACGCGTATTTCTCGGCCATCAGCTGTTACCACGCAGCCTGCGCCAGACGATTGGCAGTGCGATGACGATGATCAACAGCAGGCCGATGAAGATCGACATCACGATCCCAGGCACGTTGAGCAGGCCAAGGCCGAAGGTGACCAACCCCATGATGAAGGCGGCAAGCACGACGCCGACGATGCTGCCGGCGCCGCCAAGAATGCTGACGCCGCCAAGCACCACCATGGTGATGACTTCGAGTTCATAGCCCTGTGCGATCGAAGGCCGGGTCGAGCCGAGCCGAGAGGTGATCAGCACCGAGGCGATGCCCGCCATCAGGCCGGTCAGGCAAAACAGGATGAACTTGATGCGGCCGACGCGCACGCCGGAAAACTGTGCCGCGACAGGGTTGTTGCCGATGGCGAAGACGCGGCGGCCAAAGCTCGTTCGGTGCAACACGACCCGGTAGATGACCGCCGCGATCAGAAACAGCACCAGCTCGAACGACACGACCCACCAGACATAGCCCTGGCCGAAGAAGGCAAAGCTCTCAGGATAGCCCTTGTAGGCCTGGTCGCCGAGGATGATGAAGGCAATGCCGCGAAACAGGCTCATCGTGCCGATGGTGACGACGATGGACGGCAGGCCGAGCCGCGTCACCAAAAGACCGTTGAAGGCGCCGCAGCCGAGGCCGACGACAATGCCGATCAGCACCAGCACGGGCGTGCCAGCGCCAGCCTGCACGGCCATGCCCATCATGGTCGAGGCGAGCGCGATGATGGCGGCCACTGACAGGTCAATCTCACCGGAGATGATCAGCAGCGCCATGGCGAAGGCAATCAGGCCCTTCTCCGTGAAGTTGAAGGTGAGATCCGACAGCGAATAGGGGTCGAGGAAGTAAGGCGAGGCGAAGCTGTTGATGGCGAAGATGGCAACCGCCACGACGACCAGCAGCGCTTCCCAGGAAAAGATTGCCGAGCTCAGCGCCCTGTCGAGCCGGTCCGGGATGTGGCGCGGGGCAGGGGCGTCGGTCATGCCGCTTCCACCTTTCTCAGAATGATGCGGCCCTGCCGGCGTTCGCCGCGCGCGTTGAGCACGACGGCGAGGATGATGGCGCTGCCCGAAATCGCCATCTGCCAGAACGGCGAGATGTTGATGACCGGCAATGCGTTGGAGATGATGCCGAGAAACAGCGCGCCGAGCACCGCGCCGCCAACCGAACCGATGCCGCCGGCAATCGAGATGCCGCCGATCACGCAGGCGGCGATGATGTTCAGCTCATAGCCGTTGGCGACCTCGACCGAGGCGATCACATAGCGCGAGATCCAGAGATAGCCGGCAAGGCCGCCGACCATGCCGGAGATGCAGAAGACGATGAATTTCGTGCGGCCGACATCGATGCCGGCATAGACCGACGCTGTCGGATTGACGCCGATTGCGTAGATCGAGCGGCCAAGCGCGGTCCGCGTCATCAAGAGGAAGAACAGCGCTATCACCAGGATGGCGATCCACGACAGGACCGGAATGCCGAGAAGTGCCGCGCGCTGAAAGCCGATGAACTCAGGGCTCATCTTGTCGGCATTGACCCAGGCGCCGCCGGAGATGACGAACGTGGCGCCGCGATAGATGGTCAGCGTGCCCAAGGTCACGACGATCGAGGGAATGTTGAGCCGCCACACCAGCAAGCCATTGATGGCGCCGAGCACCAGCCCGACGGCCAGTGCGATGACGATCAGCAGCGGGATCGGGATCGCCGGATGCGCGGCGTTCAGCATCGCCACGACCATCCCGGTGAAGCACAGGTTCGAGGCCATCGACAGATCGATCGACCGCGTCAGGATCACCACCATCTGGCCCAGCGCCAGGATCATCAGGATCGAGGTGTCGTTGAACACCTGGCGCAGATTGTCTGGATCGGCAAACGCCGGAAAGCGTGTCGAAATCAGCCCGATCAGCACGATGATGGCGGCAAGCAGCCAGATCTCGCGGTATTTGAACAGAAGCTTCATGCCGCGATCCCCGCTGCCGTCTTGACCAGCGTTTCGGCGTCTAGGCCCTTGTTGTCGTAGACCGCCGCGATCAATCCCTCGCGCATGACCACGACGCGATCGGACATGCCGAGGATTTCAGGCAGTTCGGACGACACCATGATCACCGACAGGCCCTGCGCCACGAGCTCAGCCATGAAGCCGTGCACGGCTGCCTTGGAGCCGATGTCGATGCCTTTTGTCGGCTCGTCGAGGATAATCACCTTGGGCGTTGTCGCCAGCCATTTGGCAATGACGATCTTCTGCTGGTTGCCGCCCGACAGCGTGCCGACATCCTGGCTGAGCGACGATGCCCGGAGGTCCAGCCGCTCGGTGTAGGAGCGGGCCAGCGTGAATTCTTCCGCCAGCCGCAGCATGCCGGATTTGGACGTGTGCTTGAGCGAAGGCAGCGAGACATTCTGGAAGATCGGCAGGCCGATGACCACGCCCTGCTTGCCGCGCTCTTCAGGCACATAGACAATGCCGGCATCGATCGAATCCGCTGCCGATTTCGGCGCGATCGCCTTGCCTTCCAGTGTGATCGTGCCGCTTTTGGTGCGGGTGATCCCAGATATCGCCTGCATCACCTCGCTGCGTCCGGCGCCGACAAGGCCGTAGAAGCCTAGAATTTCGCCCTTGTGCAGTTCAAAGCCGATGTCGTTGAACTCGGTCGGATGCGACAGACCGGCGACCGACAGAACCGGCGCGCCGATCTCGGCCTTGCGCTGCGGAAAAATATGGTCGACCGACCGGCCCACCATCATGCGCACGATCTGGCTCTGGCCGGCATCCTTGATCAGCCCTTCGCCAACCATCTCGCCATCGCGGAACACCGTGTAGCGGTCGGCGATGCGGTAGATTTCGTCGAACTTGTGGCTGATGAACAGGATCGCCTTGCCTTCGCTTTTAAGGAATTCGATCAGGAGGAAGAGCTCTTCGATTTCCTTCATCGACAGTGCCGCGGTCGGCTCGTCCATGATGACGATTTGTGCGTCGATCGACATGGCGCGCGCGACCGCAACCAGGTGCTTGTTGGCGATGCCGAGGTCCTTCAGCCGCGCATCGGCGTCGATATGGCCGGCATGCATCGTGTCGAGCACCTCGCGCGCATTCTTGCGCATGGTGCGCCAGTCGATGGTGCCGAAGCGCGAGCGTGGCGCATGGCCGAGAAATATGTTTTCGGCAACGGTCAGGTCGTCGAACAGCACGGTTTCCTGATGGATGGCCGTGACACCGTGGCCGAACGCGGCATGCGCGCTGCGCAAGGCAACGGGCTGGCCGTCTATGCTGATCGTGCCGGCATCAGGCTGGTAGATGCCGGTCATGATCTTGACCAGCGTCGACTTGCCAGCGCCGTTCTCGCCGATCAGAGCGGTCACTTCGCCCGGATAGAGCGACAGGCTGACATCATGCAGCGCGCGCACGCCGGGGAAAGTTTTCGAGATCCCGGACAGCGTCAGGCGCGGGGCCGGAGGCCGCTCCTGTATCGCGTTGGGTTGGGCTGTCGTGTCCATATCCGTATCAAGCCCTGAAACAAGGTCCGTTTAAAGCCGCGGCGGGATCTGGTCCCGCCGCGCCAGGTCGAAGGACGCCAGGATCAATAGATCTTGGAGAACTTTTCGATGTTGCTCTTGTCGAACTGGAAGGGCGGAGCCATCGCAGCCGAGTTGCTGTCGTCGAGCGTGACCTTGCCGACGCGGCCGATCGACAGCGTTGCGCCCGGCTTGGCTTCTTCCTTCTTCACCGCCAGATCATGGGCGAGGTAGACGGCGGAGTAGCCGAGGTCGATCGGGTTCCACAGGGCAACCGCCTGGCTGGAGCCGTTGTCGATGAACTTCTTGAACTCGGACGGCAGTGCGAGGCCGGTGACATTGACCTTGCCGATCAGCTTCTCGTCGGTCACCACCTGGGCGGCGGCAACGACACCGACGGTGGTCGGCGCGATGATCGCCTTGAGGTTCGGATAGGACTTCAGCAGGCCCTTGGCCTCGTCCGTGCTCTTGGCCGAGTCGTCATCGCCATAGACGGTGGCGACGAGTTTGATCTTGGGGAACTTCTCCGGCAGGATTTTCTTGGCCGCGTCGATCCAGGCGTTCTGGTTGGTCGCGGTCGAGGAGGCCGACAGGATGGCGACTTCGCCGCCTTCCGGCAGGTAGTCGGCGGCAAGCTTGATGATGGTCTCGCCGATCAGGCCGGTGTCGGACGGGTTGAGGTGAAGCTGGCGGCCTTCCTTGGCGACGCCCGAATCCCATGAGATGACGGTGATGCCGCGCTCCATGGCCTTCTTCAGCACCGGAACCAGCGCGTCGGCGTCATTGGCCGAGATGGCAATCGCGTTGACCTTCTGGGCGATCAGTGAATTGACCACTTCGATCTGGGCTTCGGCGGTAGCCTTGGTCGGGCCGGTGTAGATGATATCGACGTCGCCGAGTTCCTTGGCCGCTTCTTCGGCGCCCTTGTTGGCGGCATCGAAGAAGCCGTTGCCGAGCGACTTCACCACCAGCGCGATCTTGACGTTCTCTGCATAGGCGGCATTCACGAACATGGCGGCCGAGAATGCCGCCGTCACCATCAGTTTCTTCAAAAAGCTCATCGTATATCCTCCCTTGAGCGTTGCAATTCCATCGCCGCCACGGGCGTGAGGTGATCTCAGGCCTGCAGTGAAGATTCTTCCTTTGCCGATTTGCGGGCGACGATCAGCGTCACGCCTGCGGTTTCGAGCATTTTGGCTTCGCGATCCTCGATGCCATCGTCGGTGATGACGGTGGCGATGCGCGACAGGCCGCACAGGATCAGGCTGGAGCGCTTGCGGAACTTCGAGGAGTCCACCAGCACCACCAGTTCGTCGGCCTGATCGATCAGTTTCTGTTCGGCCTGGATCAGCAGCGGATCGCCTTCCATCAGCCCGAGGGGCCCGAGCCCCTGGGCGCCCATGAACATCCGGCGCGCATAGAAATTGCGCGTCACGTCATTGTCGAAGGGCGACAGGATGATGTTCTGCTCGCGGTAGATGGTGCCGCCCGACAGCATCACCGTGTTCTTGGAATGCTTGAGCAGGTGTTCGGCGATCGGGAACGAATTGGTGAAGATCGGCATGCGGCGGCCGGTCAGGAAATGCACCATCTGGAACGTGGTGGTGCCGCCATTGATGATGATCGGCTCGCCATCCGCGCACAACTCCACGGCTTCCCGTGCGATGGCCCGCTTCTGCGACGCGTTCAGTGTTTCGTTGACGGAGAAGGGCCGGCCAGCGAGGCCGATGAACTGCGGCGGGGAGATCGCTTCGGCGCCGCCGCGCACCCGGCGCAGGCGCTTCTGAACATGCAGCGCCGCGATGTCGCGGCGGATCGTCGCCTCGGACGAGTCCGTCAGGTCGACCATCTCCTGCACCGTCACCACAGGCTTTTCCTGGACGGCGGACAGAATGATCCTGTGGCGCTCTTTCTCGTGCATGGTTCCTCCCTTGCCCTGCCATCTAGGCATCCAAAACGCGCAGTGTCAATCATTTCCAATCATATAATTTCATTGTGCAGTGCAATATGATCGATTTTGATCGTTTGTGATTGACAAGATCGGCGCTTCCGTGGAAATTTGAACCAAATGGCCGCACCGATTGCGAGCCCTTCGGGAGGATTTATCTATGCTCGACAAGCGCAGCGGCACGCGCCTCGCCAATTTGTGGGATGATGCCAAGGCGGCCTCGATGGGCGAGCCGGAGCGCCTCGTCTATCGCTCGAACACGCTGGGATCCGACAAGCGCGTCACCAATTATGGCGGCGGCAACACCTCGTCCAAGATCTGGCAGAAAGATCCGCTCACTGGCCAGGATGTCGAGGTCCTGTGGGTGAAGGGCTCGGGCGGCGACAGCGCGTCGATCAAGCTCGACGGCTTCGCCACACTCTACATGGACAAGTTGCGCGCGCTGAAGGCGCTCTATCGCGGCGTCGAGCATGAGGACGAGATGGTGGGCTATCTGCCCCACTGCACCTTCAACCTCAATCCCCGCGCGGCCTCGATCGACACCCCACTGCATGCCTTCGTGCCAAAGCCTTATGTCGACCACATGCATCCCGATGCGATCATCGCCGTCGCAGCGGCGAAGGATTCCAAGGCGCTGACCAAGGAGATTTTCGGTGACGCCATCGGCTGGCTGCCCTGGAAACGTCCCGGCTTCGAGCTCGGCCTGTGGCTCGAAAAATTCTGCGTCGAGCATCCCCAGGCCAAGGGTGTCATTCTCGAAAGCCATGGCCTGTTCAGCTGGGGCGATACGCCGAAGGAATGCTATGAGACGACGATCTCGGTGATCAACCAGGCGATGGAATGGTTCGAGCGCCGCTCCGAAGGTGTGGCGATCTTCGGCGGCGAAGTGGTCAAGTCGCTCGACGCGCCGGCACGCCGCGCGATTGCCGCCAAGCTGATGCCAAGGATACGCGGCCTGATTTCCGAAAAGAGCCACAAGCTTGGCCATTTCGACGACTCGCCCGCCGTGCTCGAATTCGTCAATTCCAGGGATATGCGTCCGTTGGCGGCACTAGGCACCTCTTGCCCCGATCATTTCCTGCGCACCAAGATCAGGCCGCTGGTGATCGAGTTCGACCCCGCCAACCCTGACGTCGAGGCGGTCATCGCGCGCTTGGCCGATGACGTGGCCGCCTATCGCGCCGGCTACCAGGCCTACTACGACAGCTGCAAGCATGCCGACTCGCCCGCCATCCGTGATCCCAATGCGGTGGTCTATCTGATGCCCGGCGTCGGCATGTTCACCTTCGCCGGCGACAAGGCGACCGCGCGCATCTCGGGCGAATTCTACGTCAACGCCATCAACGTCATGCGCGGCGCCTCGACTGTGTCGTCCTATGTCGGCCTGCCGGAGCAGGAAGCCTTCAACATCGAGTATTGGCTGCTTGAGGATTTGAAGTTGCAGCGCATGCCGAAGCCGAAGTCGCTCGCCGGCCAGATCGCGCTGGTCACCGGCGGCGCCGGCGGCATTGGCCGGGCAACGGCCAACCGGTTGCTGCGGGAGGGCGCCTGCGTTGTGCTCGCCGACATCGACGAGAAGGCGCTTGCCGGCGCCAATGACGAGCTGGCCAAGGCCTATGGCAAGGATTTCGTGCGGCCGGTGCTCATCAACGTCACGTCGGAAGATCAGGTCATCTCGGGGTTCGCCGAAACGTCGGTTGAGTTCGGCGGCATCGACATCCTGGTGTCCAATGCCGGCCTTGCCTCCTCGGCGCCGATCGAGGAGACGTCGCTGGCGCTGTGGAACAAGAACATGGACATCCTGTCGACCGGTTATTTCCTGGTTTCACGGGAGGCATTCCGGCTGTTCCGGGTACAGAAGATCGGCGGCAATGTCGTCTTTGTCGCCTCAAAGAACGGTCTTGCCGCTTCGCCCAACGCGGCTGCCTATTGCACGGCCAAGGCCGCCGAGATTCACCTCGCGCGCTGTCTGGCGCTGGAAGGCGCTGAAGCGCAGATCCGCGTCAATGTCGTCAATCCGGATGCCGTCCTGCGCGGTTCGAAAATCTGGACCGGCGAGTGGAAGGAGCAGCGCGCCGCCGCCTACAAGATGTCGACCGACGATCTTGAGGAGCATTACCGCTCGCGCTCGATGCTGAAGCGTTCGGTCTTCCCGGAGGATATTGCCGAAGCGATCTATTTCTTCGCCTCCGACATGTCGGCCAAATCGACCGGCAACATCATCAACGTCGACGCGGGTAACGCACAGAGCTTTACGCGCTAGGAGCTTCCTTCTCCCCGTCACTACGGGGAGAAGGTGCCGGCAGGCGGATGAGGGGCATCGCCAGCCGAACGAATTTTGGGGAGGAAATAGCAGTTGTCTGAAACCATCATCTCCGCCAGCGTCGTCGAGAAGGACAATGCGGCCCGCAAGACAGCGCTTGAACGCGACTACGCCTCGCTGGGCGAGCGGCTCGACCGTCGCGGCATCGCCATCGACGCAATCCGCGACAAGGTCGAAAAATTCGCGGTGGCAATTCCTTCCTGGGGCGTTGGCACCGGTGGCACGCGCTTCGCCCGCTTTCCTGGTGCTGGCGAACCGCGCGATATCTTCGACAAGATCGAGGACTGTGCCGTCATCCAGCAATTGACCCGGGCGACGCCGACCGTGTCGCTGCATATACCGTGGGACAAGGCCGATCCGAACCGGTTGAAGCAGGCCGCTTCGCGTTTCGGTCTGGGCTTCGATGCGATGAATTCGAACACGTTTTCCGATGCCAAGGGCCAGAAACTGTCCTACAAATTCGGCTCGTTGTCGCATGCCGATGCCGGTACGCGCCGGCAAGCTGTCGAACACAATCTCGAATGTATCGAAATCGGCAAGACGCTGGGCTCCAAGGCGCTGACCGTGTGGATCGGCGACGGTTCCAACTTCCCCGGCCAGGTCAATTTCGCCAAGGCGTTCGAGCGCTATCTCGATGCCATGAAGGCTGTCTATGCCGAGCTGCCGGAAGATTGGAAACTCTTCACCGAGCACAAGATGTATGAACCGGCCTTCTATTCCACGGTCGTGCAGGATTGGGGCACCAACTACATGATATCAAAGGAGCTGGGCGACAAGGCTTTCTGCCTGGTCGACCTTGGCCACCATGCGCCCAACGTCAACATCGAGATGATCGTGTCGCGGCTGATCCAGTTCAAGAAGCTCGGCGGCTTCCACTTCAACGATTCGAAATATGGCGACGACGATCTCGATGCCGGCTCGATCGATCCCTACCGCCTGTTCCTGGTCTTCAACGAACTGGTCGACGCCGAACTCTCGGGCGCGGAGGGCTTTGACCCAGCCCATATGCTGGACCAGAGCCACAACGTCACGGACCCGATCGAAAGCCTGATGCTATCGGCGGTCGAGGTGCAACGCGCCTACGCCCAGGCCTTGCTGGTCGATCGCAAGGCGCTGGAAGGCTACCAGGACGCCAATGATGCGCTGATGGCCACGCAGACGCTGAAAGCCGCCTATCGCACCGATGTCGAGCCGATCCTGGCGATGGCACGGCAGCAGACCGGCGGCGCCATCGATCCGGTCGCGGCTTACCGAGCGGCGGGCTACCGGGCGAAGGTTGCGGCGGAACGGCCAGCTGTTGCCGGCGGTTCCGGCGGAATTGTTTGAGATTGGCTGATCTCCCCCTTGTGGGCGGGCAATCGCATATGGCTGACGCAGGGCGGTGCTCTACGAATACCCCACCCTTAATCCCTCCCCACAAGGGGGAGGGAGACCCGGTCGGCACTGAAACTTAGCAGAATTGCCGAGGTTCAGTGCAATGACATGGATCAATGAGGTGCGCGGCAGCGTTCCCTCCCCCTTGTGGGGAGGGTTAGGGTGGGGGCCTTCTTCGAAAAAACTTATATGTGATCGCCCTGCCCACGAGAGGGAGACCGGCTGGCTTCGGCTGACCGAACACCAATTTGTGTACGCCCATATTGATGATGGACTCGGGCGCCCCAAGTAGCTTTTCTAAGCACACCGCACCTGGAGCACCGCCATGCCCTTGACCCGCCGGACGCTGATTGGCGTCACCCTTTCGCTTGCATTCGCCTTCACGCCATCCGCTGCCGTCTTCGCCGCATCTCCAGCACCGGCCAAGGGCGAGAACGGCATGGTCGTCACGGCCCAGCACCTGGCTTCGGAAGTCGGCGTCGAAGTGCTGAAGAAGGGCGGCAACGCCGTCGACGCGGCGGTTGCCGTCGGCTATGCGCTCGCCGTCGTCTACCCCAATGCCGGCAACATCGGTGGCGGCGGCTTCATGACCATCCGCTTCAAGGATGGCACATCGACTTTCCTTGATTTCCGAGAGCGCGCGCCGTTGGCCGCCACCAAGACAATGTATCTCGACAAGGACGGCAACCCGGTAAAGGGCGCCAGTCTCGACGGCTATCTAGCGGTTGGCGTGCCCGGCTCCGTCGCAGGCTTCGAGATGGCACGCGAGAAATACGGCACGCTGACCCGGCAGGACTTGATGGCGCCGGCCATACGCTACGCCAAGGATGGCTTCGCGCTTGTCCAGGGCGATGTCGCCTCGCTCGACGGCAGTGCCGCAAGGCTGGCCAAGGATCCAGCCGCTGCCGCGATCTTCCTCAAGCCGGACGGCAAGACCTACGTGATCGGCGAAAAGCTGTTTCAGCCCGACCTTGCCGCATCGCTATCAGCCATTTCCGACAAAGGCCCGGACGCCTTCTACAAAGGGGCGATTGCCGATGCCATCGTCAAGGCAAGCGGTGCCAAGGGCGGCATTCTGGCCAAGCAGGATTTCGAACAATACGCGGTGCGTGAGCTGAAGCCGGTGACCTGCAATTACCGTGGTTACGAGATCACGTCCTCGCCGCCGCCGAGTTCGGGCGGTGTCATCATCTGCGAAATCCTCAACGTGTTGGAGGGCTATCCGCTGTCTTATCTCGGTGCCGGTTCGGCCGAGACCGTTCATGTCATGGTCGAAGCCATGCGCCATGCCTATGTCGACCGCAACTCGGCGCTGGGCGATCCGGATTTCGTCGACAATCCGGTCTCGAAACTGCTCGATAAGGCCTACGCCAAGGACATCAGAAGCAAGATCGACCCGTTCCGGGCAGGCGTTTCGGTGGACTTGATGCCGAAGGGTTTTGGCGAGTCGAAGGAGACGACGCATTATTCCATCATCGACAAGGACGGCAACGCGGTCGCGGTCACCTATACTTTGAACGGCTCGTTCGGCGCCGGCGTCGTCGCCGACGGCACCGGCATCCTGCTCAACAACGAGATGGACGATTTCACCCAGAAGCCGGGCGTGCCCAACCTCTATGGCCTGGTCCAGGGCGAGGCGAATGCCATCCAGCCGAAGAAGACGCCATTGTCTTCGATGAGCCCGACCATCGTCGCCAAGGATGGCAAGCCGTTCATGGTCATCGGCAGCCCAGGCGGCTCACGCATCATCACCATCACGCTGGAGGCGATCGTCAACGTCATCGACCACGGCATGAACATCCAGGAAGCAATCGACGCGCCGCGCATCCATCACCAGTGGCTGCCCGACACGGTCTATATCGAGCCGTTCGGCCTGTCGCCGGACACCGAAAAGCTGCTGGCCGGCATGGGCTATCACCTCGACCTCGCCGACCAGACCTGGGGGCAGGCGGCCGGTATCCTGGTCGGCGGCAAGAGCCTGGCGGAAATCGAGAAGGGCGGCGGAGCGCGCTACAACGGCGCTATCGACAGCCGTGCCGCATCGGGCGAAGCGTTGGGCTATTAGGGTGCTGTGCGTTCTGAGAGCGCAAAGCCTGACCTTTTTGAACCAAGCATCGGCCTGGAAGGCCGGTGCTCAGGTTTCAGTCAGGATCAGATAACCAGCGTGATGGTGGACGCAACCAGCATCAGCGCCGCGATGCCGACAAAGAGCGCGTAGATGCGCGGCCTGTCGAGCAAAAGCGCATTGCCGGAAATCCACGCCGCCGTGGCGGCGCCGAGCGCATAGAGAAAACCGTTGCGATGTCCGAAGACCATTGAGGCGGCCATCAAGCCGCCAATGATCAGCGCGCCGAAGACGATGATCACCGCAACCGCGTATTTTTCGAAGTCGTTTCCGCCTCCGATAGCCGGGCCGATCGCATTCAACGTCGAAAGGTCGTCCGGATCAAAGGGGTTCGCCGACCCGTATTCATCCTGACCGAGAGGCTCTCGCATCATTCGTTCTCCCTAAAATGGCAACAAATCATCAAGCCATGCCGAGCGCAACCCGATCACACTGGCCTCAGTGCATCCGGCACCGTCTTCAACATTTTCTGGCGCGGCTTGCCACCGTTTTTTTGCTCGACGCGTCGTTCGTTCCACTGCATTGCACAGCGGATACGACAGCGGCCTTCCGGCGGCACCATGAAATAGATTCGTGAAAGAAAGATGGTGCCAGACGCGGATTCACACTAGCAGTCTATATATTTGATTTTATTGCTTAATCTTCCATGTAGGCAACGGCCATTACCCGCAGAATTACCCAATTTTAAACTTCACCCATGGTTCGATTCCATTTTTCCACAGAAAATTGCATCGCAAAGATGCACGCTATCATTTTCCATAGTTCGCATTCGGATTTATCGGATTTTATCACCTTCTCGCCTCGGCCTCCAATATGCGGGATTTTCTACCCACATATTAACATCGGATTCGCGCCAGCCAGCACCATTGACGCTGATCTGGATCTGAGCGGGGAACGTGCCTTCGGCGATCTTGCGATAGATAGTCGAGCGGGACAGGCCGGTCCGGGCAAGGACGGTTTTCAGGCGTATAATACGATCCGGCTCGGACATGGCTCCCCTGCTTCTCAGTGGTTGTTGCTGATATCTGCTGGCACAGACAGGACGAACTGATGCTGGGCGCAATCAGGTTAGTCGTATCAGATGACTGAAGCGTATGAACGGCGGCGGATAGGCCGAGGGTGTCACAGGCCAATGTCCCTTCCCACGCTGATGCCGTGGTTGAACGCGAGTTCCACGCCCAGACGCCGGCCGGATTCAACCTGGATGCCAAGCGCCTTATTATTGATTGGCAAGGATCGATTGCGGATCGCGTTCGAGGCTTTGGTAATGTCGGACATGGCCGACCGCGTTGACTTGTACGCGGGCATGTCGCCGGCCTGGTATTGACGCTGGATCGTGCGGTCGAGTTTCTGCCAGCGTTCGACGAAACGGTCTGCTTAGCGGCCCGGACCGATGTCCAGCCCGGTGCGGATTTCCGTTTCAAGCTGGAGAGCAAGCACGATGCGATTGAGCATCCGTCAATTCACGCACCTGCTCGGGACTGCGCTGTCTGTCCACCGTTCCGCTGCGCAAGATCGCGTCGAGAGCGCGCGCACGGCGTCGTTTGTGTGGGTGAGAATGATCCGGCTTGCCCGTGGCTGC
This sequence comes from Mesorhizobium sp. INR15, assembly GCF_015500075.1. Lineage (NCBI taxonomy): Bacteria > Pseudomonadati > Pseudomonadota > Alphaproteobacteria > Hyphomicrobiales > Phyllobacteriaceae > Mesorhizobium > Mesorhizobium sp. INR15. The sequence goes on along the minus strand of NZ_CP045496.1, from coordinate 6,547,678 downwards.
GAACGCTTGTCGCGATCCCAGCGCTCGACCAGATTGCTGCGCGCTTCGTCGCGCGCCGCAGCCTTGTGCACCATGCCTTGCGCGTCATAGGCCTCGATCGGAGCACCGATCGTGCCAGTCGCCAGATCGCGCGTGGCGTCACGCTGCCAGTCCTCGCGCTGCCGGCGCACCTAGCCGATTTCGACGCCGCCGTGGCGCTTCCATGTCAGCGTCTAAGCATCCTTGGGAAGCACCGAACGGACCCTTGCGATGAAAGTGTGGAATTCGGCCATGTAGTTGCTGAGGAACTCGGCGGTGCCGTCATTGGTGACCTCGCCGTCATCGGTGATCAGCCCCGGCGTGAACTGGATATAAGCTTCGGGGGCATTCATCTGCGGAGAATTGCAGAAGCTGAGCACGCTGCGCAGACTCTGCTGGGCGACGGCGGTGCCGATAGCGCCTGGCGAGGTGCCGATGACCGCCGAAGGCTTGCGGGTGAAGGAATTGGTGCCATAGGGCCTACTCGCCCAGTCGATCGCGTTTTTTAGCCCTCCGGGTATGGAGCGGTTATATTCCGGAGTGACGAAGAGCACGGCATCTACTGCCGCGATCGCGGCCTTGAACGACTTGGCAACAGGCGGATAATCAACATCATAATCGTAGCTGTATAGCGGCAGGTCCTTGAACAATATCTCCGACATTACGAGTTCCGGCGGCGCCAGCCGCACTAAAGCGCTGGCAAGCTTACGGTTGATCGATCGCTTGGCAAGGCTTCCGATAAAATAGCCTACCCTGTGCGTGGTCATGGGGCTCTCCTTTCGGTGATGTTGTGGGTCGACGTAAAATCACTCCGCGCCTTTGTTATTGTTCGCGTTTTGAGCCTGATTGTCAGCTTGTTTGTACGGCGTCGATGCATGATACCACTATCAGTTGATCTCACGCATCGCTCTTGCGGCCCTTGCGAATGGTCAACAGCAAGCAGAACCTAAGCCCGCGTTTGTCCACAGCGATATAGATTCCTCTACAAGAACATCCATTCGCGTGATCAAGCGCGGCGAGAGGCAACATAAGCAGTTCAAAACCTCCTGCCGAGGCATGCGCTCAATGCGGGATCGCGACGGTTCTTCTACGTCGGCGAAAGAACCACAGCCCGATAAGCCCGAGCATGACGATGATCCCGAGCGCCACGGCTGCTTGGGCGATCGTGACCAAAATTGTGGAGACGGCGCCGGCGCGGAGTTTAGCGACTTGCGCGACGTCCACCTTCGCGGCCGGGTTGCCGAAATGCTGGATCAGGTAGGTGCCTAGAGTCGCAACCTGTGTATCCGAAAGCTCCTTGGCAAAGCCCGGCATCAGGATGTCCGGTTGGTGATGCAGTCCTTCCAGCATCACCATCACCAGATTGTTGGTGTTTTCCCGGCCGAGCGCGGTGTTGTGCAGCAGCGGCGGCAGGCCGCCTTCGAAACTGCCCTGCCCATCGGCCTGATGGCAGGTCGCGCAATAGGCGTCATAGAGCTGGGGCCCGGTCATGGCGCCCAGATTTTGCGGCAGCGCCACGCCGCGTATGCTCGCCAGATCGTTCGACGGATTGCCCCAGGCAAAGACGGGCTGCGTGTCGGCAGCGTCTTGAACCGCCGGAATGGATTTCACGTAGACCGCGATTGCCTTCAGATCTTCGGGCGTCAGGAGACGTAGGCTGTTGTCGACGGCTTCCGCCATCGGGCCTGCCGCTTGGCTCTTGCCCGCCGCGTGACCGTCGCGCATATAGGCGACCAGTTCGTCGACGGTCCAGCCGCCGACGCCGCTATTGGCGTCGGACGTGATGTTGGGCGCATGCCAGAAGCCGACATCGCCGCCGGCCATTTCTGCGGATGTCTTTTCCGCCATGAACAGATTGCGGGGTGTGTGGCAGGTGCCGCAATGCGCCGGTCCCTGCGCCAGATAGGCGCCACGGTTCCATTCGGCGTCATGCGCGGGGTCGGGCTGGTAGGGACCTTTGTCGAGGAACAGCAGGTTCCACGCCGCCATCGAGAGGCGGATGTTGAACGGGAACGGCAGCTTAGTTTCGGCGGGGCGGGTTTCGACTGGTATCACGCCGTTCATGAAATAGGCATAGAGCGCGGCGACGTCGTCGTCGGAAAGCAGCGCATAGGACGTGTAGGGCATGGCCGGATAGAGATGCTTACCGTCGGCGCGCACGCCCTTGCGCAAAGCGGCGTCGAACTGCTCCAGCGTATAGTTGCCGATGCCGTCTTCTTTCGACGGCGTGATGTTGGTGGCGACGATCGTGCCGATCGGCGTAGCGATGGACAAGCCGCCGGCCATGGCCGCGCCGCCGGGTGCGGTGTGGCATGCCACGCAATCTGACGCCGTGGCAATATATTTGCCACGGGCAATCTGATCCGCATCCGCGCTGAAGGTAGGGCTTGCGAATACCCATGTCGCGAACAACAACGTCAAAGCGGCACCCAGGCAACGATACAGGCGGGGCATGGCGCGGCTCATGACTTTGCCTCCCCGGCAGCGCCGCCAGCCGCGGTCCCCTGCTGCCCCAGAAGATGCGAGACAGAGCGCAGCGCCACCGCCAGGCCATTTTCCGTCGAATTGCAGGTCGCCGATGTCGGCAGCACGCCGGTACTCGCGAGAAACAGGTTCTCATGGTCGTGCGCGCGACCGTACCCATCGCAGACTGAGGTCTTGGGGTCGCTGCCCATGCTCAGCGTGCCGCAGATATGCTGGTTGTTGGCGAAGTCGCCTTCCTTGCTGAAGCGTAGATTGGTACCGCCCATCAGCTCAGCGATGCGCTTAAAATCCTGCTGGGATCGCTCGTGGCCGCGTACGGTATAATCGACTATTGCATAATGCGCCTCGGGCTTGGGGATGCCCATCGCATCCTTTTCCGAGCTTAGCGTGATCCGGTGCGCGGGGTCAGGCAGTACCTCCAGCACGTTCTTCACGTTCACCTCGCGCGCAGCACTGTAGCGCAGGCGCTTTTCGAGTTCGCTGCCGTAGACGCCCGCCGCGATCAGGCTCTTCGTCGCACCATCGACACGCGAGATGTTGGTGAAATCGAGTCGGTAGGGCGCATGTTCGGAGCGGAACGCGCCGTCGCGCATCGTATTGATGGAGCTCGGGCTCTGCGGCCCGCGCCCCAGCCACACCTCCTCGTCTGCGTCGAAGGTAAGCGAGGTGCTGGGGTGATCCATCAGGTTGCGGCCGACCATGTCGGAACTGTTGGCAAGTCCGGTCGGAAATTTGGAGCTGGCCGACAGCAGCAGCAGGCGAGGGCTTTCAATGCCATTGGCGGCGACGAAGAAGGTCTTAGCCGTCACCCGGTGCGAGATCTTGTCGGGATCGTAATAGAGGGCGACCGCGATATGGCCCTTCTCGTCATGTTCGAGCCTGTAGACATTGGCGTTTGGAACCAACCTTGCCCCGGCCGCCTCGGCGTACTGCGCGGCAAGCCCGCCATGGAACTGGGCATCGATGGGGCAGATCGGCTGGCAGGAGTTGTTGCCGCAACAGGCTGGCCGCCCGTGATAGGGGCGGCTATTGCGCGCCGTGGTGTTGGTCACGACCTGATAGTCAGAGGCAAGCCGCTCGCGCAGGCGCGCCATGGCATAAGGCTCGGCCACGGGCTCCATCGGAAAGGGCTTTGTGCGCGGGGAACCCGTGTTGGGTGCGCCGGAGACGCCCATGATCTCCTCGGCTTCCTGATAGAAGGGTTCGAGATCCTCATAGGTCATCGGCCAGTCGGCACCGACGCCGTAGAGGCTCTTGATCCTAAAATCGTTGGGAACGTTGCGCCAGGCATGCGCCGCCCAGTGCCACGTCGTCCCACCGACCTGACGGATATATTCGGCGGGGTAAGGATACGGCCCAGCCTGCACGAGATAGTTGTTCGACTCGGGCTGGTAGACGGGGTGCGGCGCCCATGCGGCAGGCGGATAGGGCGACATCCAGTCGCTGCGACGGGTCGAGTTGCGGAAGCGCGCCACCAGTTCGCCGCGCGTAACACGCGGCCCTGCTTCCAGGATTATCACCGACGCGCCGGCAAGCGCGAGCTTACGCGCCACCAGCGAACCAATGATTCCCGAACCGACGACAACGAAATCCGCGGACAGGGCATCGGCCATGATATTTCCTCAGGTTGGTTTTCTGGCCCAACTGCCATAAGCGCCATAGGCGTAGGTCGGCGGTTTCAACACATCGGCGACCGTCTCGGCATTGAGGGCCGTCTCGAAGGCCAGACAACGTGCTTTGGCGCCGTCGCCGACGATGCCCATGTACCATGCCGTCACGATCCGCCTCGGCAGAGCGCCGAGCAGCGACTTTTCGTCGTCCAGTATTTTCTGCAACCGCATAGGATCGATCTTGCGCTGTTCGATCGTGTGGAGCAGCGACTTCGCCGCCGCCGGGAACCCTGGATCATCCAAGACAAGTGCTGCATACAGCCGCTGAGCCTGCGCCTGGTCGAGTGACTGGCGGCCAGCCAGGATCGCCGACAGCGCGAGGAATGCGCCATTGTCCGGGTCCGTCGCCTCCTGGGCCAGAGCCCATGGAATTATGGCGGCGGTGTAGGCAGAAACCAGCCCGAACAGCAGCAGCCGGCGTGAAGTGTCGGGAACACCCGGATGCTGGCTCATGGCTTGCATGATGGACACGACTCCTTTTGCTCGTGGCGGATGCCGCTACTTTCCCGACCCTGTAATCTTCAGTAGCCGAAAAGGGCAGGCGAAGCGGCAAGCGTGCCAACACCATCGCCGAGCAGGAACACCGCCAGAAGTGCCGCCGCCCAGAATGCCGGATACTCCCAGCCGCCGTCGGTATTGCTGAACAGCCATCCCTTCTTGCCATGCACGGTGACGATAGTGCCAAGGATGAGCGGTACCAGAAGCAGTGCGACATAGCGCGGATAGATACCAAGGATGAGAAAGGCCGCGCCGCCCAGTTCGGCCGCGATCGTCACATAGGCAAGCCAGCCGGGCAGCCCGAGCGATTTGAAGAAGGCAATCGTGCCGGGGATGGTGAATACACGGACTTTAAGCATCGCGTGGGCGATAAACATTGCGCCGAGGCAAAGCCTCATAAGAAGGATGCCGTACGGCCCGGCCACCTGATCGATCATCTTGCTCGCCCTCTGCCTGGCGCCGTGCAGTCAAGTGGCCCAGACGCTGGGCTGCCTGCAAGCGCACGGCTGCTTTTTACCAGTGTCAACTTCCAAGAAAACAAGCCTTCCTGGCCACCCAACGTTATCACGGATGGCCCGCATCGGCGATGTCACCTTAACGTGAGTTTGGCGACCGGCTTTGTCACCATCGCCAACCCTTGCCGGGGCATGGTGTTGGCGCTCGAATGCGCACTCGTCGATGACGGTCACCAACCCTCGAAGCCGATCGGCCGCCAGACGACCCCGCTTTCGTCTGCCGTAGCGGCGGTACTTGAGTGAAACTCAAGAGAATCGCGCGGTCCAGGATCGCCCCATTCCCTTTCGGCCTGATGCTACGGGAGCTTCCACCATGCTGGCACGCCTACGCCACGTAGGACTAGCGCTTAGTGCATGATTTCGAACAGCTCTTGCTCCAACCCATCGCAGGCTAGTGTGCGGGACGTGATGTGCCTATACTGGCAAATCGGCCGAGTTAATGGCGACTGGACGTAATCTGGCGGCGCTCAGTGCTCAATCAAAAATGCAGAGCGTCCTTGGTTCTGCCAATTGGACGCTGGGCGCTCTAGTGAGTGCCGATTGGTGGAGGCGGCTAATCGACGCGAAACTGCGCGAGTTTTTCCGCCTGAAACCAGCCTCCACGGGCCGGTTGGATACGCTTCGCGTAACGGCGCCCGTATTCCTGGCATTGATCGGCTTTTCCGTTGCGGGGAAGTTCCCTGAGGGCCTGATTGTCGCCCTTGGCGCCTATATCGTGCTGTTCGGCGTCGGCCAACCGGCTCAGCGAAGGCTCATCACATTCGTCTGGGCCGCGGGACTGATGCTCGGTGCGATCAGCCTGGGTGCGCTTGTCGCCTCGTCATTCTGGCTGCAGCTGCTTGCTTATGTCGGTGTGGCACTACTTGCGGCGATCGGCTCAGTCGCTCTCGATCTCGGGCCGCCCGGTCCCTACTTCTTCGTTCTCATGGTCGGAGGAGGGACGCTGCTGGGGGCCGGCGGGGTGCCGCTGACCGACCTCCTGCCTTATCTGGCTCTTGGCAATGTTCTGGCTGCCGTCTTTGGCATGGCCGACCTCGCATTCGACCGTTACCGCCCGGAGCGCGAAGCCATCGCCGCAGCAAGTGCGGCTGTTGCTGGGCTACGGGCGGAAGTCCAGGCGACGCCCCCGAAGTCCCCTGCGCAAGAACTGCGCGCGGGGCTCGACCAGCGCCTCTGCACGACTGCGGCGGCAATCACCAAAGCATGGGATACTGCATTAAGCGGACTTTCCGACGCCACGGGCGAAGCCGCCGCCATACTCCAGGCCAGCCTTCTGCAGATCCACCGGGAGTATCAGCAACTCTTCCTGCATGCGGTTGGCTTGAAACAGCCTCCGGGCAGCGGGGGGGGTGGCGATGGCGCGTTCGCCTATTCGAGGATCGAATTACCTGCCTCGTTAAGCGAGGCGCGTCGTGCCGCGTTCGGCGCGCCCTCGCTCGGCTACAGAATGGCCCAGGGTATAACATGGCCGTCCGTGACGCTCATTGCCTTCGCCCGCGTTGCGCTGGCCCTGGTTCTGGCAAACCTTGCGGTTCACTTTGCCGGCTCCCGCCATCCGTTCTGGGCCGTTCTCGTCGTTGTGCTCATTCTGTCCTTCCCCGGCGATCAATCACAGTTGCGCCAGCGCAGCGTGCAACGCTTCGTCGGAACGGCTATCGGCATCGCGGTGTTCCTGCCGCTGGCACAATTTCATCTCGCAGAAACCGCTTCGGTCGCAGTGCTCTGCGCGCTCTTTTGGGGTATTTCCCGGCTCTCGACACGCAACTACATGGTCGGCAGCGTGCTGATCACGGCTTTCGCGCTGGTGCTGACAGTGCCGCTCAGCCCCGCCGAAACACCTGGACAGCTTGCTTTCAGCCGGATCACCGACACGCTCTTCGCGGTTGTCGCTGCGGTCTTTGCGATCCAGATGATCGGGTCGAGCTTCGCCGATGCTCTGTCGCTTCAAAGCGCTAGGCGAATCGCCAAGGCCGCACAGGCGGTTCTCGATCATGTCGAGCGGGGTGACGATTTCCTGCGGCCGGCATTTGTCGAGCAGAGGCGACGGCTCCAATGGAGCCTCTTCCGAGTGGGATCAGCGCTAAAGGTCGCAGACCCCGCCGCCACAGAAAGAACCAGCTCCTTCGACGCTCTGGAACGGGCTTGCGGCTCAAGCGGCCTGTGGGTCCTCGGAGTAGCCTGGACCGCCCCGGGCGTCGTCGATAAACCCGCCTTGGGAGCCATGCGCAATCGGCTCGCAAGGGTCGCCCCGATCACCTTAGATGCACCTCAGGAGGCACGTACGCTCAGCGAAGCCCTCGTCGTCGCAAGTCAATAACCCCGTTGCACGGTCAGGCCGGCTTGTGTCTGTTTGCATTGAGTACTAGCACCAGCATTGTCACTCGGGATCTTTGCTCTTTGGTTGGAAACCTAAGAACGGTTGCCCCTATCTCATCGACGGCGGGGCCACGGAGCCTCGTGCGATGATCGCGGTCGGCAGAATGAGCCTCTCGGGGGGGCACCTCACCTTTCAACCGGCGAATGAGCAGGTCCGCGACGCTTTTGCCAAGCGCATAGATGGGCTGATCTTGTGACGCTCGTCCAGTCCGCATCATGGAAGGTGATCAGCGAAATGTCCTCTGGGAAGCCTGAGGTCACGCTGACGGAAGACTTTGAAGATCTCCAGCGCGATGAGGCCGTCGGAGGCAGGATCGCCGTTGGCAGGCCAGGCCGGACAGCAGTTCGTCGGCGAGCCTGCGCGTTTCTTCGGGGCTTCCCGCCCAATATTCCTGGATAGAAATCGGATCAACTGCCAACAAAATGTGCAAGGTCGGTCGACCCGCGCCGGTCGGAAAATGAGGAGGGTGGTTTCCGGCACCATCGCCTCGACGCGTTCGTGCTTGGGTTGACGCGGGAGTCGACGAATTGGAAATGAGGCGATCGAAATTTAAGGCTTTTCCAGACGAAAAATGACCGGCGCCCTCGCTGGGAGGTTGCCCGAATGGTGCCGGCCAGACGGTCCTTTCAGGTCCGCCGCTCGCCAGATATGGCTGAGTCTTTCCGTCGCGTCAGGTGATCACGGACTAAGCGCTGGCTTTCCGGTTTACAGATGCCTTCTCGGCTGATGCGAGGGGTTCTGCCTTGCGGCCAAGCCCGATGACTTCGCCAGTTGGGAGCGCTGGGCGGCGTAATTCGGAGTTGTCATCGGGTAATCGTGCGGCAAGTTCCATTTGGCGCGATAGGTGTCCGGCGTCAGGCCGAAGTCCGTGCTTAGATGCCGCTTCACGGATTTGAACTTCTTGCCGTCTTCGAGGCAGATAATGAAGTCCGGCGTCAGCTTCCGCTGAGCAGTGCGATGCGTTCAGCCGTCAGGTGCATCGCATTCCCCGGATCTCGATATCAGCCGCCAGGATGTTGATCGCGTTGCAGCTGCCGCTCATCGCAGCAATTATCGCAGATAGGGACCATCCTACGTGTGAAGGTGATAGAGCTTGCTGACGATCTTCCACTCTCCTGCGATCTTGAGCAGCGAAAGGTAGTCGGTGAACTTCATGCTTCCGAACTCGTCCTCAACCTTCACCGTGGCTGCATCGACCGTGATGTCGAGCAACGAGACTTTCCAGTTGGGGCTGCTGTTCGGTGCTAAGCCCGCGCCCATCACCTCGCCGACATAGGCATCGACGCTCAGCCATTCGACCGCGCCTTGGTAGTTGCCGATGATTGATGCTGATGCGTGAAACGCCGCTCGCAGCTTTTGCGCGTCGGCAGCGGACATGGCCAGGACGTAGGCATCAACCACAGCATTGATTTGGCTTTCGTCGGTTCGCGACATCGAGTATATCCCCGAGCTTTCGCCGAAATCATAGCCCAACAAAGGAGCATCCGCCACTCCGCCGCACCGTCAGGCGGCACCATCGCTCGCGCTTCTCAAAAACTTGGTAGTGGCATTTGAAAGCCTCCTCCTTCATGGCTCGCTTTGCGGAAAACCCGCAACGTCCGCGAAGACTCATCGCACGCTAGAGTCGTAACAGGCATCTATCCAGCGCAAGATTGTCGCAAAAAGCGGAAGAGTGTACTTTATCCGGCTCGTGAGGATCTGCTAATGTTTCAGCGAGGAGCATTCGCAGGAGAGCATGTGAACCGACGGCAGTTGCGGACCGACATTGAGGCGGACAGCAAAAACACTCTGGCAACGTCAGTGTATGGCCAGCTTCGTCATGACCTCCTGAATGGCCTCTTTGAACCTGAAAGTGTCCGTCGTCAGAACATTCGGCTCAGTTTGCGGCGTAGCTTAGCGGAGTGTCGGCCTCATCTTGGGGTTGATGTTATGCGGCGATCTTGCGGTGCTGCAAGCGCCGATGTTGGATGGTTTGCCGTTTGATCCTTTCGCGCTGTTTGATGATGGTCTGGGCCCTGCCGAAGTAGGCGTCGGCTGGGGTCACGTTGTCGAGGCTCTCGTGGTAGCGCCGATGGTTGTAATGCTCGATGAAGGCTGCGATCTGGGCTTCGAGGTCGCCGGGCAGGAAGTAGTTTTCCAGCAGGATCCGGTTCTTGAGGGTCTGGTGCCAGCGCTCGATCTTGCCCTGGGTTTGGGGATGCATCGGGGCGCCCCGAACATGGCTCATGCGTTGGGCCTCGATATAATCGGCCAGTTCGCCGGCGATATAGCTGGGGCCATTGTCGCTCAACAGACGTGGCTTGTGGCGGACATGGGCCTGATCGCAGCCTGAGGCGGCCAACGCCAGATCCAGCGTGTCGGTGACGTCCTGCGCCCGCATGGTGCTGCACAGCTTCCAGGCGATGATGTAGCGGGAGTAATCGTCGAGCACGGTTGACAGATACATCCAGCCCCAACCGATGATCTTGAAGTAGGTAAAATCGGTCTGCCACATCTCGTTGGGCCGAGTGGTTTTGGTGTGGAACTCGTTCGCCGCCTTGATCACCACATAGGCCGGGCTGGTGATCAGATCGTAGGCCTTGAGCAGCCGGTAAACACTGGCTTCCGACACGAAGTAGCGCTTCTCGTCGGTGAACCGCACCGCCAGTTCGCGCGGGCTGAGCTCGGACTGCTCCAGCGCCAGTTCGATGATCTGGTCATGGATGGCAGGCGGGATGCGGTTCCACACGCGGCTCGGCGCCGATGGTCGATCTTCCAGCGCCTCAGGGCCGCCACCGAGATAGCGGTCATACCAGCGATAGAAGGTCCGTCGTGGGACCCCCAGCCGGTCCAGCGTTTTGCGGGTGGGCAGGTGCGACTGCTCGACGAGCCTGATGATCTCGAGCTTTTCGAATGCGGGATATCTCATTCTTGCTCGTCCCCATCTGCGATCATGCTTTTTTTGAGCAGGCGGTTTTCCAGCGTCAGGTCGGCAACGCATTCCTTCAACGCGCTGGCTTCGCGGCGCAGGTCCTTGACCTCATCGCTGGTGGCAGCACGCGCCGTATCGCCAGCCAGGCGGCGCTTGCCGGCCTCCATGAACTCTTTCGACCAGGTGTAATACAGGCTCTGCGCGATGCCTTCCTTGCGGCACAGCTCGGCGATGCTGTCTTCGCCGCGCAAACCGTCCAGCACGATCCGGATCTTGTCTTCCGCTGAAAAGTGCCGTCGGGTCGCCCGGCGGATGTCCTTCACAACCTGCTCGGCAGGCTTTTTGGCACTTGAGGATCTAGGGTTCATCTTGGTTCCTTCGTCAGCTGACGAGACCAAAACCCTCCTTAATTCACAACCTCAAATCTGGGACACAGGTGCTGACGGGGAACACCTGAAAGCAAACTGCGGGTGGAACGCGTCATCAAGGACTACAGATGTGGTGCATCGCCTGTGCGGGAGGCTCTCAATAGATTGGCTGCCGAAGGACTCCTCGAGCGGTACGACCAACGAGGTTTTTCGATCAGATCGGTTAGTGCCAAGGAACTCGAAGAATTGACGCGCACCCGCTGCTGGCTTGAAGAACGTGCGCTGAGCGAGTCCATAACTAACCGCACAACCGCTTGGGAAGAACGGCTCGTTTTGGCGTTGCATAAATTGTCCCGCGCCTCGCGGCACGTACAAGAAAAACCATCCTCGAGAGACCCAGAATGGGAGAAGGTCCACCTGGACTTCCATCAGGCGCTCATATCGGCATGCAGATCAAATTTTCTGATTACGTTCTGCAATCAAATAGCCGATCAGATGCACCGCTACAGGGTGCTGACTATCTCAGAGGATGCCCAACGTGATTGCATGGAAGAGCACCGGCTTATCGCCGAAGCGGCTTTGGATGGCGACATCGGTAAGGCGGTAGCGGCGTTGATCGCCCACTACAACAAGTCGGCCGAGCTCTGCCAAGCAAAACTCGGATAGCGACCGATCGGCTCAAACTGCCAACAATCGCTCGGTTCGTCTTCATCGCCCCATTCCGCCATGAAGTCGGCCCACCGCTAACTAGAGGATGGGTCAGCCGCCAAAAGTAGCTCAAACATCTTGTCGCGCGTGATCCGTTAAACCGCCATCACATAATCCTCGCGCAATCGATCTACATCCGCAACTCCGGGAATGCCAAATGGTCCTCACCCAACCTTCTGACGCAAGATCAACATGAGCCGATACGATATGACCGACTTCGAGTGGCGTAGAGGCGCCAGCCTCGGTAAGTTGCTCTCGCGCGAACTGGAGCAGTTCCGACAGGCAAGCTAATCGCTTTTGCGATTATCGCCGCTCGGGATCTTCGCAAGCTGCCGTTCAGCCGTCAGACAAGCAACGCTTAGCAGCGTGTCCACCTCCAGCACTTCAAGCGTGTCTCCAGCCTCGGCAATTCGCCTACGTAACGTTTTAAGCGTTCCGACTACCAGCCGCAGCGCCGGGTTCTCAGGAATCATCTGAAAAGGTCTTTGTGGCGAGCCTTTAACAGTTTGGAAGCGAGTGGTTTCCGGGTGGCACGCGTCCCCGGTGGTAGGTAAGCGCAACTACCTCGGCTCGTTTGTCATGCTGAGGTATGTCGGGTCGAACTCGGCAACCGCCGCGAGCCGATCCCAGTCCAGGATCGAGATTGTGTGATTGGCCCAGCTGATGAGGCCTGTCTTACGCAATGCCCCGATAACTCGATTCATATGTACAATCGACAATCCCATGACATCAGCCATTTCCGCCTGCGAAAGAGGAAACCGGAAGCTCGTCCCATCGGTGTGTTTGACGACCTGCAGCCGAATATATAGTTCGCAGATCAGATGGGCGAGATGCGACGTCTTGGACCGGCGTCCCATAGCGACAATCCATTCGCGGTGGATCGCACCGTCGACGAGTGTGTCCAGCCACAAGAGGCGCGTCAGGTGAGGCGCTTTTTCGGTGATGGTACGCAGCTTGCCGTGGTCGGCAAACATGACCCGGCATGGCGAAAGGGCTATTATGCCGTGATCCATGGTCTTGAGCAGAAAGGCATGGAGGTCGACAAAATCGCCAGGCACCTGAAAGGCGGTGAACTGCCTGCCACCGTCCTCCAGCACCTTGTAACGGGCCGCCAGCCCCTCGACGACCACCGTGCTGTAGAGAGGCCGGGAGCCGGCCACGACCAGATCCTGTCCCACGGCAAAATCTTTCCCTGTTACAATCACTTCAGCCAGCATGGCCCGCTCGATGTCAGAGAGAGCGTCATGTTGTAGAAGCTGCAGGTAAAGCGGTTCAAGCATCTCTGGCATCGACCTAGGGCGTCCACCCGTATTGCCGATGCTCACAGGCTGGGCGGATGACGGGTGTGGAACCGCAATTCTTGCGTTGTTCCCTTTTAGTTGTCAGCGGAACTAACGTCAAACCGGCGGATTATGCTCCGAGATAGGACACCGGCCGAGCCATGCATCGTTACTTTTTCGATGTCTACAACACGGAGAGTCAGGTTCTTGACGACGATGGGCAACTCCTGGAATCGCGAGAGCGGGCTCGCCAGGAAGCACTGCGTATCCTTCATGATGTCGCCTACGAGGAAATGCCAGATCGCGAGCTTGTCAAACTCACCGTCAAAGTGCGTGGCGAGACAGGAGCGCAGATGTTCGAGGCATCGCTGATACTAACGTCGGGGTGGAGCGCGTGAGCGATTATGCGTGGGAACCCGCATCGCTGGGAGCAGCCGGCGCGTTGTTCAGTAGGGTCGAGAGGGCTGTAGTGATTTGCGCGACGACAAAAGGCTTCTGGATCATGACGCTGTCCGGCACCCCGCGCGCATGCCATGCCGGGGCGCTGTCGCCACTCATATAAACCACCGGCATCGTGGGACCGGCCTCCCTGACATGTCGGGCAATGTCCCATCCCGACTGGCCCTCGCCCAAGCGAATGTCTGTCACCAACTCCTTGAACCGGCCCGGATCAGTATCGAACTGCGCCAACGCGCCTTCGCCAGTTTTCGCAGTCACGACGTCGAAACCTGCGTCGGTGAGGGCGCTCTCTACGTCGAACAGGATCAGGGCTTCGTCCTCGACGATTAGAATCGACTGTTTAAGCATACCAATGCCCCGGCCAGATTTTCCCTAGCGGGGGGCATAAGTCCGTAGAACGATTTTGGTTCCATCTCAGCGACGACTCAGCGCCTGGGCGCGACCATTCTGTGGTACGGTTGTCTAAAGCCGCGTCAACGAGGCACTGAGAGTGCGCGTGCGCAGCGACGTCATCGGTTGCTCTAGTGCGCGCGGATCAGATCGGCATTGACGCTGTCACTCAGTGAATGACGTATTGTTTTGCGGGAGTGAAGCCATAGAGGCATCGACGTCGAACGGAACAAGTGAAGCAATCGCCCTGACGCAAGGCGCTTGGCAATTGACGGCAGTTGAGAGGCGAGGCGAGGTCAATACTCCGAACACTTTACATGAACAACTACTTTAGCTGCCCACCATCTAATAGTCCCCATTGACCTCAATCCAGTAGCCATCGGGATCCTGTAGATAGACGGATGGCTGCCCGTCCGCCCTCACGTGCTCCTTGCCGATCTCGCCGGCAAGGTTGCAGAACGGAATACCCTTGCTTCTTAAATGCTGCAAAGCCTGCGCGAAATCGGTGGTGGAGATGCAAAAATGCGTCGACATCGTCACGAAGGTCTTGCCGAAATCACCTTCTATCAGATGAAGCGACTGTCCATCGCCAAGGCCGAACCAGCGGATGTTTGGCTTTCCTGCGCCACAAGCAATTTCGGGCAGTTGGAGTGCATTCTGATAGAACTTCGCGCTGGCTGCCAGATCGCGGACGCGGAGGGAAACATGATTTAGGCGCAGTGCCACCGCGACAGTCTCCTTAAGCCACCGAAAGTGGGATCGTGCGTTGGTCGAGCCTTTGCGTCAATAGGGTCATGGAGTCTCGGCACGCCAGACAATCGTGCCGCTGGCGCTTTCGCTCGATGGGATTTCAAGTGTTTGATGTCAATCAGAATGACATAATTATTGTTGCTGACGAATTTAATCAACGCAAGCCGAATGAAGGATTTGATGGCACTTATGGTGGCTCTGCTGATCTTTCCGACATGCTCACTGGTCTCCCGGTTCTAGCTACAATCGGTATTCGCGGGATTCGCAACACTATAAAGCCACCACCCACACTTTGACGCCGTCGCGGGTTTCACAGCCCTTGCAGCAGGTCAGGTAGACTGCTTGGTTGTTATCCACGAAGACCCGGCTCTGGGCCAACAATATTGGCCACTCCAACGCGGCCGTTCGCCGCGACATTCGGGATCGTGATTCTCCTACGCTGCGGTGCGCATCGCCATCGCTTACGGTCTGCGGTTGGCCCAGCGATGTGCGCCATGCGGTGGGCTTGCACGGCGCTTTGGAACAGTACTGTCAGCTCCCGATCTTGTCGTTTTGATCGTTGCGGCGTCGGCCCGATAACGGGAAACGATAGGAATGGGAGGCTTTCGTCACCCTCCCGCCACGGACCCTCTCAGGCGATCGGCGAGTCAAGAACACCAAAATCGACCGATCGCGCCCGCTGCTCTCCGCTGGGACCGCGCACATCTCGACCTAGCCGGAGCAATTCCCTGACAGCGTCCGAGCGGCTCGGTATTCTGTTTTCAAAGCGCCAAGCATCAACGACCGCAAC
Organism: Mesorhizobium sp. INR15; assembly: GCF_015500075.1. Classification (NCBI taxonomy): domain Bacteria; kingdom Pseudomonadati; phylum Pseudomonadota; class Alphaproteobacteria; order Hyphomicrobiales; family Phyllobacteriaceae; genus Mesorhizobium; species Mesorhizobium sp. INR15. Next base: position 6,532,460 of record NZ_CP045496.1, on the reverse strand, counting down.
CTCCTGGGCATTGAGCATGATCTGCAAACGGTAGGTGCGCTTTGGAATTGTCATCGTCTTCTGTCATCCCGAAAGGTCCACCGGCTGACATATCTGTGCCAGCCGGTGCGACGAAGTATCAGCAACAAATCAGGCATTAACGAGTTCCGGGCGGGCCATAGCACCGATTCCGCCCGGCGCGCGAGGGCGCGGCGCGATTATTGCCGGACACGGCGGAGGGTCGTCATCATCATCGGGCCTGAAAGACTGCCCCTGCCGCCGCCATGCTCTCAGAATGTCACGGCCGCGCGAATATGGTGGCCGGGATGACGCGCGCGTTGAATGGCCGTGCGCACGGTCGGGCATGTTGTCCAGCGCTTTCAAGGCTTTTAAAGTTTGCTCGACCGGAATTACCTTCCCATTGTCCAGCCGGCGCAGAGCCGGTTGATTTTCCACCGCAAAGGCATCAGACGCCCACGAGGCGAGTAAGGCCCGCTTCTCGTTCCGGCCCAAATGTGGATGTGTGACGACTTCGTCGGGATCGTCCAGCAGGCAAAAAACTGCTTCGAGCTTCGGCGAAGGTCGATGCGTCTTGAAAGGTATCGGATTCTGTTTGCTCATCTCCATTCTCCGCAATCTGGGCCTCCCGGCGAGGAGCCGGGAGGCGGACCGCAGTCAAAGGTGAAATTGGCCCTCAGGCCGCCTTGCGGGTGCGTTCCGTATCCTGCGCGATCTGCTTGCCGACCGCCGCCGCATCGCTAGAGCCGATGCTGATATGGCGCGGCTTCAGCTCCTCGGGGATTTCACGGACGATGTCGATGGTGAGCAGGCCGTTCTCGAGGTTTGCCCCAGCGATCTTCATGTGGTCGGCTAGTTTGAACGTCTGCCGGAAACTGCGGTAGGCAATGCCTTGATGGAGCAGTTGGCCTCCACTCTGATCATCGGCCTTCTGTCCGACGACGACCAGCTCCGGACCATGCTGGGTAAGCTCGACCTCATCTGGGCTGAATCCCGCGATTGCCATGGCAATGCGATAGTCGTTCTCGCCGACTTTTTCGATGTTGTAAGGGGGCCAGTCGGTGCGGGTGCCGCTATCGAGCATATCGAAAAGACGGTCGAAGCCGACGGTGGTGCGAAAAAGAGAGTCGAAGGTTTTCATCGCCATATTCTCCTTGAAGCAACATGGGTAGAAGGCACGCCGCCCCATGCGGCGCCGCCAAGTTTTGCCGAGCGCATTGGCCTCGACGCAAAATGAATTAGGAGGCGTCCAAAATGGGTTCAAGAGCCCGCTTCAAAAAATTTTAGAACGCGCGATGGGTTATTGTGAAACTTCCTCTCGCAGTGCGCTATCCTATTGAACCATATTGGGAAATTCCTACTTTCAATGCGTTAGGTGAGGCGTCTGCAGACGATATTGGATCACGCTCGCTCATCGCCGTTCAATTATAGTTTGTATTGCGGGAACTGTTTATCGTTCTGGTTGTTGTGAATTGTCCCGAGGCGAAGCAGACTTGCCGATGGCGAATTAGGGGCACGGCTGGCGGACGTCCGGGTGACGGCAACGGCGCTCGTCCAGCACGGTGTGATCGTCGCTTTCCAATGCCCATCGCAACCTCCTCGTTGTCCACGAAACCGGCAGCAGGCCAGATCGCCCGCATGGAGGGGAAGGGGGGATCGTCGCGAACGACCGGGTGCCCTGATCTTCCGGATGCGGACCGGTATTCGCACTCTCGTCGGAATCCCGCCGTCCCGCGCGGAGGCTCTATCGCCTCAAGTCTTCGCGCCCCATGGAAGGGGCGTTGCGACGGGACCCGCCACTCCCGGCCTCAAGGTCTTCGATCCCAGCGTGGGCTTCGGCCGACGACGTAGCGTTGCCAAGGCATTCCCGATAGGCAGGCTGGCGAAGCAGGCGGACGGATCGCGACAGTGCGGGAACGGATCCTTCCTTGCTGTCGCGAGGCCATAGGAGGCCGAGAAGCAGATCGACGTTTTTGTCGTCGGGCGCGTTGAACGAAATCGAGTGCGTCAGTGTTAGGATGACCGCTGCCGGCTCCGATATGCCTTCGAGCATTGTGTGGGGAACAGCAACACCGTCACCCGTCGCCGTCGACCAAGCCGCTCGCGGCGCAGGAGCACGTTCAGAACCGCCCCTTCGCTACGTCCCGTTCTGCCGGCGAGCGTCGCCGTGACCGCCTTGAGGGCAGAACGCTTCTCCCTGACGGCACGCCTAGCACGAAACCATTCTCTCCGAGGAGTTCGCTGAGTTTCATGATTGCCTCGGCATCATGTCGCGTCCGCGCAGGTGGCGATGCGGGGCGGGGTGATCGAGCAGCGTCGCCGGCACGAGGACGGAATCGATGCACCACGGGCAACGGGACGCCGCCCGAGGCAGCGGACGGCTGCAGGAAAGGCAAACTCGCTTCGACCGGAATATTCTCATGTCACGCTCCATCGATGCGGCGCGGGAGTGCCGCGGAATGAACCCCATTGTCGAGAGTCCCGGAGCAGGCTTTTTTGCGGGAATAGAGGGTGGGGTGCCTGCGCCGGGAAGGGATTCGGCCTTTCCCGGCAAGCCTCGATATCCTGTTGAACGTTTCAATGCGCATGGTGGCGTCTACCTAACTTAGCCTGGCTCTCGGGACGGCGCGCCATCGCCGGCGGGGCACTTCGTTCAGATCACCAGGAAAGCGATGATCATCATGCTGAGGAGGCCAACGGCCACGATCGTCTTGGTCGTCATATCCATTTCAGTCTCCATCACTGGTATCGGGCGGCCCCAAGGAGCCTTGCGGCATCCGCCGAGATCCGGGAATCCTGTGTTGAGGTCTCGATGTTCGGAGGGGCGAGACCTGCGACGACGTGAGGGATGTCGTTCCGCGAGATGCCGATGTCTTCCAGCTGCCTGTCGTCGAGGCGATGAAGCGCGGCGGCCGCCTGGCTGCGGTGCCGGCGTTCCATCGTGCGGGGGACGATACCCGCAAATGTCGCACGAAAACCCGATCGCGGGCCTGGTGTGGGACGGGTTCCTGATTGTTTGAATTCGGACGTGATTGCCGCTCCATTGACGATGTTGATTGAGCCGCGCGAGCAAGAATGCGCTGGCGGCGTGCATGGCGTCTGGTGCGCTCCCGTTGGGAAGCGCGCGATCGCGTTGTGCATGATTGTCGTGTTGGGATCCCCGAGGCGGCGAACGCGTGCGTTCCAGCCGCTCGGGGCTAGAAGCGGGTCAGGGATGGCGCTACAAAAGCGAACCAGCTATTCTTATGAATGACGTCTAACATAGAATAGATATAACAATTTCAGGAGGATGTTTCAAGCTGAAAAACTTAAGTGCGGCCTTGCGTCGCTGCTTGGGGCGCGCCCATTATGTTTGACTTTATTCTAATCTTGGCCATGATGCATGCCATGAATAGAATTCCATCATACGGACTTTCCTTCCGGCGGCGGCCCAAAGCAGGCCTCTAGCCCTGGTCCGCGGCGAGCGCCCCGGACCAGGGGTGCCCGTTCGATAGTTCGAAGCTTTCCCATCCAGGCGTCTGGCGCGCTCGCACGCGGCCGGCTCGATGGGCATTGGAAGAAGGAAGACCGAAAATGGCCACCAGAAAAGGCAATCGCGAAGGCCGCAAGCCGAAGCAGCCCAAGGAAAAGCAGGTTCAAGCTCCGTCGACAGTGTCGGCGATCGCCAAGCCCGGACTTGGAGGGAAGCGGCGCTGATACCCGCATTCTGCGCGACGGCGTCCCTCTCCTGAGGGCGCCGTCGCTGCTTCCATCCTGCTACAGGGCCTTGCCTGGCACGGCGAGTCTCGTGCGCGAAGGTGCGGTCGCGTCCATCTCCGCACAGTCGGGATAGAGCGCCGCCCGCGCAAGCAACATCAGGGTGACCAGAGTGGTGACGGTGACAAACACACCGATCAGGAGTTCATGAGCGGCCAGCCTGGAATCCAGCGCCGAAAAGAAGACGATCGCGGCGAAAACGGTCGCGCCCGTCCCCAGCTGGTCCCGAGGGTCGGTGCGTGGATATGCCCTATGATCAGAACACCCCCGAGAAGCGCCAGACCGCCGACGCCCGGTACGGTCAGCGACATACGCGCACCGTCGCGCGCCGTTTGGTTGTGGTGCCAATAGCCGATGAGCAAGAAGGAGGTGATGCTGGTCAATTCCCAGAACACGACCAGGACGATGAGGTTGCCTGACAGGATGACGCCCAGCATCGAGCCCGTGAATAGCAAGAAGAACAGTAGAATCGCCGCACCGGATCTTCGGGCGAAATAGAGCAGCGGGTGTATATGACGACAAGGAAACCGATGGCGCTTACCAGAAAGGCGAAGATCCAGGCGAACCATCCATCCTAAGGGTTAATTCGACCCCCAGCGATAGCATCCATGCAGTCGTGTGATGGACGGTGCCGCCATCGCTGACTGATGGATAGAGCGACAGCGTCAACGCGAGACATGCGAAGGTCGTCGCCCCGGCAAGCCATGTGGCAGGAGCGCTCGAATCTGACGGAAGGAGCAACGCCGCGAGCCCTGCCAGAAAGGGCAGGGCTACGATCAGAAGTAGCTGACAGTTCTCCATTTCGCCCCTTGAAACAGATCAATTGCGGCACTCTACGTGATCCGCCTGTCGCCGCCAACGACCGCGCTCGACTACAGGCGCCCGAACACTTGTTCATTGTCTGCCTTCGTTGAGCGCGGCGCTGCCGTCAAGCAGCCGAAGGGCCGGGATCGTCGAAACCGACGGGGGAGACTGGGACGAGCGGCGCTCGGTCGTAAAACGCGCCGCGTATCAATTTCAGTGAAGGTTTGCCGGGAGCTTGTCCCATTGAGTATCTCTCCAGAGCTTCCTTTTCACGCCTCGCGGACTCCGGCTGGTAGTGGACCTTCTCGAGCAGGATCCGCTCCTCCACGCCGTCGCTGTTCGTAAAGATGAAGTGCTCACCCTCAGCAAGGCCGAGAAGCGCCAGCCCGCGCAAGGTAGTGACGGGCAGGAACATGCCGATCGGAGACGTCATCCGGTCGTGCGAGATGATCCTGGTATTGGGATCGCGACCGTCCACGCTGAAAGTGACACGGCTGCTCATGGTGGCGACATCGTCCGGAACGTCATCGCGGAACATAACGATGGCGGATTCGATCTTCCGTTTGAGGATCGGAGCGAGCAGATAGTCCTGGCCAAGGCAACGGTCGCGCATGACTTCGACGATCGTGAAGTCCTTTGTGGTGAGGATGCAGGTTTCTTTTGACATCGTAGTTCTCCATTGCTCCGCCTGGGAGCGGTGAGTCGGGTCGAGGTGGAGAACCCCTGGCCGCATGTGTGCGGCACAGGGGGCTACGATCCTGCGATGATGAATCCTCCGTAAATCGAGAGGCGGCTGGGGGCATCGACATGGTCATGCCGTCCGCAGTTCGGGCTGCGGCCGAGCAGGCCGTGCGACATCGTTCTGTTCGACGTGCTCGACGGTTAGCCTGTGGACGCGGCCATCGCGCGACGTCCAATCGATCGACTGCGAGGCGGACAGGCCGATCAACGCCGCGCCGATAGGCGTCAGGACCGACACCTTGCCCCTTGCGATGTCAGCCTCTCCGGGGAATACCAGCGTGACGGTCCGGTCCTCGCCCGCGTCGGTAGTGAACCGCAGCGTCGAGCCCATGCGTACAACATCGGCCGCGATGCGCCTGTCTTCCACGACGCGAGCGCGGTCGAGTTCGGTAAGCAACTGCTCGGACATATCCGGATCCCTCGCAGCGCGGGATTCGGCAAGCCGCGACAGGCTGTAATGGTCGGAGCGGGTTATGGTGATGGCAGGCTTGCGCCCGCCCGTGGTGGTGGCCATTTTCAAAACTCTTCCAAATTGATCAAACCGCGGGCGCGACAAGGGCGCCAACGGCTGAAGGACTGTCTGTGTGGATTGGTTTGTCGCCGGTCCTACAGAGCCGCGTATCGCAGGGCGTGTAGGCATATGCCCCGCGGCCGGGACGCGACGCGACCGAGCCGGGGGTTAGGTGCCCGCGATGGGGAACGCCCGTTCAAGCGGGACGATGCAGCGATCAGTCGACATGCCGCAGAACGTGGGATACCCCAGACGCAAAGTCAAGCCGGGCGAATTTTTGCTCCAGCATCCGACGGGGAGGATGCCCGACGCTGCCGCCACGGCTGCTTGACAAGCATGCCCATAACTCCCACCTGTGGGGGATGACCAGCGTCTTCCCCCTCAACGGAATTCTCTTCAGGGTGTGCCCCATCGCGGGCAACTAGCCCCGGCCGGGACGCGTTGCGCCCGCCGGTGGGGCACAATGCTGGTGGCGGTCGATCGACGCCGCGCAGTCAATCTCCTTTTAAACACGATGATCGGGACCGTCGACGCGCCTTGGGCGCGGGGCGGTCATCCCACGACTTAGGCCGGAAACGGACCCGTCCCGACAAGTGGCTCAAGCCGCTGATCGCGCCGACGCGCGCAGAAAGATTGGACAGTCTCATGAACAACAACGAATGGCCGGTTCACGGCAGGATTACGGGACCCCTCGTCATGATCGGTTTCGGCTCGATCGGCAAAGGCATGGTGCATCTGCTGGAGCGCCATTTCGAGTTCGATCGCTCTCGCTTCGTCGTCATCGATCCGAACGACGCGGACCGCGCGCTCCTGGACGCAAATGGCGTTCGCTTCGTCCATGCGGCGGTTACCCGAGACGGCTACCGTGACCTCCTGACACCGCTCCTCACCGATGGCGGTGGCCAAGGTTTTTGCGTCAACGTGTCGGTCGACGTCTCGTCGCGCGCCGTCATGGAGCTCTGCCGCGAAGTCGGGGCGCTCTACATCGATACCGTCGCCGAGCCCTGGGCAGGCTTCTACCTTGACGAAAGCGCCGGGCCCGAGGCACGCACCAACTACGCCCTGCGCGAGATCATCCTGGAGGCGCAGGCGGAAAACCCCGGTGGCCCGACAGCCGTGAACTGCTGCGGCGCAAATCCTGGCCTGGTGTCATGGCTGGTCAAGCAGGCCCTGCTGAACCTCGCAACGGACACGGGCATCGAAGGTCCGGATCCGAAGACGCGAGAGGAATGGGCCGCGCTGATGCAGCGTGTCGGCGTCAAGGGTATCCATATCGCCGAGCGCGACACCCAGCGTTCGCTGTCGCCGAAAACGATCGGGACATTCGTCAACACCTGGTCCGTCGAAGGATTCATCGCCGAAGGCCTGCAGCCGGCCGAACTCGGCTGGGGCACGCACGAGACCTGGATGCCGGAGAACGGCCGCAGGCATGGGAAGGGCTCCCAGTCCGCGATCTACCTTCTCCAGCCCGGCGCCGACACGCGCGTTCGATCCTGGACCCCGATCGCCGGAGCCCAGCACGCTTTCCTCGTCACCCACAACGAGGCGATCACTTTGTCGGACTATTTCACCGTGCGCGACCAGCACGGAACGGCTGCCTATCGCCCGACGTGCCACTACGCCTATCATCCGTGTGATGACGCCGTGCTGTCGTTGCATGAAATTTTTGGCAAGGCTGGTATGCCGCAGGAGACCTTCCACATCCTCGGCGAGGACGAGATCGCCGATGGCGTCGACGAATTGGGCGTGCTGCTCTACGGCCACGGCAAGAATGCCTATTGGTATGGCTCTACGCTTTCCATTGAAGAGGCGCGCGCGCTTGCCCCTCACCACAATGCCACGGGGCTTCAGGTGACATCCGCGATCCTCGCCGGAATGGTGTGGGCACTCGAAAACCCGTCGGCAGGCATCGTCGAAGTCGAGGAGCTCGACTTCCGCCGCTGCCTCGAAATCCAGACGCCCTATCTCGGGAAGGTTTCCGGGACCTACACCGACTGGACGCCGCTCGACGGTCGGCCCGGGTTCTTCCCGGAAAACATCGACGCATCGCAGCCGTGGCAGTTCCGCAACGTGCTCGTCGGCTGACGGTTGGTTTCCGATGATCGGCTACCGCGGCAAGGGTACTACTCGCCGTAGCCTACAGGCGACCGTCGCCACTGCTGCCTGATCGAGATAGAATAGCCTCGGTCGACACTTTTTTGTGTCGTTGGAGGAAGCAATGGACCGCCTCGAATGCGACCGGATGTTCATCGCGGTGATGGAAACCGGGGGGTTCGCCAGCGCTTCGGCACGGCTGAAGACCAGTTCCGGACAGGCATCAAAACTCGTTTCGAGGTTGGAGGCGAACCTCGGCGTAAGGCTCCTAAACCGGACAACCCGCTCGGTTTCGCCGACCGAAGCCGGGCAGGCCTACTACGAGCGGCTACGCCCTCTAATCGACGATCTCGAGACCCTCGACCTCGACATCCGCAATATCTCCCAGTCACCGCGCGGGCGGCTTCGCCTCACGGCTCCACTTACCTTCGGCACCACCGAACTCGCCCCTGCGCTCAATGAGTTCGCGAGCAGGCATCCCGACATCGAGCTCGACGTCAGCTTCACCGATCGGGTGGTGAACCTGGTGGACGAGGGCTTTGACATGGCAGTGCGTGTCGGGCGCCCCGTTGACTCGAGCCTAACCATCCGCAGGCTGTGCGCCGTCCGCATAGTCGTCGTCGCAGCTCCGGCCTATGTCGAGGACCACAACCCGGTCGAAAAACCCGAGGACCTGACACGCCACGCCTGCATCATCGACACCAACTTCCGCGAACCCGAGAAATGGCCCTTCAGGCATCCCTCCGGAAAGGCTTACACGGCGGGCGTGAGGGGGCGCATCCGCTACTCCAATACGGAAGCCTGTCTGCAGGCAGCGGAAGAGGGCCTGGGCATTGCCTGCCTTCCAGGCTTCGTTGCCGGGGAAGCCATCCGGTCCGGGCGGGTGGTCCGCCTCCTGCGGGATTTCGAGAGCGAACCCTACGACGTTCACGTTCTCTATCCTCACAACCGACATCTCGCAGCCAAGGTACGACTGCTCGTCGACGCCCTCGTCGAGCGCTACCGAGGTGTTCCGGCATGGGAGGCGGGCTGGTGACATTGCTTCCATTCTGGATGCAATCATCTTCCTATGAGCCGGATTATCATACCACGTGATCTCCCCCATCTTCAGGTGACCGCGCCAGGAAGGCGCTTTCGCAAGGAGAACGAAGATGGACATCTCGATCATTGGAGCCGGCAACATGGGCAAGGGCCTTGCCGCCCTCTTCGCTAAGGGCGGACATCGCGTCACACTCGCCGCTCGTGATGTTGCCAAGGCGGAAGCGGCCGCCCGCGATGTCGGCAACGGAGTAGCCTCAGCGGCCGTTTCCGACGCTGCACGAGCCGATATCGTCGTGCTCGCCGTTCCCTATGAACGAGCTGCCGAGGCGATCGACGCCGCAGGCGGACTGTCCGGCAAGGTTTTGGTCGACATCACCAACCCGATGAAAGCCGACTTCTCCGGCCTCAGCATCGGCCACACGACCAGCGCCGCCGAAGAACTCCAGAAGCATGCGCCCCAGGCGCGGGTGGTGAAGGCCTTCAACACGATCTTCGCGCAGGTGCTCCAGAACGGAGGGAAGGCCGGTGGCCGTGCCGCCACTACCTTCGTGGCCTCGGACGATGCCGACGCCCGGTCCGTGGTCATCGAGCTGGCAAGTAGCGCCGGGTTCGAAGCGACCGACACGGGAAGCCTCGTCACGGCTCGTTTTCTGGAGCCTGTCGCGGCGCTGAACATCACGCTCGGCTACGGCCTCGGCCACGGAACCGACATGGCCCCCACCTGGCAGCGCGCTGCCTGATCATCTTAGACACAAGGAACACGACCATGACCTACGCAACTATTCAGAATTCCACCCGGCCGACCCTCATCGATGGTGTGAGCAATGCCGATCTCGCCGCGACGATCCTGCGGGTTTCGATGGGCGTCCTATTTCTCGCCCACGTCTGGCTGAAGCTGATGATCTTCACCCCGGCTGGCACCGTGGGATTCTTCGAAAGCCTCGGCTTTCCAGGTTTCCTCGCTTACATTGTCATCGCGGCGGAACTTGCCGGCGGCATCGCCCTGATCGTTGGCGTCGCCACCCGTTGGGTGTCACTTGCGCTGGTGCCAGTACTGCTCGGCTCGATCTACGCTCCCCATGGCGACGCCGGCTTCTTCTTCACGAATGAAGGCGGCGGTTGGGAATTTCCCGCATTTTGGACGGTCACCCTTATTGTCCAGGCGTTGCTTGGAAACGGCACGTTCTCACTGAATCGTACCAAGGCCTGATCTCGCCTCAATGGCCACGGCATGAGCCGCGGCCCATCTCGCTGGAGCACCATCATGACCGACACATCTGAATTCTTCGACATGAACGCCGCGCCCATGCGCATCGGCACCGTCACCCTCAAGGTGCGCGACCTGGATGCGGTTTCGAGCTTCTACCAACGCGTTCTTGGCCTGACCCCCGTCGCCGAAAGCAAGGGAAGCGCCACGCTGGGCACGAATGGAACGCCGATGGTCACCTTGCACGGCGACCCCGCCCTCAGCCGTGGCGATCCGCGACAGGCAGGGCTGTTTCACACGGCCTTCCTCATGCCCTCCCGTGCGGACCTCGGCCGCTGGCTGTCCTTTGTGAGATCCGCGGGAATACGGCTTCAGGGTGCTTCAGACCATATCGTGAGTGAAGCCCTTTATCTCAGCGATCCAGAAGGGAACGGAATCGAGGTCTACGCGGATCGACCCGTTTCAAGGTGGCGCGATCAGGACGGCAACATCCAGATGACGACGGAACGCCTCGACGTCGAGGACCTGCTGAAGGCATCAGGGGGAACGGACTGGGTGGGCTTCCCAGAAGGCGGCAGCATCGGACACGTCCATCTCCAGGTCGGGGACACGGCTGTGGCGGACCGCTTCTATCGCGATGTGCTCGGGTTCGACGTGGCCGTCGATTATCCCGGCGCAACCTTCTATGGCAGCGGCGGCTACCATCATCAGCTCGCGGGCAACGTCTGGAACAGTCGCGGGGTCGCGGGCCGCCCATCCGGAACGGCCGGGCTAGAGGAGGTGGAGATCATTGCACGGGACGCCGATGTGTTGGCAAGCCTAGTCGCCCGGGCAGAAGGAATGGCAATCGCCCACACGAACGAGAGGAGTGCGGTGAGATTCTCTGACCCTTGGGGCACCGCAATTAAAATCCGGAAGTGAAAAGCGGCCATGCGTTGAGTCTTAAAGGACAGCTCGTGATCGGCTGCCGCCGCATGGCGGCGGCTAAGGATCGCGAGCCGGGCGGGGTGGCCGGCTTCGCGCCTTTCCCTCGGTCAAAACGGAATTCCGAGCGTCGAGCAAAGGACGTACAACGGAGGGACTTCGCTCTGCTTATTGGCAAAATGTAAGAGGTGGAAATCCCTGAGCTGCGGTTCGTCATAAGTGTAAGTGACCGCGAACGGCCTGTTGTCAGGGTACCTGGGATAGTCCGGAAAGTCGGACCACCCTGACCCATCCCCATACCGTCATCTTGCCGGACCGGGAAACGACAGCGCGAACGGTTGAGAACAGTGCGTCCGGGGTCTTCAGCGCGACGAGAAGGTTGGACTTGATCCGATGTTTTTCTGCATCCGAGAGGTCGTGCGGCGTGCTTTTGGCGCGGTGACACATCCAGTCAAGAAGATAAGCAATCCTACCGAAATCAGCATAGTTAAGCGCATTTCCGTCCTTCTAACCTAAGGCCGAGGTGGCTGCAAAAAGGGTGATGTAAGAGCGGTGATGTCCGTAGCCGTTCCATAGTCGTACTCAGACAAGCCGGCAGATTTCGTACCACTTGCCGAGACAGGGGTAGATCGAGCTAAGGGATTGCATTCACACCTGTCTTTGACATCGCTCTCTCCGTTCAAGATTGCACAATGCGACAGACGCCTACGGGTCCACTTCAGTCGGCGGCCCTCTCCTTGCGTTGCCATGCCTTGATTTGGACTTTTCCTTTTTTGCTGGCGATTGTGGGCTGCCCGGTTGTGCTGGAGCGCCGCGATGGTTGCGTTGAGATGCTGGAGCAACTCGCCGGGACCGGCTTTCGAAAAACGTCACACCACGCTTGGCCCATGCCTCACGCTTTGCTGTGTCTTTCGTTTCCGCGATCGCGACCAGCGCTCCGGCCAGTTCGTCTCTGCTGAGCTGATCGGCGCCGGTGGCGATCACCAGCTCGCCAAGTTGCTGAACCTTTCGGTTTTTGAGCTGTCGCGCCTTGTGAGCCCGCTTCCGATTCTATCGAGGAGCAACCACCTTCACCATCCGCCGTCCCGACGGAATAGATCGTGAGTCGCGCCGCGATTAGCCCATGTTTACGCATGGCTGTCTCCATCTGATGTCGATGCGGCAATGATAGGGGAGCGTCTTCCGGAAGGCTTCAGGGTTGCCGAGACAGCCCGGGACGGGCTGGTCCATCCAGAGAATTTTTCGAGGGAGGGCGCGCTTATACGTCGTGCCGACGTGTGGTTTGACGTGCAAATGATCCTGTCGCGATGGCGATCTATCATCTTCACGTCAAGGTCATTGGCCGCAAGGCTGGAAGCAGCGCTGTGGCATCCGCCGCCTACCGCTCGGCCTCGCGACTGCGTGATGAGCGCATCGAACGTGTCCAAGACTTCTCGGCCAAGCGCGGTGTTGTCCATTCCGAGGTCTTGCTTCCAGAGAATGCACCGGAAGCCTGGAGCGACCGCGAACGGCTGTGGAACGATGTCGAGGCGTTCGAGGTGCGCAAGGACGCGCAGCTTGCCCGCGAGGTGGAGTTTGCCCTTCCACGCGAACTGAGCCAGGCGCAAGGCATCGAGTTGGCGCGCGACTTTGTACAAGTCGAGTTTGTCAGCAAAGGCATGGTCGCCGATCTCAATGTTCATTGGGACAGGGCAGAGGATGGCAGTCCCAAACCGCATGCCCATGTCATGCTCACCATGCGGTCGGTGGACGAGAACGGTTTTGGTGCGAAAGTGCGAGACTGGAACCAGACCGAGCTGGTCGAGCGCTGGCGCGAGCGATGGGCGGAGCTTGCCAATGAGCGGCTTGCCGAACTCGACATCGACGCCCGCATCGATCATCGCAGTATGGAAGCGCAAGGCATTGCGCTGGAGCCGCAGACCCAGATTGGAGCGCCGGCGCAACGCATCGAGGGTGCGGGCTTTGACGCTGGCGGCATTGAAGCAGATCGCGCTGAACTGCATCGCGAGATCGCGCGCGACAATGGCGCGCGGATTATCGCGAATCCATCCGTGGCGCTCGATGCCATCACGCATCAGCAATCGACCTTCACCCGAAAGGACATTGCAAAATTCTCGCATCGACACAGCGACGGTATTGAGCAGTTCGATGCGGTCATGGCAGCCATCGGCAACGCGCCCTATCTGGTCGAACTCGGCAAGGACGGACGCGGAGAAGATCGCTTTACCACCCGGCAGATGATCGAGACGGAACAGCGTCTGCATCGCGCGGCGCAACGCATCGATTTGGACGAGCGACATGCGGTGAGTGACGCACATCGTGAGGCAGCGCTGGAGCGGGCTGCGCAACGCGGGCTTGTCCTTTCAGGCGAGCAGACCGATGCGCTGGATCACATCACCGATGGGCGCGGCCTTGGTGTCGTTGTCGGCTTTGCCGGAACAGGCAAGAGTGCAATGCTGGGCGTTGCCCGCCAGGCTTGGGCAGCAGCAGGCTACGACGTTCGAGGCGCGGCACTCTCCGGCATTGCCGCCGAGAATCTGGAAGGCGGATCAGGCATCCCGTCGCGCACTATCGCCAGTATGGAACATGGTTGGGGACAGGGCCGCGATCTGCTCACCGCGAGCGATGTCCTGGTGATCGACGAAGCCGGCATGGTCGGCACGCGCCAGTTGGAGCGCGTGCTTTCCCATGCGGCGGACGTTGGCGCAAAAGTCGTCCTCGTCGGCGATCCGCAGCAGCTACAGGCGATCGAAGCCGGCGCTGCATTCCGCTCCCTCCACGAGCACCACGGCGGCGTCGAGATTGGCCAGGTGCGCCGGCAGCGCGAGGACTGGCAGCGTGATGCGACGCGTGATCTGGCAACTGGCAGGATCGGCGCTGCGATCAGCGCGTATGACGACAAAGGCATGGTGCATCAGGCCGCGACGCGTGACGAGGCGCGCAGCGATCTGGTCGAGCGTTGGGATCGTGACAGGCAGGCGCAGCCAGAGGCAAGCCGGATCATTCTCACCCACACAAACGACGAGGTGCGTGCGCTCAACAAGGCAGCGCGCGACCGGATGCGCGCTGCCGGCGATCTCGGCGACGATGTTCAGATCACAGTCGAACGCGGCGTAAGGAACTTCGCAAGCGGCGACCGCGTCATGTTCCTGCGCAACGAGCGTGGACTCGGCGTCAAGAACGGCACGCTTGGTGTGATTGAGGAGGTCAGCACACAGAGCATGGCCGTGCGCACCGACGACGGCAGGTCGGTGCGCTTCAATCTCAAAGACTATGCCCACATCGACCACGGCTATGCCGCGACCATTCACAAGGCGCAGGGCATGACGGTTGACCGTACCCACGTTCTGGCAACACCGGGTATGGACGTCCATGGCAGCTATGTCGCCCTGTCGCGGCATAGAGATGGCACTGATCTGCACTACGGCAGCGACGACTTTGCCACACGCGACCGGCTCATCCGCACGCTGTCACGCGACCGCGCCAAGGACATGGCATCCGACTATGAACAAGCCGATCCAGCGCGGATCTATGCCGAGCGGCGCGGCATCACGTTCCGCGAGCGCGTGGTCGAGATAGTGCGCCGGATCGTTCCGGAGAAGCTGCGCGACAGGATCGCCCGGTCGCTCGACGGATTGCGCTCGCCCGCAGACGCCGAGCCCAGCCAGGACCGTGGGCACGGGCCGGGAAGAGAAAATGTTGGAGCGCAAATTGCAGAGGCCGGTCCCGCGCCTGAAAGAGAAGCTTCCGCCAGGGGAGCGCAACGCGAAACGGATTTGCAGGTCGACCCAGAAGCGGCGTTGCGCCGCGCGCGCACGAACGCGCTTGTTCGTCACGCGCGCGCACTCGATGTTGTTATCCAAACCGGAAATGCGCACGGTCAGGGCACTCCCGAGCAGATGCGCGAATTGAGGGACGCCCGCGGCGCGTTCGAGAAGGTTCGGCCGCATGGTTGGCGCGATGCCGAAGCGGCCTACGCGAAAAATCCCGAGCTTGTCCGTGAGGCGGCGACCGGTCGGGTCAACCGCATCGTGCTCGCTCTCCAGCTTGAGACGGAAATCCGCACCGGACTGGATACCGACCCGGGCCGCCGCGCCGACCGTTTCGTGGAACGTTGGCAGAAGCTCGACCGCACGGGCCAGCATCAATACCAGGCCGGCGACATGTCCGGCTACAAGTCAACGCGCTCGGCCATGTCCGACATGGCAAAAAGCCTCGAACGCGATCCGCAGCTTGAATCCCTCCTTGCCAACCGCAAGCACGATCTTGGCATTCATACCGATTCCGGCCGTAACCTCGCCTCGGAACTCGCATTCAGCCATGGCATCGGTAGGGGCCGTGGCATTGGGATCTGAACACGTCCGATTTGTCGCCGTTTCCACCCCGCAGGCGGATGGCATGACAAACCTGATTGCGTCCAGCATCAGTCCGTCCTGTCTGTCTCAGCGGATACCAGCAACAACCAGTGAGAAGCAGGTGCGCTATGTCCGGGCCGGATCGCATCTTACGGCTCCGAACCGTCCTTGACCGGACTGGCCTGTCCCGTTCAGCGCTCTATCGCAAGATCGCCGAAGGTACGTTCCCGGCTCAGATCAGGATCAGCATAAACGGCGCTGGCTGGCATAAATCCGATATCAACCGGTGGGTTGAGCGTCCCACCGGCTGGTGGGCTCGGATGGAATAGCACGCCACTACTGTCCGAAGCCGACCACCGCTGGGCGCCAATAGGCTTGATTGCCAAGGCATCGGCGAACTGTCTTGCGTCGGCGTAGCTCTGACAATTGCTGCTTCACGGCGTAGTGACTACGCCAAAACCACAGGCCCCAAAAGCTCAAGTGGAGTTTGCTGGACGTCTACCTTCAAGAATTGGTAGGCGCAGCCAGATCCGAAATCGCGCGTCGAATTACTCCTTCCACCATCGCTCGTTCGTCATCAGTGATCGGGAGGCGTGGCTTTCAGACATGCTCCGGGGCGCCGTACACCAGATGCTCGGCAAGTTTTATGTACTGGACAAACTTGGCGTCGGTATCGAGATGGAACGCCGGCGTCAGCAGCCGGTACAAAGGAAGTGCCGCCGCGAAGTCACCGCCGCGTGCCGTGTTGAACAGGGATACGCACTCGGCTGCCCATGCATTCGTCATGCCGGAGACCCAGCCAATGGCACCCAGCGCCAGGCTTTCAAGGAGCAGATCGTCCACGCCACAAAAGATATCGAAGCGATCGCCGAAGGCGTTAAACAGGTCGGTGACCCTGCGGATGTCACCGGTTTCTTCCTTGACGGCCACGATGCCGGGTACGTCGACCAGTGCCTTCAGCGTTTCGACATCAACGTCAACTTTGTAGGCAATGGGGTTGTTTTAGATCATGACCGGCAGATCGCTCGCCTCGGCCACCGTTTTGCACCAGGCGACGGTCTCCTGGCGGTCGGTGCGACAGGGAAGGTCATCAGGCCTTCGGCTCCAAGCTTCTGGTAGTTGCGAGCCGCAGCCGATGCATTGTCGGTGGACAGCTCCGGAAGGCCCGACAGCAGCGGCTGCGGCTCGCGACGACTTCTTTCGCGGCGCGAACGACTGTGTCGCGTTCCGACTGAGTGAGCGTGGCATTTTCGCCAAGCATCGGCAGCACGATCACGCCGGAGATGCCATTTTCAATGAGCCTATCGATGCTGTTCTGGGTAGCTTCGATATCGATCGCTTCAGATGCCTGCATCTTCGTGGCGACAGCGGGAAATACGCCTGTCCAAGTCATATTCAGATCCCCAGTTTTTGCAGGCACCTTATCCGGCATTGTGTGTTGAACGTCAGGTTGAAGTGTCGTCGCCGTCTGCCTTTGGCTCTGCCTCAAATCCATAGTCGGCCATGGCGCGCGCCGGTGAGATCTTTCCGTTGGCCAGGTCGGTCGCGATGGAGTCTCGGCCGCGACTTGTCGGGTCGCCCCAACCACCGCCGCCAGCCTGTTCATGGCGGATCACGGTGTCCTTGCCTATCTCCAGCGTCACCTTTGCCGGCAGCACGCGCCATTCGCCGTCTTGTTTCAGCAGATTCTTTGAACTCGCCGCTGCCTGTCCGCCGAACAGCCCATAGGGCGAATGCTCGTGACGGTCGGCGCGCAATTGCAGGACCGCCGTGTCCGCCAGCAGGCGATATTGCCGCACCAGTCCTAGCCCGCCACGAAATTGCCCAGCGCCGCCGGAATCTTCTCGCAGCGCATACTCCTCCATCATCACGGGGTAGCGCGCCTCGATCGTCTCGATCGGCAGGTTCGACATGTTCTGGCTGGGATTGGTGATACCTTCGATGCCGTCCTTGTCGGACCGACCGCCCCAGGCACCGTTGATCATATCCACCAGGATAAAAGGTTTGCGCTCAGGCCCGTGATAGCCGCCGATGGCGACCACCGTGTTGCCGCCTTCGCCTGCCGCCATCAGCCGCTTCGGCGCGATCTGTGCCAAAGCCCCCATCACCGTGTCGACGACGCGGTAGCCAGTCAGCGCCCGCGCCGCCACCGGAGCCGGCATGTTCGGATTGAGGATCGATCCCTCCGGCGCCGTCACGGTGATGCAGCGATAGACGCCGGCATTGTTGGGAACGTCGTGGTCGAGGGCGCAGCGTATGGTCAGATAGGTCGAGGACTTGACGAATGAGAGCGTGGAATTGATCGCACCCTTCACCTGTGGCGATGAGCCGGCGAAGTCGACCCACAGATGGTCGCCCTTCACCGTGATCCGACAGACGATCGGGATCGGCGCGGACGAGAAGCCATCGCCATCGATGTAATCGGTGAAGGCGTACTCGCCATCCGGCCAGCCGGCGATCGCCTTGCGCGTCAGTTCCTCGCCGTAGTCGATCAGCCGGTCGAAATAGGCTTCCAGTTCTTCGCCGTACCGCTCGAACAGCCGCAACATCTCGCGCTCGCCGATGTTGCAAGTGGCGTATTGGGCATCGAGATCGCCGAGCACAAGAGCCGGCAGCCGCACGTTCTTCTCGATGATCTTGAACAACGTCCTGTTGGGCAGGCCGCGTTCATAGAGCTTCATCGGCGCGATGCGCAGGCCTTCCTGGAAAATCTCCGTGGAATCCGACGCATTCGAGCCCGGCACCCGGCCACCGACATCGCAATGATGGGCGATCACGACGGAAAATCCGAGCAATCGTTTGCTGGAAAAGATCGGCTTGAACATGAAGATATCTGGCAGGTGCATGCCCCCGTCATAGGGATCGTTGAGCACGATCACGTCGCCGGGGAACATGTCGTCGCGGAAGCGCTCGACGATCACGTCCATCGCGTCCGGCACGGCGCCCAAGTGCAGGGCGACAGTCTTTGCCTGGCTGAGGATCCGCCCGCTGGCATCGCAGAGCGTCACCGAATAATCGAGAACATCACGCACGATCGGCGAGCGGGCAGTGCGCATCACCGCGTAGGCCATGTCGTCGACGATGGTGTCGAGCCCCGACTTGATGACCGCGAACGTGATGGGATCGATGGCTGTCATCAAGCAGACTCCGGCGTCGCGATCAGGCTGCCGGTCGCATTTGGTTCGACCCGCATTCCGGGCGGGATGACAATCGTGGTGTCCGCGCCCTCGATGATCACCGGTCCGGAGAGCGCCGATACCACTGACGCACGTGGTACGATCGTCGTCTCGATCGCCGCGTCGCGGGTGAAGTGCACCATGCGCCTCTCGTCCCGCGCACCGACATCGGTCCGTGCGGCCTTGAGGGCGGTGAAATCGAGCGGCTCCGATATCCGCGCGTGGGCATGTAGCCGCAGCGCCACCGCTTCCACCGCGTCGTTTGGCGTGTAGCCGTAGGTGTCGCGATAGGCCGCGATGAACGCCGGCCGCAGGGATGCTGCGTCGAACGCACCGGAGAACGGTATGGACAGCGACCCGTCCTGTCCCTCGAGGCGCAGATCGATCGCCTCGCTGAAGCCGACCGTCTCGCCCGCATAGCCCTGTCTTGTCAGCGCCATGGTAGCGGCCGCGCGCATCTCGCGCCGCAACCTTTCAACCACTTCATACCCCAGCAGATCGAGCCTCGCTTGCGCCGACCGCAACTCGTGATGTTCGATGCTGCCGGCCAGCATGCCCATTGCCGTGAACACCCCTGGCGACGGCGGAAACACAACCCGTGTGATGCCGAGCGTTCTGGCGAGATCGCAGGCGTGCACCGGACCCGAACCGCCGAAGGCAAGCAGCGTGAGGTCGCGCGGATCGAGACCCCGCTCGACCGTCACGGCACGGATGGCGCGAACCATGTTGGCATTGGCGATCTCCCGGATCCCGCAGGCCGCTGCTGCGGCGGAGAGCCCGAGGGGGCTTCCCAGCATCTTGTCGATCGCTAGGCGCGCCGCCTCGACGTCCAGCCTCAGCGTACCGCCAGCCAGTCGCGGCGGCAGATAGCCAAGCACGACATTGGCGTCCGTTACCGTCGGCCGTGCGCCACCCAGCCCATAGCAGATGGGACCGGGATCGGCGCCCGCCGAAATCGGGCCGACAGTGAGCAGGCCGGCGGCATCGATCGCGGCGATGGAACCGGCGCCGTTGCCAACCTCGGCCACATCCACGGTCGGCACCCGCATCATGTAGCCACCCGCCTTGATGAAGCGCGACGGCACCGACATGCCGGCGCGGAACTCGTATTCGTGCGTGCGGCTCAGCACGCCACGGTGGACGAGTGCCGCTGATGCCGTCGTTCCACCCATGTCGAAGGCAACGAGATTGGGTTCGCCCAGAGCCGCACCGAGGCGTGCGGCGCCGACGGCGCCCGAAGAACGACCTGACGAGATGAAAAAAACCGGCTTGCTCTGCGCGGTGGCGGACGCAGACAGGCCGCCATTGGAATTGCCGATCAACAGCGGCGCGGTGACACCTGCCGACCGCAATTTATGCTCGAGACGGTCGAGATACCCCTTGAGCGGCGGCAGCACGTAAGCGTTCACGGCTACCGTCGAGGTGCGCTCGTATTCTCCCGCCTCAGGCAGCACGTCGACGGAGGCCGTCACCGCGATCCCGGCGAAAGCCTGCGAGAAGATTTGCGCCGCGCTGCGTTCATTCTCTGGGTTCTTGTAGGAATTGAGAAAGCAGATGGCGACGGACTGAATGCCTTCGTCACGAAAGAAGGCGCCTGCCCTGAGCACGTCCCCTGCGTTGACCGGCGTTTGAATGGTGCCGTCCGCCAGGGTCCTCTCGGCCACTTCCAGCCGGTAGCGCCTGGCAACCAGCGGTTCCGGCTTGTCCCAGGTCAGGTCGAACATACCGGGCGTGCGCAGCCGGCCGATTTCCAGCACGTCGCGAAAACCCTTGGTCGTGATCAGCCCCGTGCGGGCGCCAAGTTTCTGCAGCAGCGTGTTCGAACCGACCGTCGTCCCGTGCAAAACCTCAGTGAGGGCCGCGGCAGGGATGTCGGCCGCAGCCAGCACTTCGGCCATGCCCGATATGACGGCGTCCTCGGGGGCAGCCGGCGTCGAGCTGACCTTGGCCGAGAAGGTGAGGCCGTCATTTCTGAGCAGCACCAGATCGGTGAACGTGCCACCGATATCGACGCTGAGCCGGGCAGACTGCATCATCGGCACGCTATTTGTCGGACGAGAGCTTGCCGGCCACTGCCCAATCGTGCTTCTCGACATCCTCGAAAATGATGTCGATCACGTCAGGTCCGCATTTGAGGATGCGCGCCGCCTCGCGCGTCACGACCTCGACGAATTCGCGTTTCTGATCGATGCTGCGTCCCTTGAGCAGCCTGACGCTGATTGTCGGCATGGTGTCCCTCCGAAGTCCTGGCCTATAGCCAGGCGTTGACATGCCATGGCGCGAACTCGTCGTCGCCATAGCCGAGCAGTTCGCTCTTGGTGGCTTTGCCCGAAGCGGTGGCGATCATCTCGCGAAAAATCGCTTCGCCCATCTCGTCGATCGAGCTGTCGCCATCGAGGATCGATCCGCAATTAATGTCCATGTCCTCTTCCATGCGGGCATACATTTCGGAATTGGTCGCGAGCTTGATCGAGGGTGCCGGCCGGCAGCCGAAGCAGGAGCCGCGCCCGGTGGTGAATGCGATCAAATTGGCGCCGCACGCGACCTGGCCGGTCGCCGACATCGGATCGAAACCGGGCGAGTCCATGAACACCAGGCCGCGCTTGTCGATCGGCCGGCCATAGCCGTAGACCTCGACGAGGTTGGTGGTGCCGCCCTTGGCCACCGCGCCCAGCGATTTCTCGAGGATGGTGGTCAATCCGCCTGCCTTGTTGCCTGGCGAAGGGTTGTTGTCGAAACCTTGCGGTTCGCGGCTGGTGTAGTCGTCCCACCATTCGAGCAGCCCGATCAGCCGCTCGCCGACTTCCTTGCTCACGGCGCGTTCCAGCAAGAGGTTCTCGGCACCGTAAATCTCCGGTGTCTCCGCCAGGATCGCCGTACCGCCGCAGGCGACGAGACGGTCCACCGCGGCACCAAGTGCGGGATTGGCGGAAATTCCCGAGAAGCTGTCCGAGCCGCCACATTGCAACCCGACCACGATCTCGCTCGCCGGGACCTTCTGGCGTTGCTTCTTCGCCGCCTTTTCCAGCATGGCTTCGACCATCTCGATGCCACGTGAAATGCTCGAACGGGTTCCGCCGGTTTCCTGCATCACCAGCTTGGCCAGGTCGTCGCCGAGTTCGAGCTGCTCTTCGTCGATCAATTGGTCGATCTGATTGTCCTCGCAGCCAAGCCCGACAAGCAGCACGCCGGAAAAGTTCGGATGCTGTGCGTAACCCGCGAGCGTCCGCCGCAGCATTTTCATCGACATCGAACCATCGGCGACGCTGCAACCTGACTTGTGGGTCAACGCCACGACCCCGTCGACACCGGGATAGGGCAGCAACCGGCTCGGATCACGGAAATGATCGGCGATCATGCGCGCGACCAGCGCCGAGCAATTCACAGAGGTCAGGACGCCGACATAGTTGCGTGTCCCAACCTTGCCATCCGCGCGAACATAGCCATCGAAGGTCGGGATATCCGACGGCGACCGGACTGGCGCATTCGATAGCCGTGTGCCGATCGCACGCCCTGCCATCGATGCCTCGAAACCCATATTGTGAAGGTGGACATGCGCCCCAGCGGGGATAGCGGCCGTCGCCAGACCGATCGGCTGGCCGAGGCGGTGGATCACCTCTCCCTGTTCCAGCGGTCGCAGCGCTACCTTATGGCCGAAGGGGATAGCGGTGGTTGCAAGCAGGCCAAACGGCACCAGGGTCTCGCCGGCATGGATGTCGCGAAGCGCCACGGCCACCTCATCGACGGGCTTTAGCTGCAGAACCACACTTTTCACTTCGGCCATTGCCCACTCCTAGGAAAGCAATCAACCATAGTTTTGCTCGATTGTCAGCAATCAGCAAACATAAATCTGTGTGCCACCTCTAAGGCTCTCTCATCTCCGCTGCTTTGGTGCCAAACAGGATCTCAGCACAGGCGATGAGCCATCGTTAATTGTCAGCAATGCCGGTTGCGTGGGCCAAGGCGCCGGAATATGTAGATGGCACCGTTGGCCATGAGTCGATTGATGACGAAGCTTACAAGTCTCAAGTCTGAAAAGCGTCTGCTCGACCGCAGGGCCGCCGACCAGATACGCTCGCATATACTCGAAGGCGTGCTGCCGGCCGGCGAACGGCTGCTTGAGACCCAACTATCCGAGGAACTTGAAGTCAGCCGCGGCACGGTGCGTTCGGCACTGGCGCAACTGGCCAATGAAGGTCTTGTCCAGCAGGTGGCGTTCACCCGCTGGGAAGTTTCGGGCACCTCTACCGTCGATGCCTGGGAAATCTACACGCTGCGCGGCGCGCTGGAAGGGTTGGGCGCGCGCCTTGCCGCGGCCAACGTTAGCGAGATAGATGGAATGCGCCTGCGTGCCATTGCCGACGACCTGCTGCACGCCATTCGCGAGGGCCGCTTCCAGGATGCCACAGGGATCGATTTCGACCTGCATGCGGCGATTATAGAGCTAGCCAGGCATGAGCGCCTAGCCGAACAACACCGCTTCATCGTCCAGCAGGTCCGCTTCCACATGGTGCAATCGGGCTTTCTGCCCAACGACTATGAAGAGCTGATTGCCGAGCACAAGGCGTTGATCGAGGCGGTGATCGCCGGCGATGCCGACCGGGCCGAGAAGCTGGCGCGCAATCATAACGATGCCGAGGTCAAGCTGCTGGCGAAACTGTTAAAGCAAGGCGGCAGCGCCAAGCCCACCCGCGAAAAGGCGTCCTGAGGGCGCCACCTGCCGTATGACAAGGCCGGCTATCCAGGCGTTTGGAGCGCGGCGCGCAGATTGTCGCTGAGGATAATCTTTTCGCCCTTGAAACCGCCCAAAGCGGTGCGGATCAACGCCAGGTCGATCTCGGCGCTGTGTTCGCGCGAGTAGCCGTCAAACGCGGTGGCATCGCCGGGATAGCGTCCGTCCGGGTGCTGGTAGAGGTCCATCCCGGCTATCACGATCCGTTCGGCTCCAACTGCCGCGGCAACGGCAATCATCAGCGCACCGTTGGTCGGGATCATTGGTCCGGAAAGATCCGCGAGCGTCGGATCGAAGGCATCAAGAAAAATATAGCCAGCCGAAGGAGGACGCATCGCCCTCGTATGGCGCATCAGGATCGGCCGGCCTATCGCAGCGGTCGGAAAGGTGATGATCGGCCGCCGACCAGAACCGGGAAGGTCGGGATCGGCGGTGAAGACGACAGCGGGCTCCGTCATCCAGCCGCGCCCGCGCCAGTTCCAGTTGACGCGAAACAGCGCGGCATCGCGATGGTCCGAAAGTCTCGGATCCTCGGATGATGGACCGTTGCCAAGACAGACAATCGTTCGTGGATTGCCGAGCCGCGTCTTGAGGTCGGCCAGCGAAGCGATACGACGTCCACCCAGCAGGTCGATCAGGAATGTGGAGGTGGAAACCGGACGGGCCGGCAGGTCGCGGGTCGGCAGCATTGTCGCGAGCGTCCCGGCTGTCATGGGCTCGTTGTTGTCGAGGACGCCGGCCTTCCCAAATTCCGCGTTCAGTCTCGCCGGACCGATGATCAGGATCGCTTCCAGGCGACGCCGCCAAAGCTTGGCGCCCGCTGAATAGGGCAACGGCAGCACGAGTTCATGAGGATATCGCCGCCGCAGTTCCGAGAGGTCTTCGGCCGCCGCTGCCAGCACAAGCCGATAGCCGGGTCGCTGCCGGAGCGCTGCATCGACCGTCTCATAGACCCGGCCGATCTCGTCTGGCGTGCCGGCCAGCACCACTGTCGCGCGGCCTTGCGGCAGAAGCAGCCCGAAGCGCTGTAGTTGATCGGCAAAACTCATCGCACCGCCCGTGCCGTTGCGGCCAGCCTTACGGTCCCGGCGGCGAAGGCGCAATGCCTTGCCTATTGGATCGCGCCCCGACGAAACGGCTCAGGCGTAATTGACGTAGATAGTCTTCTTCTGGAAATAGGCGTCCAGCCCGTACTTGCCGTCCTCGCCTCCGATGCCGCTGTCGCGGATGCCGGCGTGGTGGGCATGCACGGCGTCGCCGCCGGGCCGGTTGACATAGATCTCGCCGAACTTCAGCTCTCGCACCAGCCGCATCACCCGCCGCATATCCTTGGTGAAGACGTAGGCCGACAGACCGTAGTTCGATTCATTGGCAAGCCGCAGCCCTTCATCGAAATCACCCACTGTCATCACAG
This sequence comes from Mesorhizobium sp. INR15, assembly GCF_015500075.1. Taxonomy (NCBI): domain Bacteria; kingdom Pseudomonadati; phylum Pseudomonadota; class Alphaproteobacteria; order Hyphomicrobiales; family Phyllobacteriaceae; genus Mesorhizobium; species Mesorhizobium sp. INR15. The sequence continues at coordinate 6,507,708 of NZ_CP045496.1, read as the reverse complement.
GCACGACCGGGCCGAACACCTCGTCCTGCATGATGCGCATCTGGTTGTCGGTGACGGTCATCACCGTCGGCTCGTACCAGTGTCCGCGCGCGAACTCGCCCTCCGTCAGCCGGCGCCCGCCGGTCAGCACTTCGGCACCGGCGGAGCGTGCCGTCTCGACCATGCGCTCGACCTTGTCGAGTTCCATGCCGCTGAATTTCGGCCCGACATCGACCAGTGTGGTGGGGTCGCCGACCTTTAGTGCCTTTACCGCGCGGGTGAATTTTTCGAGGAATTCGTCGGCGACGCGCCTATGCACATACATGCGCTCGTTGCAGATGCAGATCTGGCCGCAATTCTCGAAGCGCGACAGCACGGCCGCGCGAACGGCGGCACCGATGTCGGCATCCTCGGCGACGACGAAGGGCGCCTTGCCGCCGAGCTCCAGCCGCAGCAGTTTGAGGTCCTCGGCGGCGGCACGGAAGATCTCCTTGCCGGCGCGCACGCTGCCGGTGAGCGTGATGAGACGCGGGATGGGATGGCGCACTAGCGCCGCACCGATGCCTTCGCCGGTGCCGCTGACGACATTGATGACGCCAGGCGGGAAGTCGAGTTGCGAGGAGAGCTGCGCGATCTCCAACGCCGAGATCGGCGTGCCCTCATGCGACTTGATGACGATGGTGTTTCCTGCGAGCAGCGCCGGACCCATCTTGCGGCACATCAGCGCCGCCGGATAGTTCCAGGCGGTTAAGGCGATGACGACGCCATGGGCGACCCGCTGAATCCAGATCTGCTCGTCCGGCACATCGGACGGAATGATGTCACCGGTGATGCGGCGCGCTTCCTCGGCGGCGTAGGTGAGATAGAGCGCCGCCCCCTCGATTTCGCCGCGCGCCTCGTGGATCGGCTTGCCTTGTTCGGCAACGACGATGCGCGCCAGCCGTTCCCGGTTTTCCAGGATCAGGCGTGCCAGATCCTTCAGCAATTGTCCGCGTGCCGCCGGCGGCAGGGCTTCCCAACCCGGCTGGGCGGCGCGAGCCGCGACCAGCGCCCGGTCGGCATCGTCCTCGCCGCCTTTGGGCACCGAGGCGATCACCGCCTGTGTCGCCGGGTTTTCGACCTCGATCCATTCCTTGATGGTGGAATCGACCCACTCGCCATTGATGTAGTGGCGGTAGCGATCGGTGCCTTTGACCAGTTCCTTCATTGCGGGCATGTCACGTCCTCAAGGTATTTCAATGGAATGTTCCTACCGGCACATAGCCCGCCATTTCCGGCAGCCAGAGCGTAATCTGGGGCACGAAGACGAGGACGAGGAGCGCCAGGATCAGGATGAAAAGCAGCAACCAGACCTCGCCAAGAATGGTCGCGACCTTGATGCCGGTAATGCCCGATATGAGGAAGACCAGCTGTCCCATCGGCGGGGTAATCAGCCCGATCATCATATTCACCGTGGAGACGACGCCGAAATAGACGGGATCGATGCCAAGTTCCCGCACCGTCGGCATCAGGATCGGGATGACGATCAGCAGCATCAGCAAGGTGTCGAGCAGTGCGCCGAGGATCAGGAACAGAACCGTCACCAGCAGCATGAACATCAGCGGGCTGAGATCCAGCGAGGCAATCCAGCTCCCGAGCTGATCCGGTATCTGCTCCGCCGCGACGACGTAGTTCATCAGCACGGCACCGGCGATGGTGATCGCCACGATGGCGGTCGAGCGCGACGATTCCATCAACACGTTGAAGAGGACCTTTGGCGACAGGGTGCGGTACCAGAACAGCGCCAGCAGCAAGGCACAGAAAGCCGCCACCGCCGCCGCTTCGGTCGGAGTGACCGCGCCCGAGTAGATGCCGCCGAGCAGGATGACGGGCAAGACCAGGGTCGGTGCCGCGTCGCGTGTCACGGCAATCGCTTCTTGCCGGGTTGGCTTCGGCTGCGTCGGAAAATTCTGCAGCCGCGCCTGTACCGCCACCATGGCCATCATGACCAGCGCCAGGAAGATGCCGGGGCCGACACCCCCCATGAAAAGATAGCCGATCGACGTGTTGGAAACGACGCCGTAGAGCACCATCGGGATGGAGGGTGGAATGATCGGTCCCAGGATCGAGGATGCCGACGTCAGAGCCGCCGCAAAACCGGGGCGGTAGCCGGCCTTGATCATCATGTCGATGGAGATCTTGCCGGGTCCAGCCGCGTCCGCCAGCGCGCTGCCGCTCATGCCGGCAAAGATCACGCTGGCGACGATGTTGACATGGGCGAGCCCACCCCGAAATCGGCCGACGAGGAGGTTGGCGAAGCCGAACATCTTGTCGGTCATCTTGCCGGCATTCATCAACTCGGCGGCAAAGATAAACAATGGCACCGCAAGCATGACGAAGTTGCCGTAGATCCCATTGAGGCTCTGGCTGGCGACCAGGCCCATGTCGCGGCCGGTGATGACGAAGTACACGATGCCGGAGGCAAGCATGGCGTGGCCGAGCGGCATGCCGGCGAACATCCAGACGAAGAACAGAACGAACATCACCTCGACGGCGAAGGACATGAAAAATTCCTAGATATGCTGTTCCCAACCGGGTCGTAACAATTGCCAGAGGCGTCGAAGTGCGCTGACGACTACGGCGACGAGGAAGATCAGGAAACTTCCGAACACGAACTGCATGGGCAGATGCAGCAAGGTCGAGTGACGATTGCGAAGGAACAGGATGTAGTCGAAAGTGCCAGGTAGGGCGGCAAGGAACACCACCGCCAGGGAAAGCGTCACGAAGACAGCCAGGAGCCGTCGGGACCGGGGTGGAAACAGGCCGTAGATAACGTCGAAGACGATGTGCTGCCGCTCTTTGATCAGTATGTCGCTCGTCCAGAACACGATCCACACATAAGCGACCACGCAAAGCTCGTTCGTCCACGATATCGGCGCGTTGAAGACGTAGCGGGCGACGATGCCGATGACGAAGCCGGCGAACATCACGGCAAAAGCCACGACGCTCACCGACTCCGCCAGTCGCTTCCAGACGATGGCCAAGGACTGCATCAACCGAGCTTAGGCAGCGCCGATACGATCAAGCATGCCCTTGGGCCAGTTCTTCGAAAAGTCTGAATTGACGAAAGCATCGAGCACATGTTTTTGGAAAGCCGCCACGTCGGGGGTCGTCACGGTGTTGCCGTGTGCCTCGAGGAACGCCTTGCCATCGTTTTCGGTGGCGATCACGCCGTCGTCGTTGACTTTCTTGGCCACTTCCTCGGCCGCGAGGATCGCCTTCTTCTCGTCATCGCTGAGCCCGTCCCAGAACGCTGTCGGCATTGTGAAGAAGACATTCGCAACCTGGTGGCCGGTCAGCACGACCTGTTTCGACACTTCGTAGAACTTTGACGCGATGGCGTCCGGCAACGGGTTTTCGAGGCCGTCGATCGTGCCGGTCTGCATGGCAAGATAGACTTCCTCGAAGGCCAGCGGCGTGGCGCTGGCGCCAAGCGCGTTGCCGAGGAATTGCCAGGCTGCCGAACCCGGCATGCGCAGCTTCACGCCCTTGAGATCCGCCGGCACGTTGACGGTGCGGGGTGTCCGCAAGATGACATGCCGCGTGCCGAGATACTGGCTCCTGAGGATCTGCAATTTCAGATCGCTCGCCACCTTGTCCTTGAATTCCTTGCCGACGTCGCCGCTGTACACCGCATCCAGGTGTTTGGCATCGCGGAACAGATAGCCGGTGGTGAAGATCGAGAATTCCGGGATCAGTTCCGAAATATCCGAAGGCGAGGTGAGGGCGATTTCGAGATTGCCGCGCTGCATCGCCTCGATCTCCGTGCCCTGCGCGAACAGCGTGCCGTTGTAGTGCAACTGGACGTCGAAAGCACCCGGCATCGACTTGTCGAGTTCCGCCTTGAACGCTTGCAACGCCTTGGATTGCCATTCTGTGTCCGGACCGGGCGTCGAGGCACGGATGACCTTGCCTGCCGCGAAAGCGAACCGCGAGACGAAGGGCGCCGCCAGGACGCCCAAGGCGCCGGCAACCACCGTGCGGCGGCCAACGGCACGATTAAGAAATGAAGACCCCTGTTTGCTCATGCTCTTCCCCTCCTGCGTCGCTGTTGGGGCGCCTTCGATGGCGCGCGACCTGACGAACGGATGGTTTCACCACAGCTACAAATCGTCAAGCTGAATGTTGACAATAGGCAATCAATCATCATTTGTTGCGAGCCGGAGGGCACAAACTGCTCTCAAACAGACCAGCGAGCCCACCTATGAAGACCCAGACGCCAGCCCTGCCGAGGATCGATTGCTTCATGGTCGCGGCGGCGACACCGCTGACGGCCGACCTGCACCCCGACATCAAACTGCTCGTCCGTCACATCGAGATGCTGTTCGGTGCCGGTTGCGACGGCATCGCGCTCTTTGGCACGACGGGCGAGGGCACCGAGTTCTCGGTGGAGGACAGGACAGAAGCCCTGGATGGCGTCATTGCCGCCGGTATCGCGCCAGGTCGGCTCATCGTCTCGGTCGGCGCACTGTCGATCCCGGATATTGCACGGCTGGCTCATCATGCGCTCGACCGTGGCGTTGACAGCCTGCTGCTGATGCCGCCTTGCGTCTATCGCGGCGGCATCACGGAGGACGGCACCTTCCGCTTCTACGCGACTGTCATCGACCGCATCTCGCGTGCCGATCTGAAATTGTGCCTCTATCATTTTCCGGATATTTGCGGCGTCCCGCTGACGCCGCGCGTCATTCGGCGGCTGGACGAGGCCTATCCGGGGATCATCAGTGGCGTGAAGGACAGCGGCGGGGACCTGGATTTCACCGAGGCATTGATCCGCCGCTTCTCGCACTTGTCTATCTATACGGGCTCAGAGACCCATCTCCCGCAAGCGCTCGCGGCGGGCGCGCGCGGCACCATATGCGGTCTCGGCAACGCCATGCCGCGTCTGATGCGGGCGATGTTCGACGCCCCGACCGCCTTCGATCGCCGCAAGCTCGTGCCGCCCTTGCAGGGCGGCGACTCCATCCTTTCGAGGAAACCGTTCCCGGCCTCGGTGAAGGCGGTGCTTGCATCTGCCAGTGGCGAGCCGGGTTGGAACCGGGTTCTACCGCCCATGTCGGAAATAGCCATGCCCGAAAGAGACTGGTTGCTGCGGGACTTCTTCCGTTGGGAGCAAAACCTGACGCCAGCTTGGCGCAGTTTTCAGTCGAGCGAACTGGAGATCGGATCGCATGTGGTCAAGATGCGGCGCGCCTAGCTGGCGCTGTTGCCCAAAGTCGACAGACGCAGTTCCCGTCGGCCGTGGATCATCCGAATTTGGGGCCTCCCATGCATTGCGCGGCTCGGCAGAGCGCGCCTTTTCCGCTGGCCGAGGCGAGGCTGTTGATTGCCACTGAGAACTGACCCGGCAACCCAGGATATTGCCATCGAGACTTGACCCATGTTTGAATCTTGCCCTGCTTTTTCAGCGGGGGCCACGGAGTGATCGACTTGGCACTGAGCGTGATCCGACGCTGGCATTTTCGAGAGCATCTATCGCTCCGTGAGAACCTACTGTCCGGAAATGGTGCAAGGCTGCCTCGGTAGCTCGGTCCGAGGCGGCGGGCGTCTTTAACCGACAACTGCAACGACACTACTGCTCGGTCAATATGCTATGAGTTTCGGAGCTGGATCGCCGGGAACCCCAGCAGTCCGCGAAACTGTTGTGTCTCTGCCCGCGCGTGACCTGAGTTTGAAGTGAAGTCCGAGAACCCGAGCCTGAACGCTAGGTTGCAGCGAAATGAACAGCGTTAGTGCTTATACAGGTGGCAAGCACCGTAAACCGGCAGCAGGCCAACCTGCGCATGCTCAACGACAGGGGCTTCTGGCTCGGAACAGGGCGGGCGACGCCAGGCGCCTAATTTAGCTCCAATGTCGCCCGGCTTGCTGTTCCTGAGCAGTACCGTGAGATGCGCCCAAGACTAACTGTGCGCCTTTAGCGCGTCTAGCAAATCTCCCCACTCGTGCATCAGCGTCACGCGTTGCTCCCAATAGGTCGCGCGGTTGTAGGTACGCCGAATGGCGTTCTTGTCTTGGTGCGCCAGTACCGCCTCAATGACGTCTGGATCGTAGTTGCGCGCGTTGAGGATGGTGCTGGCAGTCACCCGAAAGCCATGGGCGGTTACTTCGTCTTGTCGGTAGCCCATGCGCCGTAGCGCGGCATTCATGGCGTTCTCGGAAAGCGGACGCTTGGTCGAGCGGATCGAAGGAAAGACTAGGCCGCCCCGCTCTGAAAGCGGCCAGACTTCTCCCAGGACCCGGAGCGCCTGCTTGGATAGCGGCACATCGTGCGGGGCACGCATCTTCATGCGCTCGGCTGGTATGCGCCAGACAGCCTTTTCTTGGTCGAATTCGGCGCGGGTCGCCCCCCGTACCTCGCCGGGACGGACGCAGGTAAGGGCGAGGAACTGGAGAGCAGCTTTCAGGGTCGGCCAGCCATCGTACTCATCTATCGCCACGAGGAGCTGACCGAATTTCTTTTCATCGGTGATAGCGGCACGACCATTGGCTTTAGGCGGCTGGAGGGCGCCCCGAAGCGGCAGGGTCGGGTCGCCCTCGGCCCGCAGGGTGACAATCGCCAACCGGAAGACACTGCCGATCACGCCGCGCAGACGCCGCGCCGTTTCCCGTCGGCCGCTCCTTTCGATCTTCTGGAGAAGTTGAAGTATCTCCGCTGGGGTGATCTCTTTGATTGGACGTTTGGCCAGCGGGCAGGCCAAGTCTTCGAGGAGCCACTTGGTTTTGGTGACGGTGGCCGCTGCGGCGCGCCGCTCCTCCATCCGTTTGACGTATTCCTCGGAGATCAAGCCGAAGGTTGTGCGCGCTTCTGTGAGAGCCGTGATCTTCTCCTCCCTGCGTTTTGTGGAGGGGTTAATACCGGCGATAAGCAGCCTCTTGGCCTGGTCGCGCTTCTCTCTCGCGTCGAGTAGCGACACCAATGGGTATTTCCCAAAGGAGAGGATGTTTTCCTTTTCCAGGCTGCGATACCGCAATTGCCAAAGTTTGGAGCCGCTTCTTTGGACGAGGAGATAGAGCCCGTCGCCGTCAGTGAGGCGATACGGTTTGTCTTTGGGCTTGCTGTTCTTGCATGCGAAATCGGAGAGCGACATGGGTAACGGACCTCCCGGGTAATGGGTAACGTCCGGATCGTTACCCAAAAATCGATGCGTTGCAACGGTACGCGGCGGGCCGGCATGAGCAGCTAAGACAAGCTAACTCATTGATTATGTTGATTGGTGGGATGCTGTGAGAAGCTATGGGAAAGGAAGGTGGTGCCCAGACGCGGATTCGAACCACGGACACGCGGATTTTCAATCCGCTGCTCTACCAACTGAGCTATCTGGGCCTGTTCCGGCTGACAAAAACTCGCCTGCCGGATTTCGTGGAAGCGCCGTGCGGCACCCCTTGAAAGCGCGTGGGTTATAGCACGGGAATTTAGCCTGTCCAGCGCTTAGGTGCTGATTTCAGGCAGGAAAAGAAGCGCGGTTTGCCGCGCCAAATCGTCCACTGCGGCGGCTAGCGCGGCATCGCGCCGGATGGTGCCAATTCGCGGGGGCTGCCGGGCCGCTTCGCAATTGTTGCCGTGGACTATCTGACGGCGGTGGTCTTGCGAAAATCGGAAGGCGACATGCCGGCGAGCTTGCGGAACGATTTGTTGAAGGCGCTGAGCGAGCCGAAGCCCGAATCCATGGCGACACGCAGGACGTTGGCGTCCTGATGCATCAGCAACGCCTGTGCGTAGCTCAACCGCAGCAGGCTGACATATTCGTTGAGTGTCATCCCGGTCGACTTCTTGAACAGGTTCATGGCGTATTTGGGATGGATGTCCGCCGCCGCCGCGATGTTCACGCACTCGATGTCGTAGAGGAAATTCTCGGCGATGAAATCGCACATGCGTCCGACATTGCGCGACGACTGCTGATCGAAGGGACCGCCGGCTCCTGCCCCCTTCGAACTCTCCGGCACGAGCCGATAGGGTTCGAATCGCACGCGTTCGAGCCGCAGCAACAATTCCTTGACGGCATGTTCGGCCTTGGCTGGATCGCCCGAGCGGACGTAACGGTTCCAGCGCTCGAAACTGTGGTTGTCGGAAAGGTCGGTGGCGCCTGTCACCAGCGTCGCCCCTGTCATCAGCCGGTGCCGGATATCGTCTGGCAGATGGAGCCGGAAGAAATGCACCAGCGGCAGGTGTGCGCCCGCGTAGATGGCGTCATCAGACAAACGGTCCATGCGGTGCGGCAGACCACCCCAGAACAGGCACATTTCGCCCGCGGAAAGCGCAATCTCATAATCGTTCATGCAATAGTGCACGTCGCCGCGCACGATGAAATTCACCTCGACCTGGGCATGCCAATGCGGTTTGAGCATCACCAGCGGGTGATTGTGGAATATCTCCAGGACCAGCGGAAAACCTTCGACGCCGCTGGCGCCAGGCTGGTAAAACGGCCGTTCTGGCATCTTACTTTCCGCCCATTTCATATTCCCTCTGTCGGGGACATGTCTTCCACGCCGGCTAGTTTAGCCACGCTCGCAGAGAGAGCAAATGAAATGGGAGGATTTCAATGCGCATCACACTGACCTGCGCCGCGCTGACGCTTGCCCTGGGCTCAAGCCCGGCTTTCGCGCAATCGGGCGAACTCACGATCTGGAGCTGGAACGTTGCCGCTTCGTCGTTGAAATCGACGGTTGCCGGCTTCAACAAGCTTCATCCGGACATCAAGGTCACCGTTCAGGATCTCGGCAATCAGCCGACCTATGACAAATCGATAGCCGGCTGCGCCGCTGGCGGCGTCGGACTGCCTGATATCGTCACGATCGAGAATGGCGAGGCCGAGAACTACTGGAGCCAGTTCCCGGACTGTTTCGTCGACCTGCACACGCTGGGCTACACGGCCGATGACCAGGCGAAATTCCCCGATTTCAAGCGCACCGAACTCGAAGTTGGCGACAAGGCCTATGCCATGCCCTGGGATTCGGGGCCGGTGGCCGCGTTTTATCGCCGCGATTTCTATGAGAAGGCTGGCGTCGACCCGGCCTCGATCAAGACCTGGGATGATTTCATCGCGGCGGGCAAGAAGGTCCAGGCCGCCAATCCCGGCGTCACCATGACCAATGCTGATTTCAACGGTGACTCCGAGTTCTTCCGCATGATCTCCAACGAGCAGGGCTGCGCCTATTTCGCCGCCGACGGGCAGTCGATCACGGTCAATCAGCCCAAATGCGTCGACGCCATGACCAAGGTCAAGGAGATGAAGGACGCCGGCATCATTGCCTCCGCCGACTGGGGCACCAAGATCACCAACAACACCGCCGGCACTGTCGCCACCCAGATCTATGGCGGCTGGTATGAGGGCACATTGCGGACCGAATCGCCGGCCGAGAGCGGAAAATGGGGCATTTACCTCATGCCCAGCCTCACCGCCGATGGCCCGCGCGCCGCCAACCTGGGCGGTTCGTCGCTTGCCATCACATCGGCCAGCAAGAACAAGGAAGCCGCCTACGCCTACATGAAGTACACGCTCGAGACCAATGAAGGCCAGATCACGATGCTCAGGGATTTTGGCCTCGTCCCCTCGCTGATCTCGGCGCTCGATGACCCCTACGTCTCGCAAGGACTGCCTTACTGGGGCAATCAGGCCGTCTGGAAGGATATCCTGGCGACCTTGCCGAAGGTCGCGCCTAGCCGCGGCACGCAGTTCCAGAGCGACGCCGAAATCATCATCCGTGCGGTGCAGACCAAGTATCTCGCCGGTGGCTATGCCGATGCCAAGGCCGCACTCGACGACGCCGCTAACCAGATCGCGGCAGCGACCGGACTGCCTGTCAAATCGTAACCTCAGTCAACGATCCGGGCGGTGCATCCGTAACGCCCGGACGTCTCGACCTTGGCGCGGGAACCCGCACACGGTTTTCGCAACAGTTAGAACGGCGCCTCACGGCTGCGGCCCGTCGAAAATGCCATCAGGCGAAGGAGGAGGAAGATGCACACTCGCAATGCCACGGCCTATCGCTTCCTCACGCCTTATCTGCTGGTTTTCGCCGTCTTCTGGGTCTGGCCAATCATCAGCTCGTTCCTGATCTCGTTCCAGGCGACGCGCACCGTGCCGTGGCACTACCAGCCCGGCTTCAACTGGGGCCGGCTGATCGGCGATCCGGCTTTCTACAACGCGCTGAAGAACACGCTGCTCATCCTGGTCATCCAGGTACCGGTGATGATCGCGCTGGCCATGGTGATGGCGGTGCTCTTGAATTCTCCGCTGCTTAAGGCGCGAGGCCTGTATCGCTTTGCTTTTTTTGCCCCGGTGGTGGTTGGCGAGGTCGCCTATTCCGCGGTTTTCCGCCTGATGTTCAGCCTCGATTTCGGCATCATCAACAAGCTGTTGAATAGCATCGGCTTGCCCAAGATCGATTGGTTTTCCAACGTCACCCCGGCGATGGCGCTGATCATGGTCGCGGTCACCTGGCGCTGGGCCGGCTACAACGCCATCATCCTGTTGGCCGGCATGCAGTCCATTCCCGAGGATGTCTATGAGGCCGCGACACTCGACCGTGTCAGCAAGCTCAGGCAGTTCTTCTTCATCACGCTGCCGCTGCTGAAGCCGGTCATCGTGTTCTGCCTCGTGCTGTCGATCATCGGCACCATGCAATTGTTCACCGAGCCCTTCCTGATCACCGAGCGGGGCGGACCAGGCGGCGGCACCGAAACACTCGGCCTGCTGCTTTACCGCCAGGGCTTCCGGTCGCTCAACTTCGGCTACGCCTCGGCCATCGCCTACACCATGGCCGGTCTCGCGATCGCCATCACGCTGGTGCAACTGTGGCTGACGAGGGAACCCGAATGAGCTCGCTCTCCGCCGCTAGGACAAGGCGCAGCATCGCACTGCATCTCTTCCTCACGCCCCTGGCGCTGATCTGGCTGTTTCCGCTGTGGATGATGGTGGTCTTCTCGACCATGCCCGACAACGGCATTTTCAGTCCCGGCATCGAATTGCTGCCGCATGGCAATTTCATCGACAATTTCAACAGTCTGCAGCGCGACACCGATTTCGTCGGCGCCATCGGCATCTCGGTCTCCGTGGCGGTGACCTACACGTTCCTTTCGGTGCTGCTGACCTCGATGGCGGGGTGGGCTTTGGCCCGCTACCAGTTCTTCGGCAAAGGCGTGGTTGTGGCGATCATCCTCGGCACCATCACGCTTCCCTACGCGGTCGTGCTGATCCCGCAATTCATCATGGTGGCGCGCGATTTCAAGCTCGCCAACACCTGGGTCGCGCTGATCGTGCCGCCGCTGTTCAATTCACTTGGCGTGCTGTTCATGCGCCAGAGTTTTTCGATGATGCCCGACGACCTGTTCGACGCCGCCCGTGTCGAAGGCGTGAAAGAGTGGCGCATCTTCGTCTTCATCGCGCTGCCACTGGCGCGGCCGATGCTGGCGGCGCTCTGCATCATCCTGTTCCTGGCGTCATGGAACAACTACCTGTGGCCGCTGCTGATCAACAGCCAGCCGGGATCGATGACAGCCCCCGTCGCGCTCGGCACGCTGATCGGCCTGACCAAGGTTTCATGGGGCGGCATCATGGCGGGCGCCGTGATGCTGACAGTGCCGATGCTCGTCGTCTTCGTGCTCCTGCAGCGCCATTTCATCGCCGGCATCGCCGCCGGCGCCATCAAGTAGGGGGCAGCATGGCAACCGTCACACTCAACAATGTTGTCAAGCGCTATGGTATACTCGAGGTCGTCCATGGCGCCAACATTGACATCAAGGACGGCGAATTCGTCGTCTTTGTCGGCCCTTCCGGCTGCGGCAAGTCCACGCTGCTGAGAATGATCGCTGGCCTTGAGGACATCAGCGGCGGAGAGATCGCCATCGGCGGCAAGCTGGTCAACGACGTCGAGCCGGCCGATCGCGGCATCGCCATGGTGTTCCAGTCCTATGCGCTCTATCCGCACATGACGGTCGAACAGAACCTCTCCTTCGGGCTGAGGATGACCGGCAATCCGAAGGCGGACACCGATCGGCGGGTGAAACGGGCGTCCGAGATCCTGCGCATCAGCGAGCTGATGCAGCGGCGCCCGAGGAAACTGTCTGGCGGCCAGCGCCAGCGCGTCGCCATCGGCCGCGCCATTGTGCGCGAGCCGCAGGTGTTCCTGTTCGACGAGCCGCTCTCAAACCTCGACGCCGAACTGCGCGTCCAGATGCGGGTCGAAATCTCGCGGCTGCACAAGGAGCTTGGCGTCACCATGATCTATGTGACGCACGACCAGACCGAGGCGATGACGCTGGCCGACCGTATCGTCGTGCTCCATGCCGGCAATATCGAGCAGATCGGCGCTCCGCTCGATCTCTATGACGATCCGGCCAACCGCTTCGTCGCCGGCTTTGTCGGCTCGCCGAAGATGAATTTTCTTGCCGCCAAGATGGTTGGCGTCAGCGACGGCGCTGCCCTTGTCGAGCTGGTCAACCATGGCGGTGTTCGGTTGAAGAAGCCGCTTTCGGGTCCCTTGCCGGCGATCGGGGCCGACATCGTGCTTGGCGTGCGGCCGGAGCATTTCTTCAATGCCGGTGAAGGCGATTGCGACATCACGGTCAAGGCCGACGTTGCCGAACACCTGGGATCGGTGAGCTACGTCTACGCCAATGCCGGGCCGGAGGAACTGATTATCGAGCGCGAGGCCTCGCGGCAGCGGGCGAGCGGCGACCATCTGACCGTGTCGATCAAGGCCGAACGCTCGCTTCTCTTCGACAGCGCCGGTGCCCGGCTTCGCTGACCTTTCTTTTCTGTGCCCGACCGCGATGCGTCGAGGCGGCTTCAAGGAGATCTGACTTGACTTCCAAACTTAAAAAAATCCGTTGGGGCATCCTGGGGCCTGGCGACATTGCCAAGGCCTTCGCAGGCGGCGTAGCCGGGTCTCGCAATGGCATGCTTGCCGCTATCGGCGCGCGCAATCCCGGCAAGCCGGGCCTCGCCGACAGCTTTCCCGGGGCGCGTATCGTCGATGGCTATGACGCGTTGCTTACCGATCCGGAAATCGATGCGATCTACATCGCGATCCCGCATCCAGGCCATGCGCAATGGGCGATCAGGGCAGCGGAAGCCGGAAAACATGTGCTCTGCGAAAAGCCGATGGCGCTGACCGCCTTCGAGGCCGACGCCATGATCCACGCCGCGCGCAAGGCCGGCACCTTCCTTGGCGAAGCCTTCATGTACCGCTTGCATCCGCAGACGCTGAAACTGGTCGAATTGATCAGGTCCGGTGCGATCGGCGAGGTCAGGATGATCAAGTCGAGTTTCGGCTTTGCCATGCCTGGTTTCATGCCGGAGCACCGGCTCTATGCCAATGACCTTGCCGGTGGCGGCATTCTCGATGTCGGCGGCTACCCCGTTTCGATGGCGCGGTTGATAGCCGGCGCTGCGGTCGGAGAGCCCTTCGCCGAGCCTGACAAGGTGGTTGGCGCAGCGCATCTCGGCCAGTCCGGCGTCGACGAATGGGCTTCCGCCCTGTTGCAGTTTCCTGGCGGCATTGTCGCCGAAGTTTCCTGCAGCATCTCGCTCAACCAGGACAATGTCCTGCGCATCCTCGGCACCAAGGGCCGGATCGAGGTGCCTGACTTCTGGTTTGCTGGTGGCGACCGCAATGTCGGCCTCGGCAAGATCGATGTCATCGGGTCAGATGGCGCGCGCCAAACGATCAGCGTCAACGAGACACGCCACCTCTATGCGTTCGAGGTCGATGCCGCCGGCGATGCCATCTTGGCGGGGCAGCAGGAATTCGCCTGGCCGGGCATGGCTTGGTCCGACAGCCTTGGCACCTTGCGCGTGCTCGACAAATGGCGCTCCGTCGTTGGCCTCGAATACGAGATAGAGAAGGCTTCGCGACGCGTCAACACGATCTCCGGCCGGCCATTGCGGTCTGGTGGAACAGTCATCGGCAAGCGCGCTATTCCTGGCCTCTCGAAACCCGCCTCGGTCGTGGCGCTCGGCTTCGAGGATTTCCGCTCCTTCTCTTCAGGCTCGATCCTGCTCGATGCGTTTTTCGAGGCAGGCGGCAATCTCTTCGACACCGGCTTTATCTATGGCGCCGGCTATACCGAGACGCTGCTCGGCGAGTGGCTGAAGAACCGTGGCGTGCGCGAACAGTCGGTGATCATCGGCAAGGGCGCCCATACCCCGCTCTGCTATCCCGATGTGATCGGCAAGCAATTGAGCCAGACGCTGGAGCGGCTGCAAACCGATCATGTCGATGTCTATTTCATGCACCGCGACAATCCGGATGTGCCGGTCGGCGAATTCGTCGACGCCATGGACCGCGAGGTCAAGGCGGGCCGTATCCGTGGCCCGTTCGGCGGCTCGAACTGGACGATGCAGCGCATGGATGAGGCGATTGCCTATGCCGAACGGACCGGCAAACAGCGGCCCGGTGCGCTGTCCAACAACTTCTCGCTGGCCGAGATGCTGGAGCCGATATGGACCGGCTGCGTTGCCTCAGCCACGGACGCGTGGAAGGCCTGGCTGACATCGAGGCAGATGCCGAACTTCGCCTGGTCAAGCCAGGGCCGCGGCTTCTTCACCGATCGGGCCGGGCGCGACAGGCGTGACAATGAGGAACTGGTGCGTGTCTGGTACTCGGAGAAGAATTTCGGCCGCCGCGACCGTGCGATCGAGCTTGCCGGCAGATTGGGCAAGAGCCCGATCCATGTCGCGCTTGCCTATGTGCTCAAACAGCCGTTCCCGTCGGTGCCGCTGATCGGGCCGCGCACGCTGGCAGAACTCGACGACAGTCTGCGCGCGCTCGACATCCAACTGACGCTGGCCGATCTCAAATGGCTGGACGGGGGAGCCTGATTGCGTGAGGCGTGGCGGATGCCTGCATCAGAGCGGCCTCATTTGGGGCCGTCGGCATCCGTCTCTTCCTCGTCGTCGCGAGCGCGAATGACATAGACGCCCTTCAGCCAGCGGTTGAGGTCCATGTCCTTGCAGCGCGTCGAGCAGAATGGATAGGTTTCACGCGCCGACGGCTTGTTGCATTCAGGGCAAGGGCGTTTGGGCCGCAGCGGTGTCACGTTGGTGTCGGAATTCATGGCCGCGGCGACCGCCAGTTGAAATGCACCTTGAACCCTTCGCCGGTCAAAAGCGCCACGGTCTCATAGAGCGGCAGGCCGACGATGTTGGTGTAGGAGCCGACCAGCTTGACGACGAAGGAGCCGGCAAGGCCTTGCACGGCGTAGCCGCCGGCCTTGCCGCGCCATTCTCCCGAGGCGATGTAGGCTTCCATCTCCTCGCGCGGCAGCCGCTTGAAGCGCACCCGCGTTTCGACCAGCCGCTGGCGCAGCTTGCCGCCCGGCGTGATCAGGCAGATGCCGGAATAGACGCGGTGCGAACGGCCGGACAGCAGGCCGAGACAATTGGAGGCGTCGTCGATGGTTTCGGCCTTGGGCAGGATGCGCCGTCCGACCGCAACCACGGTGTCGGCCGCGAGCACGAAGCTTGGCGCATAGTCGGCCTCGGTTTTCAGCGATGCCAGCGCCTTCTCGGCCTTTTCCTTCGACAGCCGTTTGGCCAGCGAGCGCGGATGCTCGGCCCGCAGCGGCGTTTCGTCGATGTCTGCGGGCAGCACACGGTCCGGCTCGATGCCGGCCTGCTGCAACAGCTCGATCCGGCGCGGCGAACCCGAGGCAAGCACCAGCTTCTGCAAAAGGCTCATCGCGATTCCAGCCGGCTGTAACGGTGCTCTACTTGAAACGATAAGTGATGCGGCCCTTGGTCAGGTCGTAGGGCGTCATCTCGACCAGGACCTTGTCGCCGGTCAGCACGCGGATTCGGTTCTTGCGCATGCGGCCGGCTGTATGGGCGATGATCTCGTGTTCGTTTTCGAGTTTCACCCTGAACATCGCGTTGGGCAACAATTCCGTCACGACACCCGGAAACTCGAGGACTTCTTCCTTCGGCATTCGATACCTTTGCTTGGATTGCAGTTCCAGCGCCTGGCTGGAATTTCGGCGGAACCTATATGATATTGGTCCGCTTGTGAACACGCTTAATCCGCCGCGTTTTCCACGTCATTTGGCGGAAAACGCTTGGATATGCGCGCCTTCAGTCGCTCGCGCACGTCACGATAGGCAGCCATGATCTGTTCGCGGGTGCCGCCTGCATCGGTTGGGTCCGGCGTCGGCCAGTATTCCACCTCGACGGCAAGCGAGCGGGTCAGTTCCAGCGCGGCATGGTGTGCTTCGGGCGCCAGCGTGACGATCAGGTCGAAATAGTCGTCCTCGAGATCATCCATCGTCCTTGGCAGACGCTCACCCAGCGACAGGCCGTCCTCAGCCAGCACGGCGTCGACGAACGGGTCACGTTCGCCGCCGCGCACCCCTGCGGAGGCGACGAAAGTTGCTGGCGGAAGCATGCGGCGCGCCAGTTGCTCCGCCATGGGCGAGCGCACGGCGTTCATGCCGCACAGGAACAGGATGGAGCGAGGCAGCGAAGCCAGTTCAGCCTCGCCAGTGCAGCACGCAGACCAGCGTGAACAGCCGGCGCGCCGTGTCGAAGTCTATGTCGATCTTGCCGGCAAGCCGGTCCATCAACGTCTGCGAGCCTTCGTTGTGCAGGCCGCGGCGGCCCATGTCGATCGCCTCGATATGGCTGGGTGTCGAGGAGCGGATGGCCTCATAATAGCTTTCGCAGATCATGTAATAGTCCTTGACGATGCGCCTGAGCGGCGTCAGCGACAGGATATGGGTGACGACGGCAGCGCCATCCTCGCGCGCCACGGCAAAGACCAGGCGCGATTCGGCCAGAGACAGTTTCAGCCGGTAAGGCCCGGCGCCACCGTCGTTGATCGGTTGAAAACTGTTCTCTTCGATCAGGTCGAAGATCGCGACCGCCCGTTCGTGCTCGACATCGGGCGTAGAACGGCCGATCGATTCATCGAGTTCGACATCGATCAGCCTCGCGCGGGTTTGATCGGAGCCAGACATATCGCCCTACATGTTCAGCCGTATGGCGACGGAACGTCCATGCGCGTCAAGGCCTTCCGCCTTGGCAAGCGCGATCGCCGCAGGCGCCAACGCCCGCAACTGCTCCGGCCCGAGCTTGAGGATTGACGTACGCTTGACGAAGTCGAGCACTGAAAGTCCGGACGAAAAGCGCGCCGAGCGGGCGGTAGGCAGCACGTGATTGGAGCCGCCGACATAGTCGCCGATGACCTCCGGTGTGTGACGGCCGAGAAACACAGCACCCGCATTGCGCATCCTGGTCAGAAACGCCTCGGCGTCATCAATGGCCAGCTCGACATGTTCGGCGGCGATCCGGTCGACCAGCGGCAGCGACGCTTCGATATCAGGAACCACGATGACCGCGCCGAAGTCGCGCCAGCTTTGTGCCGCCGTCTCGGCGCGCGAC
Source organism: Mesorhizobium sp. INR15 (assembly GCF_015500075.1). Lineage (NCBI taxonomy): Bacteria > Pseudomonadati > Pseudomonadota > Alphaproteobacteria > Hyphomicrobiales > Phyllobacteriaceae > Mesorhizobium > Mesorhizobium sp. INR15. The sequence goes on along the minus strand of NZ_CP045496.1, from coordinate 6,490,315 downwards.
AGGCTCTGCAACTGGCGTTCGACCGCATGCTCGACCGCTTTGCCAAAGGCCGGGTCGTCGGTGATCAGGATCGACTGCGCCGACACATCATGCTCGGCCTGGGCAAGTAGGTCGGCGGCGATCCAGTCCGGATCATTGCTGCCGTCAGCCACCACGAGCACTTCCGACGGACCGGCGATCATGTCGATGCCGACGGTGCCGAACACCCGACGCTTGGCCGCCGCGACATAGGCGTTGCCGGGGCCGACGATCTTGGCCACCGGCTTGATCGTCTCGGTGCCATAGGCAAGGGCGGCGATCGCCTGCGCGCCGCCAACGCGGTAGATCTCTTCGATGCCGGCCAGATCCGCCGCCACCAGCACCAGCGGATTGATGACCCCGCCAGTGGCCGGCACCACCATGACGATACGCTCGACACCGGCGACCAGCGCCGGCACCGCGTTCATCAGCACCGAACTTGGATAGCTTGCTGTGCCCCCTGGCACATAAAGTCCCACGGCTTCGACGGCTGTCCAGCGCGAGCCGAGCTCGACACCCGCTGCATCGGTATAGCGATCGTCCTTCGGCCGCTGTCGCTCGTGATGCGAGCGGATACGGTCGCGCGCGAATTTCAGCGCCTCGACCGTCTGCGGGTCGGCGGCTTCATAGGCACGGGCGATGTCGTCCTTCGTCACCGCGATGCCGAGTTTTGTAAGATCGGCGCGGTCGAATTTCAAAGTGTAGTCGATCAGCGCCGCGTCGCCCTCGGCGCGCACCCGTGCGATGATGTCGCGCACGACCGTGTCGACGTCATCGGACACTTCCCGCTTGGTCGAGAGGAAGGCGGTGAAGCGCTGCTCGAAATCGGCGTCGGACTGGCGAAGCGTGATGGCCATCGTTCAACCCTTGTGAAGGGGACGCGACGTCGCTTCCCAGGCGCCGCCGATATCGGCCAGCCGCGCCTCGATGCATTCGACATCAAGCATGATCGCGCCGCCGCCCGAAAAGACCAATTCGACGATGCCCGCCGGCTTGCTGATTTCGATGAAGCTGATGGCCAGCAGCGACAGCACTTCAGCCGGTTTGTCGCGGGCAATGCCGCTGGTCTTGGCGCCGAGCACACGGTCGAAATGCAGCACCGCCTGCCGGCGCTCGTTGTGCTGGCGCAAGAAGCCTGATTTCGCCTCCCAGACGAAACGGTTCATGGTCAGCACAAAACGCTTGGCCGACGGCAGGAATTCAAGATCGCTGACCTTCATCACGGCGTCCTGGACATGGGCCGAAACAATGCTCAGATCCTGGTCGTCGAGCGCGATAAGCTTAAGGGCCATGCGGAATTTGTGCCTAACGTTGGTTTCAGCCTCTGTTATGCGGTCTTGGCGATCCGTGCAACCGCGCCAATAGCTTCGGTTTGCGCCGCCCCTCATCGCCCTGCCGGGCACTTCTCCCCGTATAGTGACGGGGAGAAGGAAGTTGCCGCAAAGGATTTTCGCCAATCTCCTGCGGTGCAAAAGAGCAACCGAGGTTGCTGCAGATAAGAGGGGCGCCGAGATCGACGATTCGCCGACGCCTTGAATCTTGCTGTAGGCCTATGCCGAAATCCGTTCGATCACCGCGCCGCAATTGGAAAGCTTTTCTTCGAGCCGCTCGAAGCCGCGGTCGAGGTGATAGACGCGGTTGACCGTCGTTTCGCCTTCCGCCGCAAGGCCGGCAATGACCAGCGACACCGAGGCGCGCAGATCGGTCGCCATGACCGGTGCACCCTTGAGCTTCGATACACCATCGACGATTGCCGTCTGGCCGGAAAGCGTGATGTGGGCGCCAAGCCGTGCCAGTTCCTGCACATGCATGAAGCGGTTCTCGAAGATCGTCTCGGTGATGCGCGACTTGCCCTTGGCCATGGTCATCAGGCCCATGAACTGCGCCTGCAGGTCGGTCGGGAAGGCCGGGAAGGGGGCTGTCGTCACATCGACCGGGGAAATACCCGCGCCGTTGCGCCGGACGCGAATGCCGGAATTGGTCGGCGTGATCTCGGCGCCGGTCTGGGCGATGATGTCGAGCGCGGTCTGCAAAAGCTCAGGCCGTGCACCTTCGAGCACGACGTCGCCGCCGGTCATGGCAACCGCCATGGCATAAGTGCCGGTCTCGATGCGGTCGGGGATAACCCGGACGCGCGCGCCGGAGAGCGATTCGACGCCGTCGATGGTGATGGTCGGCGTGCCGGCGCCGGAAATCTTCGCGCCCATGGCGTTGAGGCATTCAGCCAGGTTGACGATCTCGGGTTCGCAGGCGGCGTTTTCAAGCACGGTCTCGCCCTTGGCCAGCGCTGCCGCCATCATCAGCACATGGGTGGCGCCGACGGACACTTTCGGGAAGGCATAGCGATTGCCGACAAGGCGGCCGTTGCGGGTCTTGGCAATGACATAGCCGGTGTCGACATCGATATCAGCGCCCAGAGCCTGCAGGCCTTCGAGGAACAGATCGACCGGCCGCGTGCCGATGGCGCAACCGCCCGGCAGCGACACCTTGGCTTCGCCCATGCGGGCGAGCAGGGGGCCGATCACCCAGAAAGATGCGCGCATCTTCGACACCAGCTCATAGGGCGCGGTCGTGTCGACGATGTTGCGAGCGGAGAAATTGATGGTGCGCGAATAGCCTTCGTTCTGCTTTTCGCGGCGGCCATTGACCGAATAGTCGACGCCATGATTGCCGAGAATGCGGATCAGCTGCTCGACATCGGCCAGGTGCGGCACGTTTTCCAGTGTCAGCGTGTCGTCGGTCAAAAGCGAGGCGATCATCAGCGGCAGCGCGGCATTTTTTGCGCCGGAAATCGGAATGCTTCCGGCAAGCTTGTTGCCGCCGACAATTCTGATGCGATCCATGGAAGAACGTCCCTCTCGACCCAAAAGGCCGTTTCAATCGTTTGAGTATCGGCCCGTCTAGACCATTGGCCGGCCCGGTTCAAGAAATAGGATTTCACCCGACCCAGGCCAAGAGTGGCCGATTTGAGTTAATCTTTCCGCATTTCCTTCGCCGCGCCGAGGCCATCCGGCCGCTCGTCCGCGTCACCGGTCCGCCGTGAGCGCGACTGCGCCTTGCGCTTCTGCAGATTGGCGCGCAACTGCTCGGCAAGCCGGGCCTTGCGATCGCCACCAGCCTTTTTCTGTGGAATTGTCTTTTCGCCCATCATTCCGTCCCGGCGGCCGGTCAGCCGACGCCCCATCAAGGCATAGCTAACATTGTGGCACAGCCATGTCCGCAAATTCGTTTGCCACGAGCGCTCACAGATGCCTTGCGCTTGTGGATTTGATATGGCAGAAGCCCCGCCATCGGCTGCGGTAGCTCAGTGGTAGAGCACTCCCTTGGTAAGGGAGAGGTCGAGAGTTCAATCCTCTCTCGCAGCACCATCCCATCTCCTTGATTGGCAACAAGTTTCTGTATTTGTTGGTCTATTCGCCGCCCGTCTGGTACACAGGGGTGGTACACATGAGCTTGCGAATGCCCGGACCTTGGAAGCATCCCGACACTGGCGTCTATTACCTTCGACAGCGTGTCCCATCCGATCTGGCATCGCGTCCCATTGAAGTGACGGTTGCAATCCCGGTCGGCGATGCCACAAAACTTGTCAAAGTTGGACCAGTGGTCAAGGTCAGTCTTGCAACAAAAGACCCCGCTGAAGCCAAGGCCCGGCACCGTCAGGCCGATACTGCGCTCCAAGAGTTCTGGCAAAGACAGCGGGGAGGACCACAGCCCCTTACTCAGCGGCAAGTGCAGGCATTGGCCGGATTGCTTTATTCCAACCTCGTGGAAATGTTGGACAGCGAACCGGGAGAAGAAGGCATCTGGAAGGAAGTGCTTCGGCTGAACCAAGCCAAGCAGGACAGCGGGGAACTGGAGCGGTGGTTCGGTCCAACGGTGGACGAGCTGTTCGCGAAGCAGGGCGTCAACACCGATCAACTGAGCCGGACGCGCGTCGTCCATGCGACCTTCAAGGCGATCCAACTCGCCGCCCAAGCGAACCTTCGGAAGGCCCAAGGCGACTATTCGCCCAACGATGCGGCCAAGCGGTTTCCGCCTTGGGAGCCAGCACGGGAAGGCACCTCACAACGCGCGCCGGTTGCCGCTGGCAAGTTTGACCTGTTCAATCTGCTGGATCACAAGTTCGCGACGCAGTCCCTCAAGGCCAAGACCAGAGAGGACTATCGGAGCTACCTCAAGAAATTCGTCGCGGTGGTCGGCCATGCCGATGCGCGCAGCGTCACGAAGGACGACGTCAGAGAATGGCGTGACAAGCTCATGGCGGAAGGCCTCACGCCGAAGACAATCAACGACAAGTATCGTGCGGCTTTGAGCGCCGTTTTGAGCCACGCTGTGAAGGAGTTCGGCCTTCCGGACAACGCAGCCAAGGGCATACGTGACCAGAGGACCGGTCCGGCGCCCACCGGGTCGAAAGGGTACAGCCCCGAACAGGCCAAGGTGATCCTGTCGGCGACCTTCAAAGGCACGTTCAAAGCAATCTCAGCGCTGTCAATCGGCCCGCAATTGGGACCCTGGATCGGCTCGCAAAAGGGACCCCCTTTTTGAGGCACAATGGTCAGCGCTCGCCGGGCGGAGCTGGTCTGGGTTGCGCAGCCCGGCGAGTGCGGATCGGCGTGATGGGGTGATCAGGCGCGGTTCTTGAAGCGCCAGGATTCGTTTCCGGTCTCGATGATCTCGCAGTGATGGGTGAGACGGTCGAGCAGCGCGGTGGTCATCTTTGGGTCGCCGAAGACGGCGGGCCATTCGCCGAATGCCAGGTTGGTGGTGACGATGATCGAGGTGCGCTCGTAGAGCCGGCTGATCAGATGGAAGAGCAACTGCCCACCGGCTTGTGCGAACGGCAGATAGCCGAGTTCATCGAGCACGACGAAGTCGAGCCGGGTCAGGTAGTCGGCGATGCGGCCCTGCTTGCCGCTGCGGTGCTCAGTCTCGAGCCGGTTGACGAGATCGACGACGTTGAAGAAGCGGCCACGTGAGCCGTTGCGGATCACGGCGCGGGCAATGGCGATTGCCAGATGCGACTTGCCGGTTCCTGTGCCGCCGATGAGCACGGCGTTGCGCTGGTCGGCGACGAAGGTGCCGTTGGCAAGGTCGCGGACCAGCACCTCATTGACCGGCGTGCCGTCGAAGTCGAACTCCTCGATGTCCTTGGCGATCGGCAGCTTGGCGACAGTGAGCTGGTATTTGATGGAGCGGGCCTGCTTCTCGGCGATCTCGGCCGACAGCAGATCACCGACGATCCTCGGCGGCTCGTGCTGGCGCTTGATACCCGTTGCCATGACCTCGTCATAGGCGCTGCGCATGCCATAGAGCTTCAGCGTCCCCATCAGTTCCAGAACCTGCGTGCGTTCCATCAGCTTGCCCTCCTGAGGCGGTCGTAGCGGGCGCAGTCGGCAACCGGCTCATGCGCCAGGCGGAGTGCGTCCGGGGTAAGAATGGTGATTGCCGGCGCCGGATCGCGCTGCCGTGCCAGGATGTTGATGATGACGGCTGATGAGCAGACGTTCTGGTCGAGCGCCTCCTGGCAGGCCGCCTCGACCGCGTCGAGGCCGTCACTGAGAACGGCAGCCAGGATCGCCACCATCTGCCGGTCGCCATCGTCCGCGGACTTCAATCTGCGCCGGACCCGTTCCATTGCCGATGGCAGAACCCAGTCCTGGAACGGCGCTCCGTTGCGCAGCGCTCCGGGCTTGCGGGCGAGCACGGGGACGTAATGCCACGGGTTGTAGATCGTGTCGCCGCGCCCGAATGAGCGCACATGTTCGGCAACAACCACGCCATCCTGGCGAATGACGATGCGATCGGCATAGGCCTGAATCTCGACCGGCCGGCCAACGGCGGTCGACAGCACCGAGTATTTGTTGTTGTCGAAGCGCACCGTGCAGGTCTTCGACACCGAGGCCGGCACCGTATGGAATCCGTCGAAGGGGCCGCGATATTCGACCAGTTTGCCGCGCTCGTCCTCGAACACGTTCCAGATCGTTCGTTCCGGCTGTTCGATGTGACGGTGCGCCTTGGTGTAGGCGATGCATTTGTCGAGCAGCCAGGCGTTGAGTTCCTCATAGGATTTGAAGCGCAGCCGCGGCGTGAAGAAGCGCTCGCGCACCAGCCCGACCTGGTTCTCGACCTGACCCTTCTCCCAGCCAGACGCCGGCGTGCAGGCGACCGGCTGCACCAGATAATGGCTGCACATCTGCAGGAAGCGGCGATTGTATTGCCGGTCCTTGCCGACGAACACCGTCTCCACCGCCGTCTTCATGTTGTCGTAGATGCCGCGCGTGCAGGCGCCACCGAAGAAGGCAAAAGCGCGGTCGTGCGCGTCGAACACCATCTCCTGCGTCTCGCGCGGATAGGCCCTGACGAACATCATGCGGCTGTGGCAGAGCCGGACATGGGCGACCTTCACGGTCACTGTCACGCCGTTGATCAGGACGATCTCGTGGCTCCAGTCGAACTGGTAGGCCTCGCCCGGCGCGAAGAACAATGGCACATAGGCTTCCGCCGTTGCCGATCCTTGCTCCTTCGCCCAGCCCTTCGCGTATCGACGGACCGCATCGTAGCTGCCTTCATAGCCGAGCCCGCGAAGCTCCTCGTAAATCCGGATCAGAGTCAGCCGCTCGCGCCCCGCCTTGCCGTGGTTGCCATCCAAAAGCCCGTCGAGCTGATCCTGCCAAGGGCCGATCTTTGGCATCGGCTGCCGTTCGCGCTCGTAGCGGAACTCCGTCGCGTCTGACCGCAGCACCTTCCGGACAACCTTCCGCGATATCCTCAACTCGCGGCAGATCTCCTTGATCGACTTCCCCTGGACCAGCGAAAGCCGGCGTATCTTCGCTATCGTCTCCACAACCAACATCCAAAACAAATGCCTCCGATGAAACCGAAGGCAGTGTGACAACCCTGCGTTACAGGGGTCCTTTTTGGACGCCGATCACCCCTGAAACGGGGTCCTTATTCCACGCCGAAACACACTCAGCGCCCCACCTCCGCGCCATCTTCTGGGTGCCGTGGATTTGCGCCTACACCGGCCTCAGGGTCACAGAGGTCACACAGTTGCGCGGCACAAGCCTCCGAGAGCAAGACGGGGTCCCGTTCCTCTTTATTACTCCGGAGGACGGTTCAACCAAGAGCGGAAAGGGGTGGATTACCGCCGTTCATCCGCACCTCGTGCAACTTGGCATTCTCGACATGTTCAGAGACATCGGCGACGGCCCTGCCTTCTACGCCCCCTATCCGTCCGACACCGACCTCGCCGCGCTACCGGGCAAGCTGCGGTCCAAAGAGGCGGGTAACCGGGTTGGGAGATGGATCACGAAAGAACTTGGTATCCAGGCGCCAGGTGGGAAGCCGAGCCATGCTTGGCGACACCTGTTCACAACACTCTCGCGTGACCATGACATGGACAAGCAGGCGCGAGACCACATGTTGGGAAGCGGCCCGCAAGACGCACGAGAAGGCTATGGCGACTGGTCGCCGGGGGCACTTGATCGAGAGATCAGCAAGTTGCCGAATTTCGAGGTGGAACTGGCCGAGTACCGTCCATCAAACCAACGACTGACCGCGCGACCGATCAGGATGCTACGCGAAAGACCGGAAGCGAACCAACGTGCGAAGAGACGCTGAAGGTTACCTCGGCAGGAAGTAGCGGCGCTGTCCGTCAAGCTCACCTGTGCGGGCGATGCCAGTGGCGACGAGCGTTTCTAAGACCTGCCCCACTCTGTCCTTCCGCTTCGCTGTCGACCTGCCGTCGAATGCTGCTGCTATGGCTTCAGGCGGCGCAGGCGTAGGAGCCTTGGCGAGAATGTCTCTCACTACCCTGATTTGTTCCAGCCCATCGGCGGGCCAGTGTGGCCGCTCGGTGGTGTCCGGAAGAACCACGTCGAGTGTCCCAACATGTTCGTCCAGTGGCCGGGGAGCCTTGCCTCCGAGCTTTGGGGTTTGGAAGTCGGGCCTCAGCCACCGGACGATGCCTCGCTTCTCTTCCTCTGCCCGCTTTAAATTCAGGTCGACGAGGCGAGACAACATTTCCTCTTCCGTCCGTTGCTGTTTCTTCAGATTTGTGGACAGAAGGGACGGTAGCACCCGGTCTACCCAGCAGGGATGGGGTCAAGTCTTCCCAACCGTAGGCTGCGAGAACTGTGCGGTCGATTTCGTCATGGATATCCTTCAGTCCAGATATCAAGCCCGCATCATGTACATCGCGTTCGGCCTCCGTGAGAGGTGCCACAGGACAACCATTCTCCAATTCTCTAAGCCGCTCCAGGGCATTGTAGAGGCTTGTCATTGTCAGGAGAGAATGCTTGGCAAGCCTCTCTTTGCGGAACCCATCAAGTCGTTCGCCGAGACCTCGAAGTCGCTCTCTCCGAGCGAATGGGCGGTCATTGGTGGTCACGTTTGTGTCGAAGCCGAATGGAAATGGGAAAGGATTGAATGTATCGGTGTGCTGATACACCGGATCATCTCCGACCCCTTGCCGGCCGCCTCGGCGAATTGAGAACTCAACATGCACCCGGGACGAGAGGATGGCCAATGCTTCGCCGTGTTCCATTGCGACGATGACCGTCTTGCTTTCAGCTCTGCAATCGGCCGGTAGGAAGCCGAAGAAGCGGTGCTTGGAGGTTCTTGTGGTCGCGATGAAGCGGGAAAGGTTAGAGGTCGCGACCCTTATCGCTTCTCCAGTCCTTCGGAATTGCCACCACTTGTCCAAAACGTAGGTATCAGAGGCAGGGCTCCGCGAGGACTTCACATTCTCGAGAAGGTAGTTTTGAAGCATTGGGAGGTCCTGCAAGTCTCCCCAGCTCGCGGGATATGTATCGATCACTCGCCGCCAAGCGCGGCCGTTTTTAAAGTCGTTTCCGTTCATGTAGCTGAAGAGAAATCGATCAGCTGCCGGCTCCGCACGAACCAGCTGTGCGGCGACGTTGTTCTCAAGGAGGAGTGCCTGAGTTCCGAGTTCAAATCCCTTGATAGCAACCCCGTCATTGGCCAACAGCGGTGTCGTAGCGTCGAGATTTGCACCCACTGTCAGGCTTGGAAGTATCTTGCCGGCTCTGCCTTCGATGACGACTTGAGGCGTATCGGTGTTGAGGCCGGCCTCAGAGACTACCGTTCCCAAGAGGCCCTCTTTCTCGCCTGTCTCTGCAACGGTCATTGCGATACGCACAGCCGCCTTGTCGGACGCCTTCATCCAAGGATGGTTGGGGATCGCGTAGACGAGCGACAGGGGGGCCTTCGCGGCGGTATATCGTTCTATGACACGCCGGGAGAAGGTCTGCGTGATAGAATTGGTGGTGATGAAACCGAAGCGCCTCAGCGGGTTTGCTTGGCCCTTCGTCGGCCTGCGTAAGAGCCGGGTGGCCGCCTCATCCCAGAAGTGCATAACGAAATCGGCCCCGCCGGGCATGTATGGGCGTGCCGCCCAACAGGCTTCCGCATACCCGTCGCCAAGCTCGGCGCGCATGTCCTTTCCGCCGATAAAGGGTGGGTTCCCGACGATGAAGTCGACCTCTGGCCAAGCCGAGCGCTTCGGGTTCACATAGGTGTACAGCGGCACTTGCGCGTCTGGATCGGGGATTTCCTCGCCCGTGATCGGATGGAGCTTCTTCGTGACGCCATCCCAACGCGACAGTGGGAGCCCCCTGGCGTCGCGCAATAGTTCCTGCCGGTCGTAGGTAATGATGGCATCCTGCTGCTTGATGGTGCCGTAGGCGTGTAAGATCGGCTCCGTGATCCACGCGACACCGGCAGTCTTAAGCTGCCATTTCAGATAGCCGATCCACAGTACAAGGTCGGCGATGGGCACGGCTCGGGGGTTCAGCTCAAGCCCGTAGAACTGCCGAGGATTGACGGTTTCTCCTTCCATAGTAAAGCGGGCCTGATCTTGGCCAAGGTCGTCCAACGCCTCCAGAACCTCGCCTTCAAGGCGTTTCATTAGCTCCAGACTGACATAAAGGAAGTTGCCAGTTCCGCAGGCTGGGTCGAGGACGCGCGTCGTACAGAGCATATGATGATATGTCTTCACCGCAGCCAGCGCTGCAGGATGGTTTCCAGCGTCCCGCAGTTCCTTCACCTGTCCTTGCACAGCCTCCCAATCGGCTCGCAACGGCTCGATGATGGTTGGAATGACCAGCCGCTCGACGTAGGCGCGGGGCGTGTAGTGCGCCCCCAGCTTCGACCTCTCGCGTGGGTTCAAGGCCCGTTCGAGCAAGGTCCCGAAGATCGCTGGCTCGACGTCGGACCAGTCTTTGCCCGCCGCGATCCATAGTTCGGTGATGTCGTCCTTGTCGAGCGGGAGCGCTATCCGCTTCTTGAAGAGGGAACCATTGAACTTCTTAAGCGTGGCGTTCAGGTGGGGCGCATAGCCTCCGCTATCCATTACGCTCCAGAGACCTTCAAGCGCCGCTACGAAGTGTTGAGGAGTGTCTCTCATCTGGCCAAGCAACGTATGAAACCCCTTCTCAGGGAGCAGCTTCACGTCTTCCGCAAACATCGTGAACAGGCAGCGCATGAGGAACTCGGCAACGTCCTTCGCGTCGTGCTTGCCTTCGAGCCGCTTGGCGATCTTCGCCAACCGTTCGGCGATGTCGCGGGTGACCTCGGCCGAGATCTTCGTCGGGTCGAGAGACTGTGGATCGGTCCAAATAGTGCGTAGCCGCGTCTGAACCTTGGCGTCTCTGAGGTCTTCCATACCAATCCGGTAGGTCTGCCGGTCGGGGAAGTGAGCGTAGTTCTTCCCCTGCCCAGAGAAGTCCGCGTAGACCTCGATTACATTCCCCACATCGACCACCAGAAGGAAGGGCGGATAGCCATGTTCGACTGGGAGCGCACGGGCGTAGTCTTCCGCCTGCCTGCGGGCTGCAAGCAGCACTTGATCCCAGCCTCGTGTGCCTCGTTTGGCCTGCCCAGGTTTCCGTTGGAAAGCGTCTTCCGGGAGCAGCGAGACCTGGCTTTCATCGTACTTCGCGGCCACGCGTTTGCCTGATTGCTTGGCTTCAAGGATGAAGGAGCCGCGCCGGTAACAGTCGATCCGGCCGGCTGTCCGCGTGCCGTCCGCGTGCTTGAAGTCAACGCGACGCTCGAACACGTAGTCGTTCAAATGGTTCTGCTCGGACGCCATGTTCGGACGATCAAGACCCAGCGCCTCACACAGCCCAATGACAAAGAGCTGATAGTTTGCAAGCTCCGACCCGCCGGACGCCGCCCCAGTCGCAATCAGTCTGTTCAGCAATTCGTCGTTAACGGTTGTTTCCCCCATGGCGGGAACCTATTCAATCGGGTCGCAAATACAAACCCCCGCTTGAATGGCGACACGGAAATATTTTGACCCAAATTAGTTTGACCCCCATCTGATCAAGGTTGGACCCCAAACACCCCCCCTGGGGTACCAAATTGCAGGCGTACCCGACCGGGCACCCTTTGAGAACTTCAAGGTACTCTCAGGGTGTCGTGCGATCCGGGCACAGCTTGCGGCTCGAACCTAAGGCCGATCGCGTCGATCTCCAGTCGGTAGCCTGATGCAGCAGCAATGATTAGCATCATGACGACGGCGATGGGTGTCACTACGGATGGGTTGAATGAGAAATTCGCTCGCATAGTATTAAAGCGTCTCATTCTATCAGGCAGGGGCTTGATGGGTGTTTGCTGCGGTTTCATTGCCTTTCCTTTCTTTTGCCTGCGCAGCTGCGGCTGCCACCAACTGTTGCTGTTGCCAAAACGCTCGGATTACCTCGATTTCTCCGTACCCACCTATTTCAGTCAGGCGGTCAATGAACCTCGAATAGACAATGTCCTGCACCTGTTTTGCGGCGCGCATTTGCTCCACGGCGACGTTAGGGTTCAGAAGCAAAACGTAATGGAAGTCACCGGAGGGGCCTGGCTTAGTGTCGATGAAACAAAGCTCACGCAAACGTTTCATTCGCTTGCGCCAAGTATCAACCGCGCGCGGTCCCATGAAGCCCGCCTCTGCTGCGAAAGTGCCGGTGTTCTCGATTGTGATGACTGGGTGGTCGGGTGCGCGTGCCCACAAGCAGAACAGTGTGTGGCCGGCAGGGATACCTTTAGACTGTTGATCGATCGCCTGCATTGCGATCGGAAGCGTACGTGGCAGGGTAGTGTAGCCATCATTTGTCTTTCGGCGCCAAACCCACGCTTCCAAATAGTTTGGAAAGTGCACATCCATTTGATGTTGCGCGCGTTCCGCCATTTTCATTTTCTTGACTGTCGATTGTCGTCCGTTTGCCATGGGTCCAACTCCTTCATGACCACCAGTGTATGATAGGTGGCCGCAGTGCGCGACGATTGAATGGGCTGCGCGATACAGCGGCTTTCAGCCTGCCCAGAGTGGATTACACCGCAGCCAATGTGCAGAGGATAATGTACTATCAAGCCAACGAATTGAGCGATCTGGCGCAAGCCGTCTTGAATTATGATTGCAAATCAATGAGTTACAATTTGCCCTACGTGCTCCCGCTGCTCTTGTGCTCCGGTACTCCCATGTGCTCACCGTGCTCATGGGGTTTAAAAGGGGGCGGAGCTGCCAATTGACCACGCTGAGGTTTCGGAAAAAATGCCCATCTTTCGGCGAGTAGACCCAAGGATGTCCATGGAATTTGGGGATGCTGGTGTTCTCCACGTAGGTTAGGTGACCCCGTGGCCACAGCTTGCCTACTTCCTGGCGGAGGGCGGAGACCCGTCCTCTTTCTCGGCGTCTATGACCCTATAGGTCGCCCCGCTCTTGGCGGTCGGCGGCACCTCGGTAAGCTCTTCATACAGATACGTCGCGAACATCGAGCCGGCTCCCAGAACCGCCCAGAGTGGCACCCCGACGCCCATCCCGAGTGCAGCAATCCCCGCACTCTGACCGCCGAACACTGCTAACCCGACAGCCGCCCCACCGATCCCGAGGCGCTGGGCTATAGTTCTGTTATCCCACCCAAAACTCTTCGCTCGCCCGAGCGCAGTCTTGAGTATCGGTCCAACGACTTTGCCATGCATGGTTGCGCCGACGGCCTGTTTGGCCTTCGTTCGTGCCGGCAGGTCAGACTGGCGGATTTCAAGGAGCTTTAACGCCCACGTACGGAGCGCGTCGGTTTGCTCGGGAGTTGCCGCCTTCACGATTTGGACGACAAGCTGTCGCTCCCGGTCTGGTTTCTCGTTCATGCGTTCTCCGCTCCAGTCTGTCGATGCGCCACGGCCCCTCCCAATGGTATAGGGCATCCTCTCACAGACCGGCATCATGTAGTGATGGCACGTAAATCCGCTTAAGCGGTAGCAGTGATTGGTAGCGCGGTTCAAATTCACTATAATGATCGTAGATCAATTCAACGAGTTGCGGCCCGTCGATTAGACGGAGGTTCGCTTTTGACCGTTCGTACTCCTTTGCATCTCGGGTATAAGGACCGAGGGTAACGAACAGCGCATGTTCCCCATGCTCCACATGGCCGATCAATTGTGCAACCTCTGGGCGCCCAATCGCATTGGTCACTTGCTTGCACTGAACTTTGATGATCGGCGGTTCAAATCCAAGCTCGTCTTTGTGGGCGATAACGTCCACACCCCCATCTCCGGACTTCGCAGTCACCCGTGCGTGATAGCCCATGCACTCAAGCAAGTGCGCTACAAACCTCTCGAACTGGTATGCATCGATGCTCGTCTTCAGCTGTCGAATTACAAAATCTTGCGTGGTCTCTTCCGCCTGGAATGAGACGGCTTGCGTCACGCTATCATCGTCGCCTTCGTCGTCAGCCTGTAAAGCCTGCTTAGAAATCGGACGGCCTTCGAGCGCCGCCACGAACTCGTCGGCGTGTTTCCTGACGCTGAAGAGCGTTATGAAAGATCCAATCTCATATAGCGCAGCTTGGCTGAAGTCTTCACGAGGCAAATGCTTGAGCCATGTCACCGGACGCTGGTTTGGGTATTCCGCATTCTTGTTCGGATCGTAGCTGTAGGGACCAGAAACGACGCCAATGTTCACCATGCGGTCTGCCTTTGAGGGATAGACGACAGTATCTCCTTCCTTCATTTCATAGAGGAACCTGAAGAGGACACCAGCCTGAACAGGTATGCTCCCTTGCTTCGCCTCCGGGAACGTGCGGCGCACCACGTTCTTGAATGTGTCGCGGTCCGATTTGATGGCCGACAAGTCTCCAAGTTGAGCCCAGCCAATCGCAATGAAGCCGCCATCGATAGGTTGTGAGCCCATCGTACGATCCATGTGAACGCCCCATAAATGTCCGGCCATAGTCGTCCCCCACGAAAATTGGCCGCCTTTGGCCCATCGACGAATGGTATGCAGCACAATTCGTCCCACGCAACAACAGGTCGGGCCAACCCGGGGCTTCGGAAACACGGGCAAAGCAGTAGGTTCATTATGGTATGCCCTTGGCGAACCGGTCCGGGACTGGTTCGATAATACCCCTTGACGGCTCAAATCGAACTGGTATTAATCGAACCAGTCAAACCGAACCGAAGGGCTTCACATGTTCGTCCGTGCCTATCTCCGCGCCTCCACCAAGGAACAGGATGCAAGCCGCGCCAAAGGCGACCTTGAAGCCTTCGCAAAGGAGCGCGGGCTCCCGATCGCAGCGACCTACACAGAGAACGAGAGTGGGGCCTCGCTGGCCCGCCCTGAGCTATTCAGGCTTCTCTCTGACTGTCAGCCAGGCGACATTCTCCTAACCGAACAGGTGGACCGCCTGAGCCGCCTGAACGCGGAAGACTGGGAACGGCTGAAGCGTGAGATCGCCGACCGCAAGGTCCGGGTCGTCGCGCTCGACTTGCCGACCTCACACATGATGATGATCAAGGAGGCCGACGACTTCACGTCGCGCATGTTCGCGGCGATCAACGCGATGCTGCTCGACATGCTCGCTGCCATCGCCCGCAAGGACTACGAGGACCGCAGGCGGCGTCAGGCTCAGGGCATTGCCAAGGCACAGTCCGAGGGACGCATGAAGGGCCGTCCTGAGGACGCCAAGCGCAATGAGGCGATTGTAGACATGCTTCGCAAGGGGCAGAGCTGGAGCACGATCGTGAGCGCTACCAACTGCTCCCGCTCAACGCTCGCGAAGCTGGCGAAGCGCATTGAGGGCAGCCGACACGGTGCAGGTAACTTCGTGGATCACTTGTAGACACGGGTTGCAGAAGCCTGTCGACTGGCGGCAGACGAGGATGGTTCAGGGGGGTGAGAAATGCTGCAGGTGCCCGCGTATTCCCAGATGATGTGGCCTGCGATCGACGCGCTCAAAGAGCTTGGCGGCTCGGCCGCTAACGACGAATTGCTGACGAAGGTAATTGAGGTGATGCGGCTGCCGCCAGAGGTGCAGAACATTCCTCATACGGGCGGCCGCCAATCCAAGGTGAGCTATAACCTGCATTGGGCCAAGACCTACTTGAAGAAGGCTGGGTACGTTGACAACAGCGTGAGGGGCGTCTGGGCGCTGACTGACGCCGGTGAAACGTGTACGCAGCAGAGCGTCGCACTTGTTCCGGCGCTCGTTAGGAAGATGGCCGCAGACGCCAAGAAGAATGGCCTGGGGGACGGTGAGGAACCCGTCGTTGACGCTGTTGACGCACTGGAAGTCAACTGGAAAGATCAACTGCTCGACTGCCTCAAGTCGATCAAGCCAGACGCCTTTGAGCGACTGTCTCAGCGCCTGCTGCGGGAAGCTGGGTTCATCAAGGTCGAAGTGACGGGCCGTTCGGGTGACGGCGGGATTGACGGTATTGGGGTTCTTCGGTTGAACCTCCTTTCTTTTCAAGTCTTGTTTCAATGCAAGCGGTACAGCGGTTCGGTTGGACCCAGCACCATCCGCGACTTTCGCGGTGCAATGGTCGGCCGCAGTGACAAGGGCTTGTTGATCACCACCGGGACTTTCACGGCGGAAGCAAAGAAGGAGGCCACCCGAGATGGGGCGCCGGCGATCGAACTGATAGATGGGGAGCAGTTCTGCGACCTGCTCAAACAGCTGAAGCTCGGCGTTGCGACGGAAATGGTCGAGAGGGTGGTGGTGGACCCCAGCTGGTTCAGCAAGGTCTGAGCTGGGGCCGCGCCTTCCACCCATACTCAGACGACCAGCGCCCGCATTTGCCCTTGCCCCGCGCCCCTGTCCTCCTGTAGACGCTCGCCTTCCCGCCAACGCGGGGTGGCCATTTTGAGGAATACCAGCATTGACGAATTGGACCGCCAAGCGCGAGCGCAAGGCAGAAGTGAAGGTGCGCGCGAAGGAACCGAGCAGCATGTTCAGCCGGTGTCGCGTAGTAGGCTGCAGCAAGCATGCCAGAGCGGGCACGGAGGATGGGCTGGACACGCGGTTCTGTCGTCCCCATGCAGACCACTACTCCCGCCATGGGAGCCCTTACCGACCCTCCTACGGGGCGCGAGAGATCGCACCATACCGGGACGCTGCGATGGCGTGGTTGGAGGCTCAGGAGGACGATACCTACGTCCGCAATGCGGTCGACCGTGTGGCTACCCTGCTGCGGACCTCAGGGCAGTTCAAGGAGGCATTCAGGCTTCGTGGGCTGTCTCCTCAGGATCGCGCAAAGGCCGCCTGGGCGAGGCTGCGAAGGGCCGCAGTGGACCCGCGTCGGGTGGTGGCGGCTTGGCTCGCGATCGAAATGATCATCCGTGACGATCCCCAAGCGGACCTCAAAGCCGAGTTCAAGCGCGTGCAGGCTGCGAAGCTGGTTCACCGGATGGCCTCAGGGACGCACAAGAGGTGGGGCGAGGGTGCCAGCGCGACAGAGCTTCACGTCTACCCGAGGTCACGCGGACGGGTCCTAAGGCACATGGGCGAAGCGCTGGAGACCGCCTGCGAGCTTCTGGTTCAGCACAGGGGCCGCAGCGTTGTCCGAACGAGATGAATAGGATCACCCAGATGGAAGACAGAGCAACAGCAGCGGCCCGTGAAGACCCCTTGGAGGGCAAAGACGCAGACGCCCCGGCCGGACGTATCGGGCGTCTTGCTGCGGAGATACTGGCGGATCATGTCCGGGCCGGAAACGGCGACGTCGACCCCGAGTTGATGGCCGAGAGCCGGCTCGACTTGGACCCCAAGGAGGCTCAGGGCATCGTGAATGCCATCAAGCGGATCGTGGAAGGCAAGGCAGCGGGCGGTGGGGCACCAGCGCATGCTACGGCCAAGGGTGGAAAGTCCGCAGCCCCTCAGCGTGACACGGTTTATCTCACGATCCCGACCGACCAGATAGTGAAGGACATCATCACGCAGGCCAGAGCGGTCTCTAAGGGAAAGCCTGCTGGGACCAACCCGGAGGCAGTGCGAAGCTATGCTGACGGTATGCGGAAGGGCGAGCATTTCCCCGCAGTATTGGTCGGGCGGAGAGACCCCGAGGCTCCCGACGATGCGAACGCCATCTACTTCTTGATAGACGGGTGGCACCGCTTGGAAGCGCTAACCGACCACCTCGGGAGGATCGAAGTTGAATGCGAGGTGACCGGAGAGGCGGACCTTAATGCCTGCCGATGGATGGCCATTGAGAGGAACCGGATCAACGGCGTGAAGTACGTATCAAGTGACCGCTTGGGCGTCTTCAGAACCTACATCGACGCCGGGAAGCATCTGGAACGTAAGGGCAGGTTCACGGTCGTGAAGTCGGCCCGCGACATCTCCGACGACCTCGCGGGGTTCAGGATCAGCAGGCAAGTGGTCGCCAAATGGGCACTGGAGCATTACCCTGACGTCTACGAGGCCATGCCGGGACGGGAAGTGCAGCAGCGGGTTGCCGATGCTCAGAGGCAGGAGCAGGCAGCGAAGTGGGCTGAGGAGAGGCGTGAAGTCGCAATGAAGGCGGTGCTGTCGCAGGTTGTTGCCATCTATCGCGATGCCCCCCGTTGGGGGACTGAACGCAAGAGGCTCGCCGAGTTGGTTAAGACGCTGCCACGTAGGATGACCAAGGGCCGGATCGATGGCAACCAGCAGAGGGCTTTTGAGCGCCAGTTCGATAAACCGCAAGAAGGCCCCAGAGAGACGCAGGACGAGTTCTGATTGAGAGCAGACATGCGATTTAGCGTAGGCAACCACATCAATCAAAACAGTATCTTAGCGTAACATTGGCTCACTTTGCAGAAGTAGTCATCACGCCGCATGAGGCTTGGGGCCAGCGTACCGCAGGAGCAGAGCTACTAAGTTCGTTGGCGCGCCAGCCAGCGTTGACGAGGAGACACCGAGCTGGTACACAGGCTCAAATAAGCGGCTGGAAATGATCAATTAATTCAGTAACTTGACGGTTTGCCAAGCGAGTTCAATCCTCTCTCGCAGCACCAGTTCCCAACAATCAGGCAATTGCCGACATCACTTGCTTCGAGTGCGTAGCCTTCAGGCGCGAAGCCGCTGAGCGTTTCATCAAATTCACCCGTGCATTCCTATGGGACCTCGAGATAGGGCGGGTTTTGTCCTCCGGGGACAAACCTCCGGTGGAGGCCATTTCCGACATGGGCACGATTCATTAACCAAGATGCTGTTCATCGATAGGCTGTGCTGGTGCCACCTGCCGATGGCAAGTTCGATGCCTTGTGGGGTTTGGGTGCGCCAAAAAAGACATTTTTTCTTGGCGGCGACGTCAAATCGCCCGAAACAAAAACAATGTGCAAGGCATGAACGTGATTGAAAGCAAGCAAAACGCGTCCCGCGCCTCCCATCGTTGGGCACGCTTGCCGGCTGCCATGGTCGCGCTGCTTTGCATGTGCGTCACATCAGCGTTCGCCGAGACTCGCACGCTGAAGATCCAGCATCTCCACACTGGCGAGAAGGCCGAGATCGTCTTCAAGCGCAACGGCCGCTATGACCAGGCCGGACTGAAGAAGATCAACATCATGCTGCGCGACTGGCGCCGCAACGAGCCGACCAAAATGGATCCACGCCTGCTCGACCTCGTCTGGCAGGCCTATCGAGCCAGCGGTTCGACAGGCTACATCAACGTGGTCAGCGGCTATCGCTCGCCGACGACCAACGCCATGCTGCGCAGCCGCTCGAAGGGCGTCGCCCGTGAAAGCCAGCACATGGTTGGCCGTGCGATGGACTTCTTCTTGCCCGACGTGCCGCTGAAGAAGCTGCGCGACATCGGCCTCAGGATGCAGGGCGGCGGCGTGGGCTATTACCCGACGTCCGGTTCACCCTTCATACACATGGATGTCGGCAATGTGCGCCACTGGCCGGGCATCAGCCGGCAGGAACTCGCCAGGGTCTTCCCGAACGGCAAGACGCTGCACGTGCCGAGCGACGGCAAGCCGTTGCCTGGCTACGACCAGGCGCTTGTCGCCTATAAATCGCGCAAGGCCGCCGGCACGCCGAACATCGAGGTGGCAGGCACCGATGCCGGCCAAGGCAAGTCGCGCGGTCTGCTGGCAACCCTGTTCGGCGGACGCGACGAGGACGAAGCGGACGATACGGTGAAGGTCGCGGCGGCGGTGCCGGCGCCCCGCAAGCCGGTCAAGTCTGTTGAACCCAAGTCGGTTGAACCCAAGCCGGTTGGCCAAGGCATCACTGTCGTAGCGCCGCAGGATGCCCAACGCGCTGATATCCCGATGGTTTCCGGTAGCCCGGGCGAAGAACCAGCCGCACAGAAGACGCAGACACCCGACGCGATCGTCGCGGCGCTGGCGCCACGCGCAGTGCCGCTGCCGGCCTTCGCCCCGCGTCCTGAGCGCGCGGCAAGTGTCGCTGCTCTCGAAACCGTGCCGTTCGCGGTCGCCAGCGCGCCTCCAAGGCCGGCCGAACTGGCGGCCACAGAAGCTCCTCCCGGCAAGGCTGACGCCGCTCCCGCAACCGTCACTCAAGACATCGTGGCGCTCAACATCCCATTGCCCACTTGGCGGCCGGCAAATCAGGCGACTCAGCCGGAGACGGCCAAATCCGAAGACGCGATCGGCGCGTTGCTGGCCATGAACCGCCCTGATGACCAGAGCCGGCTCGCCGTCAAGCCGCTCGCGGCCCCTGTACCGAAATCGGAAGGTCCCGTCGGGGCCAGCCCTAAGGCCGACCGTGTCAAGCCACGCGGCGATGGACTGGTGACCGCCGCGGTGGCGCGGCCCGCACCATTGCGCTCAGCCAAGGCGCCGGCCGCAGCAGATCGCGGCACCACTGGCGCAAACGGATCGGTGAGGGCGCCGGTAATTGCCGCTCATTTCATTCGCACGGCTCCGGAGCAGGTCTATCTCGACGGGTTCAGGGCGAAACGAGAGCCATCCGACCATCGCCGGTTCACGGGATCGGCAGTGAAATTCCTGCCCATGGCCAGCTTCAAATAGTCTGGTTGAGGCCGGATGCGGCAAGAGTTGGGCGGGCATCGTGTCGCCGCTCCAACTCGCCCCTGCTACTTGCGCAACAGCGCCTCGATCTCGTCCAGCACCTTGTCCTTGCCGATGCCGGTGAGAAAGGCGAGGCCCTTGATGACCGGCTTGGTCACCGAGGCGGAGATCGGGGTGGTGGCGACGATGAAGTCGACATTGTCAGCCAGGCTTGGCACCTCGGTTGCCTTCGACTGCTGGGCATTGAAGGTCAGCCCGCGCTTTTTCATTGCCTCGGTGACGGCGACATTGACGGCCGTCGAAGTGGCGATGCCGGTGCCGCAGGCAAAGAGAATTGTTTTCTGTCGAGACATATCCGTTCTCCTTGTTCAGCCGAGTAAGGCGCGCACGTCGTCGAGTGTCCTGGCAGTCCTCAGGCCATCGAGCGCTTCGGAATTCTGGATGGTGGCCATGACCATCTGCAGCGCGTCAATCTGCTTGTCCTTGTCGTTGATCGCAAGCAGGAACACGAAGCCGACCGGCAGGCTTTCGTCCGGGTCTTCCATATTGGCGAAGATGACCGGTTTCTTCAAAGTGCCAAGGGCGATCCCGGGCTTCAGCACATGTTCAGGGTCGGTGTGCGGCACCGCGACATTGTCGGGACGCTCCAGCGGCAAGCCGGTTGGAAGGGCCATTTCGCGGCGCACGACCGCGTCGGCGTAGGAACTCTTGACGTAGCCCAGCGTCTCCAGTTTGCCGGCCAGGATGCGGATGATCTCCTCATTGGTCGATGCATCGGATCCGAGCACGATGGCTTCGGGATCCAGGAGATGCATGAGTCCATCAGACATATCGTGCTCCGTTCATAAAATCGTGCGCCCCGAAAGGGCGCACGATCGTTTCCAGTTCAAGGCGCGCTGAGGTCAAGCCGAGCCTTCGGCTGGCTCGTCCTCGGCGCCCGCCGCCCGTTCCCAGCCGAGCGGATTGCGGCGGTAGAGAACGAACAGCGCGGCGATGACCACCGCGATGACAATGATGCCGACGAGCCCAAGCCCCTGGATCGCCTCGATGACGACATAGGGCACCCACAGGAAGCCATCGACGACCGAGGTGATCTGCAGGGCATCCGCCGGCAGCTTGAAGCCCGAGGCGACGGCGGCACTGGTGAACAGCGGCGCGAGCGCATTGGCGACATAGAAGCCGATCGCGAGCGTCACCGTGCCGATCACCACCATGCGGAACACGTTGCCTTTGACCAGTGGTGCGGTCATGGCGACGATGAAGGGGATGACCGCGAGATCGGCGAACAGGATGACGCGGTTGCCCGGCAGGATGATGGACAGGATGATCGCGATCGGCACCAGGATCAGCGACGACGAGATCGCGGCCGGATGGCCGATCAGGATCGCGGAATCGAGACCGACGAGAAGCTCGCGGTCGCCGGTGCGCTTGCGCACGAACTCCTGCGCCGCGTCGGAAACCGGCAGCAGGCCTTCCATCAGGATCTTCACCATGCGCGGCAGGAGCAGCATCACGGCGGCCAGCGTCATGCCGGTGCCCAGCACCTTTGCCAGCACCACGCTGAGGTCACCCGCGTTGTAGAAAGCGATCGCACCGAGCACGAGACCGATGATGAGACCCAGCACCACCGGTTCGCCGAACACGCCGAAGCGGCGCTCGATGGTCTCGGTGTTGATGTTGATCCGGTTGATGCCGGGAATGCGGTCCATGATCCAATTGAGCACGATGGCGATCGGCAGGATCTGCGCCGAGGCGAGATGCGGCACGGAAATGCCCGGTACGCCGTAGAACTGCTGCACGGCGCGTGCCGACCAGTCGGCGAAAAGCAATGACAGGGCGGCGACAAGTGCTGCAACGGCGATGCCGTAGGCCAGGTTGTCGGTAGCGGCAACGACCAGCGAGCCGACAAAAGCGAAGTGCCAGAAATTCCACACGTCGACATTGAGCGTGCGTGTCATGCGTGTCAGCAACAGCACGATGTTGACCAGGATGCCGACCGGGATGACCCAGAGGCCGACCGACGAGCCAAAGGCGATTGCCGCCGCGGACGGCCAGCCGACATCGATGATATCGCGGTGAATTCCGGTGTTGGTGACGATTGCCTTGGCGACGTCGCCGATCGACGTGAACATGAGGCCGAGCACCAGGTTGATACCGATGAAGGCGACCCCGATGGTGACGGCGGCGCGAAACGCCTTGCTGACCTTGGCTCCCAGAACCACGGCGATGATGAAGATGACGATCGGCAGCAGGATCGTTGCGCCGAGCGTATCGATGGCTCCTTTTAAGCCAGCGAGAATAGTGTCCATTATGCCTCCCCTGGAGCATCGCGGTCATGGCTATGCCGCGCTCGACGCTCCCTTGACCTCATTTCAGCTTCTGCTGCCCTCCGCAGCCGAAGCGCTCCCGGTGTTGTCGATGCGGGCTGAAACGCTGACCAATTCTATCGCTTGGTGAACATTTGCCTTTGTCGGCGAACGAATGTTTTAGAATGGCTGATCACGGAAATGTCAATTGGCAATCTTTGTGCCAAAGATATCCCGCTCGCAAAGGCCGGAATTGGCTGTGTAAAAGCGCGGATCGCAGGGCGAGCGGCTATCGTCTCAGGCCACAGACCAGCCGCCGTCGACAAGAATGTTGGCGCCGGTGATCATCGACGCTGCCGGTGAAGCCAGGAACACCACGGTGCCCGCCACATCGATCGGATCGCCGATGCGGCCGAGTGGGATATGGCCGAGCACATGCGCATGAAATTCGGGATTGGCGAGGGAGGGCCGCGTGCCGTCGGTCCAGATGAAGGTCGGTGCGACGCTGTTGACGGTGATCTTGTGCTGCGCCCATTCCGCCGCGAGGCAGCGGGTCAGGTGATTGATCGCGGCCTTCGACATGCAGTAGATGGCTTCGCCCTTCAAGGTCACGCTGCCGGCCTGTGAACTCATGTTGATGATGCGTCCGGATTTCCGCGCGATCATCAATTTCCCGACTGCCTGGGTGGTGAAGAACGTGCCCTTCAGGTTGACGTCGACGGTGAGGTCGAAATCCTCTTCCTTCACATCCTCGGCCAGGTTTTCAGGCCCGAGACCGACATTGTTGACCAGCACGTCGATGCGGCCGAAGGCCGTGTGGGCCTCGGTGACCGCCGCCCGCACCGTCTTCAGATTGGTCAGGTCCATCTCGACCGCGAGCGCTCGCCTGCCCATGCGTTCGATCTCGGCGACAAGCTCTCTCCCGTCGTTGGCCTTGCGCACGCCGACGATCATGTCGGCACCGGAGCCGGCGCAAGCCAATGCGCAGGCGCGGCCAATGCCACGCGACGCGCCGGTGACCAGCACCACCTTGCCGTCCAGGTCAAACTTTGGCGTGGTTTCCGACATTACGACCTCCCTTGAAATGTTCCTCGTCAGCGAGATTAGCCGGTCACGATGTGAAAGCCAGCCGGGGGCCCTCACGACAAGAACACCGCTTGCCCCAGCCCTTGCCATGGGTCGGCCATGATGATGCCATGTCCAGAGGTAAAGTCGGCATCGGGGTTAGGGCTGGCAATGCGATTGAGGTGGGCGATCAACGCGGGTAGACGCACGGGCCGGGCATTTGCCGTGGCGCTTGTACTGTGCCTGTGCGTGATGGCACCGGCCATGGCCGAAGCGCCAAAGGAGTTGAAGGGCGTCGCCCTCATCATCGGCCAGTCCGACTACAAACATGTCGGCAAATTGCCCAATCCCGAAAACGACGCCCGTGCCATCGAGGAAATGTTCGACAAGCTCGGCTTCCAGACTGACGTCGCCACCAACCGTGACGCGCGCAAGCTGAAACGCGACCTCGAGAGCTTCGTCGACGACGCCGAGGGCGCCGATGTCGCCATCATCTACTATTCAGGTCATGGCATCGAAGCTGGTGGCGAGAATTTCCTGGTGCCTGTCGATGCCGACATTTCCGCGCTTGACGATGCCGGTGAAAAGCTGGTGCCGCTATCGTCGATCCTGACCGAACTGAAGGCCAAGGTGCCGGTCACCATCGTCCTGCTCGACGCTTGCCGCAACGACCCGTTCCCGCCGGGTACATTGCTAAAACTGGCGCCCGGCGATGATGGCAAGCCGATCGGCGCTGGTGGTCTTGGTGAAACGCGCAGCGTCGTTGCATTGAAGGCGAGCAGCCCGGCCAACGGGTCTACCGATGACAGCCTCGGCCAGGTCATCGGCTTTGCTGCCGAACCCGGCAAAGTCGCGCTCGATGGTCCCGCCGACAGCAACAGCCCCTATGCAGCGGCGATCCTGCGCCATCTCGACACGATGGGCGGCGAGGAATTCGGCACCGTGCTGCGCATGATCGGCGAAGAGGTCTATCTCAAGACCGGTGGCCAGCAACGGCCATGGGTCAACGAGAGCTTGCGCCGGTTGCTCTATTTTGGCGTGGCGCCCGAAGCGCCAAAGGGCGAGGCGGGTGAAATCCTCACCGAACGCCGCCGGCTTCTGGTCACCATCTCGGCGTTGCCCGACCCGGAACGCCGTCAGATCGAATCGATCTCACGCAACGGCGGCGTGCCGATGGACGCGCTCTATGCGATGCTGAACACGCTAGGCACCGGTACGCCGAAGGACCCGGCCGAACTCGACAAACTGCTGCGCGGCCAAACCGAGCGGCTGAAACAGGTCCTCGCCGAACAGGCGACGCTGAAAAGCCAGGATCCCGAGATCGTGCGGCTGTCGAAACTGGCTGAACAGGCGATGCAGGAAGGCGCGCTCGACGCCGCCAAGAAATTCCACGAGCAGGCCAAGGCCCGGGTTGGGGAACTCAGCAAGACCGTCGATCAGACCGAGGCGGATCTCAAGGCACGCCGGCTCGAATTCGCTCAGGTTTTCGCCAACAGCGCGAAAACCTACGAAATCTCGTTCAGCTACCAGGAGGCAGCCCGCGATTACGCCAAGGCCTATGAACAGGCCGAGAAATGGGATGACGGCGATGCCTGGTTCTACAAGGCCGCCGAAGCCAACGCATTGTCCGAGCAAGGCTCGTTCTCGGGTGACAATTCGTTTCTGGTTCAGGCCGTCGCAGCCTATGAAAAGAGCCTGACGTACATCTCCAGCGAAAAGAGCCCGAGGCAATGGGCAGCCACGCAAAACAATCTCGCGGCCACGCTGTCGACGCTGGGTGAACGCGAGGCGGGCCGCGAAAATCTCGACAAGGCAGCAGCCTCCTATGAGCAGGCCCTGACCGCCTACACGCGCGACGCCCTGCCGGATGACTGGGCCTCGACCTATGGCAATCTCGGCACTGTCTACTGGCGCCTCGGCCAGCGCGAGAGCGGCACAGCACTGCTGGAAAAGGCAGTCGCGGCCTTCCGTTCGGCGCTTGAAGTACAAGGCTCGAAGAAGCGCCCGCTGGAATGGGCGGCGACTGAGAACAATCTCGGCATCGTGCTGTCGGAGCTTGGCGAACGTCAGGCGACGACCGACAGTTTCCGCGCTTCCATCGATGCGCATCGCGCCGCACTGACCGAATACAGCAGGGACCGCGTGCCGCTCGACTGGGCGCTGAGCCAGGTCAACCTCGGCGCGTCGCTGTTTCGCCTCGGCGAACGCGAGAAGGATGTGGCGACGCTTCAGCAGTCGGTCACGGCCTATCAGGCAGCGACCGGGGAAATGACGCGGGAACGCGCGCCGGCGCAATGGGCGACGATTCAGAACAATATGAGCTCGGCGCTGGAATCGATCGGCGAGATCAACGGCGACACCGCGACGCTCGGGCAGGCGCGGGACGCGGCGCAAGCGGCGCTCTCGGTGTGGACACGCGAACATGCGCCGGCGAGCTGGGCCAACGGCCAACTGACCCTCGGCAATGCCTTGCAGCGCCTTGGCGCCAGGCAGGACAGCAAGGAGCTCATGTTGCAGGCTGCCACCGCCTATCAGGCGGCGCTTTCGGAATATCCGCGTGAAAAACTGCCGCTCGACTGGGCCTCGCTGCAGCAGAACCTGGGCTCCGTCTACGCAACGCTTGGCGACCGCGACACCGGAACCGGCTATTTCGAGCAGTCGGCAAGTGCCTATCGTCAGGCGCTGGAGGTCTACACCGCCACTGCCGCGCCGTTGGATTTCGCCAGGGCCGGGCACGGCCTTGCTGGCACGCTGTCGACCTGGGGTGACCGCGCGCAGGACATAGCGATCTTGAGGCAGGCGGTCGACACCTATGATCAGGTGCTTAAGGTCCGTACCCGCGAGAGCGATCCGGCCGACTGGGTCAAGACGGAGTTCCGGCTTGGCTATGCATTGATGATGGCCGGCAAACTGGCCACCGACGATCAGTTGCTGCAGCGGTCCGTCGACGCGCTAAAGGCGGCCTTGCAGGTCCAGGTGGCTGGCGGCGATGTCAGCCAGACCGGTCAGACGCGGCGCGTGCTTGGCCAGACCCTCTTGAGCCTGGGGATCGATACGTCGAATGCCGCCATGCTGGCCGAGGCGGCCGACACGCTTGAGGCGTCGCTGCCCGCCTATTCCAGGGACACCGATGCGGAGGAATGGGCAAACATCAACTACGACATCGGGTTCACGCGCTATAGCCAGGGTCAGGTGACCGGCGACGCGGCTTTCTACAGCGATGCGGTCAGCAGTTTCGAAACGGCAGCGCGGGTCTACGATGGTTTTGCCGATCGCACGCAATGGGCAAGGACAAAGGGCGACATCGGCAACGCCTTGCTGGTGGCCGCCGACGGCAAGAATACCGAGCTGTTGAGCCGATCGGTCGCCGCTTATGATGCAGCACTCACCGTGGTGACACGCGAGAACGCGCTGCCCGTCTGGCAGAACAACCAGAACAATCTCGCCAGCGGCCTGTCGAGCCTCGGCTACTGGACGAACGATGTCAGCAGGCTGCGGCGTGCCGCCTCGATTTACCGCGGCCTTGGCATGGTCCGCACGCGGGCCCGCGATCCCGAGGCCTGGTCGACCACCCAGGCGAGCCTGGCCAATGTGTTGAGCATGATCGCCGCGCGGGAACCTTCCGCCGCCGTGTACAACGAGGCGGCCGCCGTCAATCGGGCACTGGCTGACGCGGTCGGCCGCGACCGCGACCCCGACCGCTGGGCGAACCTGCAGAACGAGGTCGGCTATGCCCTGACGATGGCCGGCCGCACCGAAAACAATGTCGCCCGCTTCGAGGAGGCGGTGCCGATCCTGCGCGAGGCGATCGCCGTGCAGAGGAAGATCAATGCGGTGCCGGCCGTCGCCTTCACCGAGGACAGCCTGTGCGACGTGCTGACTGACCTCGGCACTGCCCGCAAGCAAAAGGCAATGGCGGAGGAGGCAATCGCTGCCTGCCAGGACGCGCTCGCCATCTTCAAGGAGCGCAAGATGGATGACCTCGCCGCCGGCTCGATCAAGAACCTTGCCGAGGCACAGGCTTTGCTGGCCGAGTTGCACTGAAAAGCCATAAAAATGGCCATCGGCTATCGGCCTCGTTGGCAAAAGGGCGATGATGCGGCTAATACATCGAAAGCTGCGGGAGACAGTCAGCTTTTCCGTTGGAGCGCATCATGGCCCTATTCACACGCCGCAGACTTTTGAAAACGGCCGCGGTTGCCGGCGCGAGTGGCGTCGGGCTCGCGGCCATGGGCAGGCTGGGCGGCTGGGCTGCCGCTGGGCCTGAGCCGGTCATCTTGCAGACGGCCAAAATCCAGGCGCAACTGATGGACGGCAGCCAGACCAGGGATGTGCTGACCTATGGCAATGCCGGCATGCCGCCGGTGCTCAGGATGAAAAAAGGCGAGCCCTTCGTGGCCCGGCTTGTCAACGCCATCGACGACCCAACGACGATCCACTGGCACGGCATTCGCGTCCCAAACAAGATGGACGGCGTGCCGTTTCTGGTTCAGCCCTATGTCTATACCGGCGACCATTTCGACTACGCATTCACCCCGCCAGACGCCGGCACTTTCTGGTACCACCCCCATTGCAACACGCTGGAGCAGATGGGCCACGGCCTGACAGGCGTGATCGTGGTGGAGAGCCCGGGCGATCCGCAATTCGATTCCGAGGTTGTCATCAATTTGCGCGACTGGCGCCTTGGCGACGACGGCCAGTTCATCGGCCAGTTCCGCCCGCGCGATGCGGCGAGAACCGGCACCTACGGCACGGTGCGCAGCGCCAACTGGCTCGATCAGCCACAATATGATGCGCCGGCCGGCGGGCTGGTGCGGTTGCGGGTGGCGATAACAGACGTCACCCGGATCTATGCCTTTCGCGTCGATGGTGCCGAAGCCACGGTCATCGCTCTGGACGGCAATCCGGTACCTGCGCGTTTCGCACCCGATGGCCTGCTGCTTGGACCCGGCCAGCGGATGGAACTGGTGATACGCATGCCCGACGACGAGGGGGTGGTCGTCAGCTTGCGTGACGTCAGGGGCACCAAGCCCAAGGTTCTGGCTACCTTGCGTTCGGCCGGAAGCTCACTCAAACGGGACAGTCGCGATCTTGCGCCGCTGGAGGCCAATCCAGTGAAAGAGGCGGACCTCGCCGCCGCCGAGCATATTTCGCTGGTGCTGAGCGCCACGGCGGAAAACGTCCCGAGCGATGGCATCTGCGGCTCGCTAGGCTACAGCTTCTGGGCCATCAACAAGGTGCCGTGGCCTGGCGACACCAAGGATCCAACCGCGCCGCTGGCCGAGTTGAAGCTTGGCAAGAGCTATGTCATCGACATGGAAAACCTGACCTCGCAGTCGCATCCGATCCATCTGCATGGCATGAGCTTCAAGGTGCTTGCGTCGTCGACGCGGCCGGTTCTGCCCCTGATCTCGGACACCTATCTCGTCCAGCCCAATGAGAAAGTGAGCCTGGCCTTCGTCGCCGACAATCCCGGTGACTGGCTGCTGCACTGCCACATCATCGAGCATCAGAAATCAGGAATGACGAGCTATGTCAGGGTGGTTTGAGGTCACGTCCGAAGCAGTGCGGTTTGAGCCGCGCGATGTGATCGACGTGGCTTCGGGGCCGGTTCCCTGCTATTGCCGCCTCAAATCAAGAAGCATGGACATCCCTGCATGACCAATGTCGCACTGACCGGCCTTGCCCGCGATCTCGCCCAACGCGCAGCCGAGGGCCGTCCAGTGCGCATCGGCGTGATCGGCTCCGGCGAGATGGGCACCGATCTGGTGACGCAAGGCATGCTGATGCCGGGCATTTCGGTCTGTGCCGTCTCGACGCGGCGGCCGCATACGGCGCGTGACGCCATCCGCATCGCCTATGGCGACGAGGCGATGGCGATAGAGGCGGACAGCGCTTCGAAAGTCACTGCCGCGATCGAGAGCGGCAAGATCGCCATCACCTCGAACGAGATGCTGGTCACCAACCCGCTGATCGACGTCGTCATTGACGCCACCGGAAAGCCGGGTGTCGCCGCCGATTTCGACCTTATGGCGATGGAGCACGGCAAGCATCTGGTGATGATGAATGTCGAGGCCGACGTCACCATTGGCTGCTACCTGAAGCAGCAGGCCGACCGCCTTGGCGTCGTCTATTCGGTCGGAGCCGGCGACGAGCCATCAAGCTGCATGGAACTGATCGAATTCGCCTCCGCGCTTGGCCTCACCATCGTCTCGGCCGGCAAGGGCAAGAACAACCCGCTGAATCATGACGCCGTACCCGACGACTATCGCGCGGAAGCCCTTCGCCGCAAAATGAACCCGCGCATGCTGGTCGAGTTCGTCGATGGTTCCAAGACCATGGTCGAGATGTGCGCCATCGCCAACGCCACCGGCCTGGTGCCGGATGTCCCCGGCATGCACGGCCCGAAGGCCGACCGCGACGACCTGGTCAAGGTGCTGATCCCGCGCGAGGATGGCGGCCTGCTGTTGAAGAAGGGCGTTGTCGACTACACCATAGGCAAGGGCGTGGCGCCCGGTGTCTTCGTCATTGTCGAGGCAACGCATCCGCGCATCATCGAGCGTATGGACGATCTCCACATCGGCCACGGTCCCTATTACAGCCTGTTCCGGCCGTATCATCTGACATCGCTGGAAGTGCCGCTGACCGCTGCCCGGATCATGCTTTTCGGCAAACCAGACATGGTGCCGTTGCCGCAGCCAGTTGCCGAGGTCTGCGCGGTCGCCAAGCGTGATCTCGCCGCGGGCGAGACGTTCGATGCCATTGGCGAAACCTGTTATCGCTCGTGGACCATGACCGTTGGCGAAGCCCGGGCCCAGCGCGCCCTGCCGGTCGGCCTGCTCGAAGGCGGCAAGGTGCTGAAGCCGGTCAGGAAAGGTGCATTGCTGACTGCTGAGAATGCCTCGCCGGACCAATCGACGCGGCTGTTCGCGCTGCGTCGGCTCCAGGACGAGATGCTCTACGGAAAATAGGCCCTCATGGCGCCGTCATGACAAATGCACTATATTGTATTGACGGACGAAACGAGGGTCGGTGAAATGAACCTTCAGATCAGGGATCCGCGCGCCCGCGCGCTGGCGCAGCGGCTTGCTGCCAAGCGCAACATCTCGATGACTGAAGCGGTTATCGAAGCGTTAGAATCCGAGTTGAAACGCGAGAGCGGACGCATTCCGCTCTCGGAGCGCCTCGCTGCCATTGCCAAGGATATCAGCACTATGGCTGGCCAGGGCGGCCGGGCTGTCAGCAAGGACGAGATCGACGGCATGTGGGGCCACTCCTGATGTTTATCGACACTTCGGTGGTTGTCGCGATTCTCTCGGGAGAAGAGGATGCCGCCGAGTGGAGCGACCGCATCGAGGCAGCACCCGCAAGGATCACCTCCGCACTGGTGGTGCTTGAAGCGACGATGCGCCTCTCCACCATGCTCGCCGTCGAACCACTTGTCGCGCAAGCGGCGATAGAGGCGTTCCTGCGCGAGGCCGAAATTGAGATTGTCCCGATCGAAGGCGGCGAAGCCAAGCTCGCGATCCAGGCCTTTTCAGACTATGGCAAGGGGCGAGGGCATCCGGCGCAGCTCAAGCTCGCCGATTGCTTGTCCTACGCCTGCGCGAAAAGCCGGAGAATGCCCTTGCTCTACAAGGGAAATGACTTTTCCCGCACTGATCTGGCGTAGCCGGGCCCGGACTACTTCCCCAGTTCGATCGAACGCAGCCGTGCGGCCTCGACCGCTTGGGTGAGCAGATTGGTCAACCGGTCTTCGCCCATCAGAACGCCAAGGGCCGCTGCCGTGGTGCCGTTGGGGCTGGTCACCTGCTGGCGCAGCACGCCCGGCTCCTCGCGGCTTTCGGCGGCCAGCGATGCCGCGCCATAAACCGTCTGCATGGCCAAGAGCTTCGCGGTCTCAATCGGCAGGCCGGCCTTCTCGGCTGCGACCGTCAGCGCTTCGATGAAATGGAAGATATAGGCGGGCCCCGATCCGGACACCGCCGTCACCGCATCCATCAGGCCCTCGTCTGCGATCGTTGTCACCTCGCCGCTTGCCGACAAGAGGTCGGCGACGAAACGTTTGGTGTCGTCGGAAACCAGACTGTTGGAAAACAGCACCATCATGCCCTTGCCGATGGCGGCGGGCGTGTTGGGCATGCAGCGCATGACCGGCGCGCGACCGCCAAGGATTTCCTCGAATGTGGCAACAGGCGTACCGGCGGCGATGCTGACAAAGGTAGTGCGGCCATCGCTGAAACGCTTGTAGGAGGCGGTTACATCGCGGATCACTTGCGGCTTCACAGCGACGACGACGAGATCGGGCACGGCGTCGGCAGGAATGCCACCGGCATCGACGGCCGAGCCGCAACCAAGAGCCGCCGCCCGCTGGCGCAGTTCAGCGTTGGGCTCGACGACGAAAACCGCCGACGGCACGAGCTTGCCGGCTTTCAGCCAGCCCGAGAGCATGGCGTAACCCATATTGCCGCAACCGGCGAGAACAAGCTTGATCGTCATTGGAAACCCCTCCGAAGGAAGCTTTCCATAAACACTCAGGCCACGCTGGGGAAGCCCCGTCAGGATGGACGGGAAGGATCGCGAACCGGAATTGGCCGTAACGACACCTGTCTCAAGCCAAGCACGCCGAGCACGAAGAACAGCCAGACCGGGTCGCCACGATGGAAGAAGAAACTTTCGAGGAAAGCGTTCAGCGCGGCGAACAGCACCACCATCATGTAGAAGTCGCCGAGATAGATGTTCTCCTTGCGCAGCGGAATACGCATGTAGTCGCGCAGCGGTGCGATAAGGAACGTGTAGACAGCCACGCACAATGCGGGAATGCCCATCAGCACGGCGATATCGAGATAGCCGTCATGGCCATGCACGATGGTGCGGATATCCCAGGCGCGGTCGAAAGGCTGATCCTGGCTCGTCAGCAGCGGTGTTCCCCAGAAGCTTTCATAGCCGTAGCCGGTCCACGGCCGCTTCGCCAGCATATCGCCGGAGAACTCCCACAGCGTCGTTCGGCCGGTGTAAGTCATGCCGGGGAAATAGATCGCCGCCAGATGTTTCACTGGGGGCAGGAAGACGATTCCGAGCGTGCCGACCGCCGTGGCGATGATCGCCAGCGCAAACAGGATCGGCGTGCCGACCCGCATGCCGATGAGGCTCGGAAACACCACGATCATGATTGAGAACGGCACCAGTCCGACAGTCGTCTTGGAGCCGGTGTGCAGCATGAAGATCAGCGCCGCGCAAAGTATTCCCGCTCCCCACAGCCGTTGTCCGCGCCGGAACAGATAGAGCCCGGCAAAGCTGAAACACGCCATGATCGGGCCGGCGATGTTTTTGTGGGTGAAGACACCACGCCACAGGCCGGCATGTTCCGGTTCCTGCGAATCGGCGGTGTGCAGGGCTTCGTGTGGAAAAACGATAAGGCCGATATAGGACAGGCCCAACACCACCACGATGGTGAAGATAATGACCTTTGAGAACGCCTCGGCGTCGCGCGGAAGCGCCAGCACCGCCGCAATCGTCAGGATGCCGATCAGCGTGAAAGAGGCCGCGCGCGCCGCCGAGGGCGGATCGGTCGCCATCACCACCGAGAGCATGAAGAAGCTGAGCATCAGCATCCAGGACGGGCTGAGCAGCGAGCGCACGACGCGGGGATTTGCAAAGGCCATCAGCGAGAAGACCGAAATAGCGCCGAGCGAGCCGAAACCAAGCTGGTTGACAATGTCGCCGCCGTCCCCGGTCAATTCGGCGCCGGCAGGCTGGAAGGGCCGGAAGGACACCAGGATGACGGTGAACAGCAAGGCGGCGATCGCCGTCGCGATGCCGTCGCGCGTGAACGCGGCGCTGAGCGGCGCCCGCTCAGTTCTTCTCAGGCTGTCGGTACTGCTCATTGGCATATCCGAATTCGGCCATCACGCGGCCGAGGGCTACATGGATCGGGTAAAGAGCCGTCGTTGGCGATCCTGTGCGCGCCAGTCGGGCAGCGCCTCGAAACGGTGAGGCAATCAGCAGCGCCAGGCTTTTCGCGAACACCCTGGCACCGGCGAACGGCGTGCCGGCGCGTTTCTTCTTCTCGACCAGCGTCGAAATCACGCCGTTGCGCAGGCTACGGGCGCGGATCCAGTCGGTCTCGACGCGCCGAGCCGGAACCGTCTCATGTACCTTTGCTTCCCCACACCAGCCGAGCACGAAGCCGCGTTGCGCTGACCGGCTGAGGAAATCGGAATCGCCGCCGCCCATGAAGTTGAATTTCAGGTCGAGAAAGGGCGGTCCCATGGCGACCAGCACATTGCGGCCGACCAGCAGATTGCCGGACGAGTAAAGTGCCGGCACGCGGCCGGTTTCCCGGTACGGTGGCGCAAAGACAGGATGCTCGGCCCATCTGGCGTGAGCCGGATCGGCGAAAACGGGCAGTTGTGGGCCCCCGACAATATCGGCGCCAAGCGCTTCGGCGGCCCCGCACATATGTTCGAGCCAGAGCGGATCGGCGATTTCGTCGTCGTCGATGACCAGCAGGTATCGAAAGTTCGGAAACTGCTCGATTGCTGTCTGCCAGCCCGCATTATAGGCGCTGCAATTGCCGCGCTCATGCGCGATGATCACCAGGCCAAGCATCTCGCCGCGCTCAAACAGTGGCAGCGCCGCCTCGGCGCCAGCGCGCGCCTCGGCCTCATTCTCCATGACGATCACCGCGAAGCGTCTGGTGGTTGCCTGCGCCCGCAAGGATGCCAGCGTCGCCAGCAGCTGTTCCGGCCGCTTGAAGGTCGGCAGCGTAACGACAACGTCGATGTCCTCGCGGACAAGTCCAGCGGACCGTCCAGCGATCGATATCGAGGCGTCTGATGGCAAAGCGAGCATCCGTGTCCAACCGCAGGGGTGAGTTGGTTCTGATAGCACCGACGATGACAACGTTTCGTTAATCACCTTTCACAAGAGCCGTGTGAACCGTGCGCTTTCGGGCATCGGTCATGCCCGCTTAATCAAGGGTTCATCGCGGTTTGGTAGCCGCTACGGCACAGGAAAGGTGTGATGCATCTGTTGTTCGCCACATCGATCGTGCCCGATGGTGATCTCGCCTCGGGTTACGAGATTGCCAACGCGGCCATCATCGCTGCGCTGCGCCGCGCTGGCGTGCGCGTGACGGTCATTGGCTTCATCTGGCCGGGAAAGGCCGCCGCCGATCCTGAACACACGATAGTGCTGGGCGCGATCGACGTGCGCACTGAAAATGCCTCATCGCTTCAAAGGCTTGCCTGGGTCGCCAAGGCGATGCTGTCCGGCCTGACTTTCGCGTCGGTCAAGTTGCGCGTGGTCTCCGACAGCGCGGTTCTTGCCGCCGTCCAACGTGCCGGCCCCTTCGACGGCTATGTCTTGAATTCCGTGCAGTTCGCCGGGGCCTTCAACAAACTCTTTGGCGATCGGCCATCGATCTTCGTCGCCCATAATGTCGAACACCGTTCCGCACAGGAGAACGCTGATGCCGCCGCCGGCATCTTTCAGCGCCTGCTGTTTCGCCGCGAGGCGCGGCTGCTCAAGACCATGGAAGAATGGCTCTGCAGCCGGGCCCGTTTCGTCTTCACGCTGGCCGAGGAGGATCGCGCCGCACTCGGTGTTGCCTCCGACGATCGTTCGGCGGTTCTGCCGCTGGTGACCGGCGCGGTGGCCCGGAAAGCTGCTCGCGTCATCGACTGCGACGCGGCGCTGATCGGCACCTGGACATGGCAGCCGAACCGCATCGGGCTTGACTGGTTCCTCGAGAAAGTAGTGCCGCATCTGCGGCCCGATTTCCGCATCAGGATCGCCGGCCGAATGCCATCTGGCGTGACTTCGTCGCATCCAGGAGTAACCTTCGTCGGGCGCGTGCCGGACGCACAGGCCTTCGTGCGCGGCGCCGCGGTTATCCCCCTGATCAGCACCGCCGGCAGCGGCGTGCAGTTGAAGACGATCGAGACGTTCGAACTCGGCCTGCCGTCCGTCGCAACCAGCCGCTCGTTGCGCGGCATCGGCCACCGCCCGTCCAATTGCGTTGTCACGGACGATCCGGTCGCCTTCGCGGCGGCGCTCGAAGCTGCTGCCGACACTATCAATGACGTCGATGGCAGCGCGTTTCGCAGCCAGCAGTTGAGCGCACTTGATGGTGCGATCAGGCTTGGGCTCGAGAAACTCGCTCCCGTCAGCCAGGCGGTGCCTGCATG
Source organism: Mesorhizobium sp. INR15 (assembly GCF_015500075.1). Lineage (NCBI taxonomy): Bacteria > Pseudomonadati > Pseudomonadota > Alphaproteobacteria > Hyphomicrobiales > Phyllobacteriaceae > Mesorhizobium > Mesorhizobium sp. INR15. The sequence continues at coordinate 6,454,472 of NZ_CP045496.1, read as the reverse complement.
AACATGCACACCGCCCGCACCGTGTTCGGAGTTGACACCTTGAAGATGATCCTCGGCATCTCGGTGCTCGCCATTCGTTGGGACGATGCGATCACCTTGCTGACTCGCTTGGTCGACGAACGGCGTTTTACCAAGGTTAGCTTCCTCAACGCCCACAACGCCAACATTGCCTATACCGATCCGGTCTTTGCCGAGGCGCTTGATGATTTCCTCATCTTGCCCGATGGCGTCGGTGTCGATCTGGCGGCGAAGCTGCTCTATGGCGCGCCGTTTCCGGACAATCTCAACGGCACCGATTTTATCCCGGCTTTCCTGCAGGCCTCGACAAGGCCGCTGACGGTGGGACTTCTCGGCGCAACGCGCGTCAATGCCGAGGCTGCTTCGGTCAAGCTGGCGGCGCTGGCCGTGCAGCACAGGTTCGTCGTCATCCATGACGGCTACTTTTCCGGCTCGGAGGAAACCAGCGTCGTCGACCGTATCGCCAGCCTGAGGCCCGACGTATTGCTTGTTGCGATGGGAGTACCGCGTCAGGAACTGTGGATCGCGCGTCACATAGAGGCCCATCACTGTACTTTGCCGATCGCGGTCGGCGCGTTGCTTGATTTTCTGAGCGGCGCAGTGCCACGCGCACCCCTGTGGATGCGTCAGCTGCGGTTGGAATGGCTCTTCCGATTGCTGGTTGAGCCGGCTCGCCTTTGGCGCCGTTATGTGGTCGGCAATCCCTTGTTCCTATGGCGCGTCGTCGGCCAGAAACTGTCGCGCAGGCGCGAAGCCACCGGAGATGTCGAGTGAACAGCCGGTTCATGCCAGCCACGGTCATCGACCCCGGCCCGCTTCGGCAGGCACCGATCGCGGCGGTGGTGACGGCAAGCTATGCGCCTGATTTCGAGCGTTGCCGGTTGCTGTGCGAAACCCTCGACCGGCATGTCACCGGTGCCGCTCATCATTACATCCTGGTCGAGCATCGCGATCTCAGGCTGTTTCGTCAGCTGCAGAATTCCCGCCGCAGCGTCGTCGACGAGCGGGAATTGTTGCCGCGCTGGCTGCATGCGTTTGATGATCCGCTCAGCCTGTTTCGCCGGCGCATCTGGCTCAGCCTGAAGACGCAGCCCTTGCGTGGCTGGCATGTGCAGCAACTGCGGCGCATAGCCATTGCCGCGCATGCTTCGGAAGATGTGCTGATCTTTTGCGATTCCGATGTCGCCTTCCTCAAGCCGTTCGCTTGCAGCGCCTTCTGGCGCGATGGCAAGGTGCGGCTGTTTCGCCGTGACGGCGTGCTGGCGCGGAAGGATCATGATGAGCATCGCATCTGGTCGCGCAACGCCGGCTCGGCGCTGGGCATCGAAGGCTCCCGGGTTTCCCTTGACGACTATATTTCGACGCTGATTGCCTGGCGTCGTGATACCGTGAACGCAATGTGCGCCCGGATCGAGACGGTTCATGGCCGCAACTGGGTCGAGGTCATCGGGTCGGCGCGCAGGTTTTCCGAGTGCATGATCTATGGCCGCTATGTCGACGACCTGTTGCAGGGCGCCGGCCATTTTCATGGTTCGGAAGAGTTCTGCCGCGTTCATTGGACGGGCAAGGCTCTGTCGGATGAAGAATTCCGCAGCTTCGTCGCTGCCATGGCTCCGGAACAGGTGGCGATCGGCATGCAGTCATTCATCGGCACTGATATTGGCCGTATCCGCCGCCTGATCGGGCTCGAATCCTCGAAGGCCTAGATCTGCTTCAGAAAGACTTTAGAACGGCTTCGCCGGCTTTCGCATCGCCGAATAGGTGAGCAGCGTCGAGGCGAGATACAAAATCAGGAACACGACGTTGAGCGACAGCACCATGCTGGGTATGTCCAGGATGGTCTTGAGCACATAGGTCAGCAACAGCGCCTTCAGCCCGGCCAGGAGGCCAAGATTGACGGCCCGCACCAGCGTCTGGCCGCGTGCGAACAAAAGCTCGGCCTGGTATTCGACCAGGTTTCGCAACCCAGGAACGCAGATCGCCAGCGCGACCAGAGGGGCGGCCTCCGACACATTCTTGCCCAGCGCGTTGGGGAAGAAATGCAGCACGATGCCAAGCGCCATCAGCGCCAGCGTCGAGACCGCGAATACGCCGCCTTCAATGCCGCTCTTGACCTTCAAGCGCGAGAGCATTTCCGGAGCCCGCATCATCCGCTGCACCAGCATCATCGAGAATGTACGGATCGGGATCGCTGTCAGGTCGACCAGCCGCATGATGATGGCGTAGATGCCGGCAAGATGCGGGCCGCCAATCGCCAGGACCAGCAGCTTGTCGAACTCCGACTGCAGATAGAAGAGCACTTCGGCGCCGGCGACGTAGAGCGAATCAGCCAACCGCCGCAGATAGAGCTCCGTGCGCAGCCGCAGGCGCTGGCGCGGATAGAAAAATCCGAAGGCAATTATGAGCGAGGCGGCGTTGGCGCCGATATAGTACCAGGACCAGACGCCTACGTTGCGTTCCGCCGCGAACATGAAGAATGCGGCACCAAGCGCCCGCAGGGCCGTTGCCAGGATTGTCAGAAAGGCCGCGCGGCCGAATTTGCCGAGACCGTTGTTGACGATCAGCACCACCTCCACCGGCCGCCACAAAAGCGCCTCGGCAAAGACGATGGCCGCGAACACCGACAGCGGCACCGTGCTGGCAAAGAAGATCAGATAGACGCCGAACGAGGCCGCGGCCAAAAGCGGCAACGACAGCAGGCCGAGCATCAGGAAGCCGGCGGTGAATGTGCCGATCAGATTGGGCCGGATGGTGGCGGTGCGATAGAGGGCCGAGATGAAGCCAAAAGCGAGGATACGCGACAGCATTACACCGGCGGCCGAAGCGGTGGCGAACATGCCGAACTCGGTAATCGACAGCGTGTTGGCCAGGACGATGAAATAGGCCAGCGAGAACACCAGACGGCCACCGGCGCCGCTGATCGCCGAGAAATAGTCGCGGACCAGCCCCCGTCGCTCGGCCAAAAAGCCGCCGATCCGGGCGAGGGGCCGCCTTTGCGGTATGTCATTGGCCTGTGTCATATCCTGGCGGGAACCATAGGCCCGGAAAACTTAACGTGCCGTTTTTCAACCTGTGGATGCTCAGTGCCGGTGGCAGTTAAACAGGCAAACTATAGTTGCGATGCCCCAAAATTAACTTTTTGTTTCCTATGCTTGTTTAGCGTGGGTTAACGAATGGCCGACCGCCGTTCCCAAGCCGGCAGGGACACGCTCCAAGACAATGGTCGACAGGGAAAACCGAGAGGACTGGAAGCGCGAGCGTTCGTTGCTCTCGCTCGGCCAGGCTGTGCGCGGCGAGGAAGAACCATCGCCAGTTTCGATCGGAGACCGCGCGGATCCGTCGTGGCACGATGATGCCGCGTCGCGACATCGTCTCGCCCGCTCCCAACGCGAGGCGCGGTCGAACCCGACGCTTTCGGACTCCGCGGGCACCGACACGTATCAGGCTGGTTCCGAACCGGCTTCATCGCCCCATGCGCAAGCAATGCCTGTGGCGGAGCCGCTTGCCGCGGAGACAACAGGCTCGCGTCAAGGGCAAGAGTCCCATCGAACCGGCGAAGCAAAGGCTTCCTTTGGTGATGGGACTGACGGCCAGCAATGGAAGCCCTTGATCGATCCGATGCTGGTGGGCCGTGGCATTGCCAGATCGAAGCCGCTGATCGTGACGACGACGATCCTGGGCGCCGCGCTCGGCATCGCCATAGCCCTATCGATGCCGAAGAAATACGAGGCCACGACCGAGCTGGTCATAGAGCCGGGTGACCTGAAGCTTTCCGACCGCGATCTCACCCAACCCGTGGGACAACCCGATGCCGCATTGGCCGTGGTCGAAACCCGGATCAAGATGCTGACGTCAGGCACGGTTCTCGATCAGGTCGTCAAGAATCTCAATCTCGTCGATGATCCGGAGTTCAACGGGCAGGGTTCCGGCGGCCTCGGCGTCATGTCGCTGGTCCGCTCGATACTATCGCGCAATGATGGGCCGGGCGCCGCCGATGAGGTTCGCCGCCAGGCATTGGCCGTTGGCAGTCTGGCCAAGAGCCTGTCGGTCGAGCGCACGGGCAAGACATTTGTCATCTCCATCAGCGCGACTACCCAGAATGGCGAGAAGTCGGCCCTCATTGCCAACACGACGAGGACTGTCTTCCAGCAGGAAGCCGCCAAATACCAGTCCGACATGGCCGGCCGCGCGACGACCGAACTGACGTCCAAGCTCGATGACTTGCGCAAGGGTGTTGAGGCGGCCGAGCGCAATGTCGAGGATTTCCGGGCCACGCACGGCCTTGTCGACGCGCAGGGCCACCTGATCAGCGACGACCAGATGCTGAAGCTCAACGAACAGCTTTCAGTCGCGCGTGCCCGCACGCTGGAGCTCAACGCGCGAGCGGCCTCGGCGCGTTCGCTAGACGTCAATTCGGTTCTCAATGGCACCTTGCCTGAAGAGATCAACTCGAACACCATGAGCGATCTGCGCTCGCAATACGCGACGCTGAAGCAGGAAGCCGATCGTGCCGCTGTCCGGCTTGGGCCGCGTCATCCCGAATTCCAGGCGCTCAGTGCCCAGCTTGATGGCGCGCGCGAGCGCATCGCCGGAGAACTTCGCCGTATTGGCTCCTCGCTGCAGGTTGACCTGAAGCGCGCGGTGCAGCTCGAACAGGACCTCGCTTCGCGCCTGGCTCAGGCCAAGGTCCAAAGCGGCGACGTCAACAGCGATTTGGTGAGCTTGCGGGAACTGGAGCGCGAGGCGGCCGCCAAGCGTTCTGTCTACGAGCAATATCTTCTGCGCGCCAAGGAGACCGGCGAGCAAACGGGCATCAACACCACCAACATCAACGTGATAACCTCGGCTCAGCCTCCACTCGAGCCAAACGGGCCGTCGCGTGCGGTGGTGGCGCTTGCCGGCCTGCTGCTTGGCTTTGCCTCCGGTGTTGGCCTTGGCGCCATGCGCGGTGCCTACGAGAGCCTGCGTGAGACCGCGACGTCACGGTCGCGCCGTAGCGCCGGAATGGACAAGCGCCAGCCTCCTTTTGAGGACAAGGCATATCAGGCGGCACCGCCGGTGGCGGCGCCACAACGGCTCGCCTCGGCCCCGTCTGTTCCAACACCGCCACCTGTCGGACCGACACCACCTGTCGCGCCGATGCCGCCTGCGGCACCGACGCCGCCTCCAGCACCACCGCCTGTTGCACAGGCTACTGCGCCTGAGGGGCCTGGCCGGATCGGTTCGTTGATGTCGACGCTGCGCAAGGCCGTGTCCCGCAAGCCGGACTCGGAAGATTCAAGCGACGCGCTCTCCAGTGACTGGGTCTTGCCTTCTGTCGCCGGCAGCACGAGGCCGACGGAAAATCAGGCACATCCCGGCTACCCGGAGCCGAACGCTCGTTTTGCTGCGCAACAGCCGGCGGCTTTCCCGCCGCCTCCGTTCCAGCCTGGCGCGGGCACCCCATATCCGCAGCCGCCCCTGCCTCCGCATATGGTGCCGCAATCTGGGCCGTATTCGGGCCCGCGGACTTATCCCTATGGACAGCCTATGATCTACCCGCAGGTACAGCCCTGGCAGATGCCACCTCAGGCTGGCTATCCCTATCCGCAACCCATGCCGGCGCCTCAGGCGGGGCAGGTACCTTATCCGCCTCAGCCCGCGCCGCCGACCTATCCGTTGCAGGCTGAGCCTCAGCCCACGGCGACTCATTCGCCGTTGGCGCAGGCGCCGCAGGCCATGGAAACCGCTGAACAGCAGGCGCCGATCGAGGAAATCCGCGCCAGCCTGCGCGAATTCCGTGAAGCGGTCCGCGAACTCACCGAAACCCGCGCGCGCCGCCGGTATTTCTGAACATCGAATAAAAGCCGCCGGTTTCGAGTTAGCGGCATGGGACGGCGTTTTGACGGGATTGCCCGATCGAATTTTCGTGAAAATGCCACTGAAGCAATATGCTGTTGAAGGTGGTTCATGGCCGAAGTGATTGACGGAAAAAGCGTCGCCGAAGACGTGGTGGGGACGGTCAAGGCACTGACGGCTGAACTCGTCGCGAAGGGCAAGGCAAAACCAGGCCTCGCCGTGGTGATCGTTGGTGAGGATCCGGCGAGCCAGGTCTACGTCGCCTCCAAATCCCGCACCGCCAAGGAATGCGGTTTTCACTCGGTTCAGCACACGCTGCCGGCCGAAACCTCCGAAAAGGCATTGCTCGATATTATCGGCGCGCTCAATGCCGACCCGGCCATTAACGGCATCCTGGTGCAACTGCCGCTGCCGGCCCATATCGACGCCGGCAAGATCATCCAGACCATCGCGCCGGAGAAGGATGTCGACGGCTTCCACTTCATCAATGTCGGCAAGCTCGGCACTGGTGAACTGGAGACAGCGTTCGTTCCTTGCACGCCAGCCGGGTCGATGCTTCTGATCGAGCGCGTGCGCGGCAAGGACCTGTCCGGTCTCAACGCGGTTGTCGTTGGCCGCTCCAACATTGTTGGCAAGCCGATGGCCAATCTTCTGCTCGCGGCCAATTGCACCGTCACCATCGCGCACAGCCGGACCAGGGATCTGCCGGCACTGGCCCGCACTGCCGATATCCTGGTCGCTGCCGTCGGACGGCCTGAGATGATCAAGGGTGATTGGGTTAAACCAGGCGCTACCGTCATCGACGTCGGCATCAACCGCATTCCGGCGCCGGAGAAGGGCGAGGGCAAATCCCGCCTGGTTGGCGATGTCGCCTATGCCGAGGCGGCCTTGGCTGCTGGCGCCATCACGCCGGTTCCCGGCGGCGTCGGGCCGATGACCATTGCCATGCTGATGGCCAATACGTTAGCCTCAGCCTACCTTGCGGCCGGATTGAAACGGCCCTCCTTCTGAGAGCGCCAGCTTTGCCGAACCCCCCTGTTTCTGTAGAACGGTCGGTCATGAGTGACCCCGTTCAAGGCGGCCGGCAATTCGCCTTCCTGCTGGTCGACAAGTTTTCGATGTTTTCGCTTGCCGCCGCGATCGACACATTCCGCTCGGCGAACCGGCTGCTCGGCCGCGATTTCTACGGCTGGACCACGGTCTCGGCCGATGGCGATCCCGTCATGGCCTCCAATGGCCTGCCTCTCAAGATCGACTACAGCGTTGCCGACCTGCCGCCGGTCGACATCCTCTTTGTCTCGGTTGGCCTGACGACGGAGTTTCCCGGCAAGAGCAAAGTGCTGGCGGCACTGCGCAGCTGGGGCCGGCGTGGCAACGCGCTCGGCGCGCTGTCGGTCGGGTCCTATCTGCTCGCCGAGGCCGGGCAGCTTGAGGGCTATCGCTGCACCATCCATTGGGAGAACCGCGCCGGCTTCGTCGAGCGGTTTCCGGACATCAACTGCACCGGCAATGTCTTCGAGATCGACCGCAAGCGTTACACCTGCGCCGGCGGCACCACCTCGATCGACCTCATGCTGGAGATCGTGCGCGGCGATTTTGGCTCGGGCCTGGCCAATGGTGTCGCCAATCAGTTCCAGCATGAGCGCATCCGCTCGGCGGGCGACCGCCAGCGCGTCGGCCCTGAACGCGACCTGACCGGTAAATCCGAAAAGCTGCGGCGCATCGTCGAACTGATGGCCGATCATCTCGACGAGCCGCTGTCGGCGGTGCAACTGGCCAAGTCGGCGGGATTGTCGGTGCGGCAGGTGGAGCGCCTGTTCCTGCGCCATCTCACCGTCACGCCGGGCCGCTACTACATGCGGCTGCGGCTGGAGCGGGCGCGCGAACTGCTGCGCCAGACCAATATGCCGATCCTTGACGTGGCGATCGCCACCGGCTTCACCTCGCACTCCTATTTCGCGCAGAGCTATCGGCTGCAATTTGGCCGGCCGCCCTCGGAAGAGCGCCGCACGACTTATTGAACCTGAACCGGTTGTTGACGGCGACTCCCGGGCTTGTGTCCTGACGCGGCGTCAAATAGCTTCCTTTTCGCGGACCAAGGGGCTCACTCAGGAGATTTAGATGGCGGGATTTGCACGGAGCGTCGCTGCGGCGATCCTCCTGTTTTGTATGACGACGGCTGGCTTTGCCGCCAACCGCGTCATCATCATTCTCGATGCTTCCGGCTCGATGTGGGCTCAGATCGACGGCAAGCCCAAGCTCGAGATCGCCCGTGAGTCGCTCAGGACCGTGTTGCAGTCGATCCCGACCGATGAGGAAATCGGCTTCATGGCCTATGGCCATCGGGAGAAGGGCAGCTGCGATGACATCCAGCTGATCGTGCCGCCGCAGGCGGGTTCGGCCAGTGCGATCTCGGCTGCCGCCGACAGTCTGAAATTCCTCGGCAAGACGCCGCTGACGGCAGCCGTCAAGCAGGCGGCCGAGGCGTTGAAATACACCGAGGACAAGGCCACCGTCGTTCTCATCACCGATGGGCTCGAGACCTGCGGCGGCGATCCTTGCGCGCTTGGCAAGGAACTCGAGGCATCCGGCGTCGACTTCACGGCCGACGTGGTCGGCTTCGGCCTGACCGCCGACGAAGGCAAGCAGATCGCTTGCCTCGCCGATAATACCGGGGGCAAATATATCCAGGCTTCCGACGAGAAGGCCCTGCAGGAAGCGCTTGTCGAGACGGTGGCTGCACCGGCGCCAGCCCCAGCACCCGAACCAGCGCCTGCACCGGCCCCTGCGCCAGCGCCTGAAAAGCCCGAATTCAACTTCCTCCCGACCGTCGTGCTGGCCGAAGGCGGCGATCCCGTTACCGATGGCAATGCCTGGGAAGTCTACAAGGCGAAGTCCGACGGTACGCGCGGCGACAATGTCACCACCGAGTATGGAGCTTACAAGGCCAATCTGGAGCCGGGCGACTACATCATCGTCGCTCGTGACGGTGAAGCGAAGACTGAGCAGAAGGTCAAGATCGCGGAAGGCCAGGTGGCGAAGCCGCTGTTCACGTTGAATGCCGGCACGCTGATCCTGCATCCCCGCCCGAGCCAGGGCGCCGATATCGCCAGCGGCGCGGCTGTGGTTGTCGCCTATCCTGGTGCTGCTTCGCCGCCGACTTACTATGGCGACACGAAAGCGGTGTTCCCTGCCGGCGATCAGAAAGTGACCGTGACGCTTGGCAGCGGTTCGATCACCGAGACCATCAAGTTGGCAGCTGGCCAGACGGTCGAGAAAGACATGATCGTTGGTGTCGGCCATGTCGTCGCCAACGCCTACTATACCGCCGGCGGCGACAAGGCCGATGGCTCGGGCGTCGGCTTCAAGATCTTCAAGGCGAAGAAGAAGATCGATGGCACCAGGGAGCAGGTCACCTATGCCTATGGTCCTGACAGCCCCTTCGACCTGCCGCCGGATGACTATGTGGTCATCGCGACGGTCCAACTGGCCGATGTCGAGCAGCCCTTCACTGTCAAAACCGGCGAATTTCTCGACCTGAAGGTCGCCATGAATGCCGGTGTGCTGGCAATCACGGCGCCCGGCGCTTCGAAGATCGAGATCTTTGATGTGAAGAAGGACATCAACGGCAACCGCAAGTCGATCGGCTACAATTACGACGCGGCGTTCCAGACCACGCTGCCGGCTGGTGATTATGCAATCGTCGCCGATACGTCCGACAACGGTACGAAGGAAGGCACGGCGACCGTCAAGGCCGGCGAGCGCGTCGAAGTCACCGTCAAGTAGCGGCACCACTTCTGTACGAAAAAGGGCGGCCATGAGCCGCCCTTTTTCATTCCAGAACAGGAATCCCGTCAGGCGTTGCCGAAAGCGCTGGCGCCATGATCGGCGCGGCTCACCAACTGCCGGAAGCCGGCGAAAAGCTCGCGGCCGAAACCGAATTCGTTGCCGGTGAGGTCGGCATCCGCCGTACGGCGCAACGCAAAATCCCCAGCCGGCACCAGCACTTCCAGCGTTCCGGCGTCGGCGTCCAGCCGAATGATGTCGCCCTCATGGATCCTGGCGATCGGCCCCTCCTCGACGGCTTCCGGCGTGACGTGGATTGCCGCCGGCACCTTGCCGGAGGCGCCAGACATGCGCCCGTCGGTGACCAGCGCCACATGCTGGCCGCGATCCTGCAGAATGCCAAGCACGGTGGTCAGCTTGTGCAGTTCCGGCATGCCGTTGGCTTTCGGACCCTGGAAGCGGATGACGGCAATGAAGTCGCCGGTCAGGGAACCCGCCTTGAACGCGTCGTTCAACCCCTGCTGGCTGTCGAACACCTTGGCCGGAGCCTCGATGATCCGCCGCTCCGGCTTGACCGCCGAAGTCTTGATGACGGCGTGGCCGAGATTGCCCGACAGCACCTTCAGGCCACCGGTCGCCTGGAACGCCTTGCCGAACGGCGCCAGCACCTTCTCGTCGCCGCTCACGCGTGGGGAAGCCTCGCGTAGCACGCTGCCATCCGCGCCGAGCTTCGCTTCGACCGCGTAGGGCCGCAGGCCTTCGCCCCAAACGGTCTGGACGTCTTCGTGCAGGATGCCTTCATCAAGCAGCTCGCGGATCAGGAAGCCGAGCCCGCCGGCGGCGTGGAAATGGTTCACGTCGGCAAGGCCGTTCGGGTAGACCCGCGCCAGCAGCGGTACGGCTTCCGAAAGGTCGGAAATATCCTGCCAGGTAATGGCGATGCCGGCTGCCGCCGCCATGGCGATCAGATGGATTGTGTGGTTGGTCGAGCCGCCTGTCGCGTGCAGCCCGACGATACCGTTGACGATCGAGCGCTCATCGATCATCCGGCCGGCCGGCGTATAGGCGTTGCCGAGCGCCGTGATCGCCAGCGCACGCTTCGTCGCTTCCCGGGTCAACGCCTCGCGCAGTGGCGTGCCGGGGTTGACGAAGGAGGCGCCCGGCGTATGCAGGCCCATGATCTCCATCAGCATCTGGTTGGAATTGGCCGTGCCGTAGAAGGTGCAGGTGCCGGGGCCATGATAGGATTTGGACTCGGCCTCGAGCAGTTCGGGCCGTCCGACCTTGCCCTCGGCATAGAGTTGGCGGATCTTGGCTTTCTCGTCATTGGGCAGGCCTGATGTCATCGGCCCGGCGGGGATGAACACGGCCGGCAGATGGCCGAAGGTCAGCGCGGCAATCACCAGTCCGGGCACGATCTTGTCGCAGACGCCGAGATAGACGGCGGCGTCGAACATGTTGTGCGACAGGCCGATCGCCGCGGACATGGCGATCACATCGCGGGAGAACAGCGACAGTTCCATGCCCGGCTGGCCTTGTGTGACGCCGTCGCACATCGCCGGCACGCCGCCGGCCACCTGGGCGATGCCGCCGGCTTCGCGGGCAGCATCCTTGATCAGCGCGGGATAGGTCTCGAACGGCTGATGCGCCGACAGCATGTCGTTGTAGGAGGTGATGATGCCGAGGTTAGGCACTTTGTCGGCGCCGAGCGCCACCTTCTCTGAAGGGCTGCACACCGCGAAGCCGTGGGCGAGATTGCCGCAGGACAATACGGCCCGGGCGGCGCTGCGGCTGGATGCCTCGGCGATGCGGCCGAGATAGGCCTCGCGGCCCGGCTTCGAGCGCAGGCGGATACGATCGGTGATGGCTTCGATGTCGCGTCTGGCGGTCATGGCGGTCGGTCCTTTTCAGGTCCCGGAACACCTTCCAGCGCTCGCCGGGACCGTCGGCAGTTCAGATCAAGGGGCCCAGAAAACCTCAACGGGCCTCGGCGAAGCATCGAACACGGCGCGGATAGGCTTCCGCGCTCCGGGTCCCATTGCACTCTCGAAGGCGGTGCGCTTGTCTTCGCCTTCGATATGCAGCGCCACGAACCCGGCATCGATGATGCGTGCCAGTGAGAGCGTCAGCCGGGGCTCGCCGGCGCTTACCGCGTGAACCGGCAGCACGATGCGCTCCGAAGATGGATCGAGCAGCTTTGCCAGGTCATCGGCGTCGGGAAAGAACGAAGCGGTGTGGCCATCGCCCCCCATCCCGAGCACGACGGCATCGAGTGGCCATGCCAGCGACCGGAGCGCGGAATTGTCCGCCGCCGCGGCATCCTCGATGCTGATGGCCTCATGGTAGAGCGGCACGAAACGCGCGGCTGCGGCCGCGTTCTGCAACAGGTTGGCGGCAACCAGCCCAGCGTTGGAACGCGGCGAGGAAGCCGGCACAAAGCGCTCGTCGACCAGCGTCACCGTTACCTTGTCCCAGGCAACAGGCAGCGCGGAAAGCGCGGCAAAGAACTTCGCCGGTGTCGTGCCGCCGGAAACGGCCAGCAGGGCTGTGCCGCGCTCGGCAATCGCCTTTGTCAGCTGGCCAGCAACGCGGCCGGCAAGTGCCGCCGCCAGTTCAGGACGATCGGGAAAGCCGTTCCAGCTGTAGCTGGCGCTCGTCAATTGCTCTCGTGCCATGTCCGTCCGTCACGTTCGATCAGCGCGATGGAGGCCGACGGCCCCCATGTGCCGGCGGTGTAGCCCTGCGCCTCTTGTCTCGCGCTTTCCCAGGCATTCTGGATCGGGTCGATCCATTTCCAGGCGGCCTCGACCTCGTCACGGCGCATGAACAGGGTCTGGTTGCCACGGATGACATCCATGATCAGCCGCTCATAGGCGTCAGGCGCACGGCCGTCGAAGGACTGGGCAAAGCTCATGTCGAGCGGGATCTGGCGCAAGCGCATCCCGCCTGGGCCTGGATCCTTGATCATGATGAACTGCTTGACGCCTTCGTCGGGTTGCAGCCGGATGACCAGTTGGTTGGCGAAGATCGGCCCGGCGGTGTCGCCGAAGATGGAATGCGGGATCGGCTTGAACTCGATGGCGATTTCCGAAACGCGGGTCGCCAGCCGCTTGCCGGTCCTGAGATAGAAGGGAACGCCCGCCCAGCGCCAGGTGCCGATCTCGGCTTTGATCGCGACGAAGGTCTCGGTGTCGCTGTCGTGGGCAAGCTCCTCGACATAGCCTTTCACCGGGCCTCCGGCGGAAGCGCCGGCGCGATATTGGCCGCGCACGGTGTGTTTGGGCGCTTCATTGCCGTTGATGCGCTTCAGCGCTCTCAGCACCTTGAGCTTCTCGTCGCGCACCGCGTCGGCGTCCATCGATGACGGCGCTTCCATCGCGACGAGGCAGAGCAGTTGCAGCATGTGGTTCTGCACCATGTCGCGCAGCGCGCCGGCCTTATCGTAATAGGTGACGCGATCTTCCAGGCCGACCGTCTCGGCCACGGTGATCTGCACGTGGTCGATATGGGCGGAGTTCCACAGGGGTTCGTAGAGTGCGTTGGCGAAGCGCAGCGCCATCAGGTTCTGCACCGTCTCCTTGCCGAGATAGTGGTCGATGCGGAAAATCTGGCTTTCGTGGAAGTCATCGCCGACCAGATCGTTCAGCGCGCGCGCCGACGCGAGGTCGCGGCCGATCGGCTTTTCCAGCACGATGCGCGAGGTCGGCGTGATCAGCTTGTGTTCCTTGAGCTTGTGCGAGATGTCGCCAAACAGCGCCGGTGACACAGCCAGGTAAAAGGCGCGGATAGTCTCGCTGTCGCCGATCGCTTTCTTGAGCTTGTCGAACCCAGCGCCGGTCGTCGCATCGGCCGAGATGTAGGAAAGGCGGGCAAGGAAGGTCTTCAATTCCTTGGCGTCGATGTACTCCGGTTTGACGTGGTCGGAAATCGCCTGCTTGGCGAAGGCCTGGAATTCCTCGTCGGTCATTTTCGAGCGCGAGGTGCCGATGATGCGCGTCGGTTCGGAGAATTGGTGGTCGCGCTGGCGGTGGTAGAGCGACGGCAGCAGCTTGCGCTCCGACAGGTCGCCGGTGCCGCCGAAAATGATGAAGTCGAAAGGGTCGACGGGGATGATCTGGCTGGTCATGGTCTGTCCGCTTTGACGCCGGTCGCTATAACGCGGCTGATATAATCTAATCGATTTAAATTTTCCAGTGCCATGGTGTCACATCGGGACCAATCACTCGATATTGATTCGGTCCAGATGTGCGCTTGACACTGACGCTACCGGGAGGCTTGTCGGCAAGTGGAGGCTTTCGGCAGCGTTCGCAGTTGCAACATAGAACGTGAATGTGACGAAAGCTAAGGGAGAAATCGAGGCGCGGCGTCTGCCGTGGCCTGGCTGCGACAGCTTGCGGGATGATCGTCATGAGCGGGAAAACAATGCGTCTGGAAAACAAGGTCGCCATCATCACCGGAGCGGCATCGGGTTTTGGTGAAGGTATGGCCAAGCGCTTTGCGGAAGAGGGAGCCAGGGTTGTCGTCGCCGACCTCAACGCAAAGGGTGCCGAGCGCGTTGCCACCGAGATCGGTGACGCCGCGATCTGGACCCAGACCGATGTCTCGTTGCGGTCCGAATTCGACGAAATGATCTATGCCGCGAAAAGCGCCTTCGGCCGCATCGACATCATGGTCAACAATGCCGGCTACACCCACCGCAACGGCGATTTGCTGGATGTAGACGAGACAACCTTCGACCTGATCACCGCCGTCAACATGAAAGCGATCTATCATGCCGCGCTTTGCGTGGTGCCGATCATGGAACGGCAAGGTGGCGGCGTCATCCTGACCACGGCTTCCACAGCTGGGTTGCGGCCACGTCCCGGCCTCACCTGGTACAACGCGTCGAAGGGCTGGGCGATCACCGCCACCAAATCGATGGCCGTGGAGCTGGCGCCGAAGAACATCCGCGTCAACTGCCTTTGTCCGGTTGCAGGCGAGACCGGCATGCTGGAGAAATTCATGGGCGCCGACACGCCTGAGATCAGGGAGAAATTCCGGGCATCCATTCCACTTGGCCGGCTTTCGACGCCGCTCGACATCGCCAACGCCGCACTATGGCTGGCCTCGGATGAGGCCGCATTCATTACCGGCGTGGCGCTGGAAGTCGATGGCGGCCGCTGTATCTGAGATCGTTCTGGACTGTCAGGCGCCCGGCTTGATGTAGCTCTTGTATATCCAGCCGTGCTTGCCGTTGTAGACGATCTCGCACCACTTCTTGCAGTTCATCACCTGCACCGAGGTTCTGGCGGGTACTGTGCCGATAGCGGCGGCACCCTTCTTCGGACCGCTTCGCATGGTCACGGCTCTCAGGATGCGCCCCGTGCTGGCGGCGGCCATCTTGCGCGACTTCGCCTTGGGCGGATTGTCGTCAGTTGCCGCAGCGGGCTGCTGCGCCGGCACTTCCGGTTGTATGGCGGGGATGGCGGCGGTCTGTGCGCCGTCGGCAGAGCCGCCTGTCGCGCCCTTGTCGGGTTTCGCGACCTTGGCGAGCTCTGTGTCCGCATCGGTTTCGGCTGCTGGCTTGGCGAATGCCGCGGCCGGTTTGTCCGCCGTCTGGTCAGTCTGGTTCGCCGCTTGATCGGAAGCCGGCGCCGCGGTCTCAGCCTGCGGCTTGGTCCAGCGGGGATCGTTGGCGGCCAGCACATTCACGCTGGCCTTCGCCGCGGCCATTGTCGGTGCAACCTTGTCGGACTTGCGCGCCGCCTGGGGCGCGGCGACGGCCGCAACCGAAGTCGTGGCCGAGGTGATCTTCGTCGTTTTCACCGGAACCGTGGGGACGGTCTGCTCAGGGCTGGCGAGTGCCTGCCTGTCGTTGGATGGCAATGCCAGCCACAACGCCACCGCTGCGACGCTCAGAAGCGCTGCGGTGCCGATCGCGGCGATCACCAGATGCGAGTTTGACCGGACTTCTTGCCAGAATGTTGGTCGCGTGTCGTAACCGAATTGCATGGCGAAGCGCCGTCGTTCCGGCGTGCCGAAACTGAAGGGCTCTTTCACTCTTGCCACCTCCATATAGGGCCGACGTTCTTCAATCACATGCCGGAAGTCAGGCGTTCGATCAGCGTCAGTCCCAGAACCAAAAGCGGGCACGCCCGCAAAACTTCCCCGCTTACTTACCCACGGCTGGCATCATTCGCCCGCGATTGTGGCATCAGTGCGCCCTTGTTAAGAATTCCGCAATCGGTCGTTGTCGCGTTGTGCGGGCATCCCGCGCAACGATACTTTGGCATCTCGGTTTATGATTTCCAAAAAATCGGGGTCGATTTCGGGACTCTGCCGGTTAGATTCTGTCGCGCAGCGCGAACCAGTTGAGAGCCAGGAAAAGCAGTGGTGCACGAAAGCGGCGGCCACCGGGGAACGGCGGGATTTTCAGGTCTTCGATCAGTTTCAGCCGATCGCGGTTGCCGGCAACGGTCTCGGCATAGAGTTTGCCGAAGAAGTTCGACAGCATCACGCCGTGGCCAGAATAGCCGCCAACCGAAATCACATTGGGCATCACTTCGCGCACGAATGGTTTTCTAGGCACAGTGATGCCGACATAGCCGCCCCAGCCATGTGTGATCTCGACATCCTTCAACGCTGGATAGAGTTCCGTGATCTGCCGGCGGATATGGATGTGGATGTCCTTCGGATCGTTGACGCCGTAGACTTCACGTCCACCGAACAGCAGCTGCCCTTCTTTCGAGCGGCGGAAGTAGCGCACGACGAAACGTGAATCGTCGACAGCCTCACCACCTGGCAGCACCTTTGAATCCGTTCCCAGCGGCACCGTCGCGCCGATGAAAGAGCCGATCGGCATGATATGCGCGGCGCTCGATGGCTCGAGCGTGCCGCCATAGGCGTTGACGGCGATCAGGCATTTCTGCGCGGTGATCATGCCCCTTGGCGTCGAAACCTTGACCTTGCCGCCACTGGAGATGATGCCGGTCGACTGTGTCTGTTCGAACAGCTGTGCGCCGGCCTCGGCCGCCACCCGCGCCGTGCCGATCACCAGTTTCATCGGGTGGATATGGCCGGTGCCTGTGTCGCGCGTGCCGCCGAAATAGGCGGTTGAACCCAGCCGTTCCGCCGTCTCCCTCGCATCCATGAACGAGATATGCGGATAGGAAAAACGGCTCGCCATGATCTCGGCATGCGCCTTGTAGTCGTCGACAAAGCGCGGCTTGTGCGCCACCGACAACTGCCCGGGCATGTAGTCGATCTCGATCCGGTTGGCAGCGGCGAACTCGATGAGGTGCGCCTTCGCCTCTTCGGCAAGATCGAACAGCGCCTTGGCGCGCGACAGGCCATATTCGGCTTCCATCTCCTCGGCCCAGGCGCGCTGGCCCGTGCCGAGCTGGCCGCCATTGCGGCCCGACGCACCGTCGCCAAAGCGGCACGCCTCAATCAGCACGACATTGGTGCCGGCCTTGGCAAGATGCGTTGCCGCCGACAGCCCGGTAAAGCCGCCGCCGATGATGACGACGTCGCATGTCCGATCGCCATCCAGCGCCGGATATTCGGGTCTTGGTCCGGCGGTGTCCTCATACCAGGAACGGCCGGGTGAAATCGGGGATTGGTAAGGCATGAGAAAGTCCTGGACTGGGCAGTAGGGCAGTAGGGCAGTAGGGCAGTAGGGCAGTAGGGCAGTAGGGCAGTAGGGCAGTAGGGCAGTAGGGCAGTAGGGCAGTAGGGCAGTAGGGCAGTAGGTGTCTATTCCGTCGACAGTTTTCGGATCAAAAGCCGCAGCAATTTGCCAACGCTCTCGCACCGATCCATCAATGGTTCGACCGCGTGACGCGGCGCGATTCCGACCCGCTGTGCGATCAGCGGATGCGTCTCAAGCTCCTTGAGCGATCCCTGGGCGATCCTGAGAAATTGCTGATAGGTCGCCCGGCTCTCTCGACCGTAGCCTTCAGCCATATTGGCGGGCACCGAGGATGCGGCACGGCGTGCCTGACCCGTCATTCCATAGAGCTCGTCCTTCGGCCAAGCCCTTGTGGTTTCGTAGACGGATACCGCCAGGTCCATAGCCTGCTGCCAAACGATCAGATCCCTGTAGGATTCAACCTTGGCCGCCATCCACTGCCCTACTGCCCTATTCCCTTACTGCCTCGCTAGACATTCAGCAGCAGATATTCCCGCTCCCACGGACTGATCACTTCCATGAAGGTCTCGAATTCCGCCCGCTTGATCGCCGCGTAGGTGGCGGCGAAAGACTTGCCGAGCATGCCGCAGAGTTCTTCGTCGCCCTCGAACAGGTCGACGGCTTCGAGCAGACCGCGCGGCAGGTCGATCTCGTCCGCGTTGGCGGTTGTCAGGACCGGCTGGTCGGCCTTGAGCTTGTTGGTAATGCCGATCAGGCCGCAGGCGAGCGACGCGGCCAGCGCCAGATAGGGATTGGCGTCGGAGGATGGGATGCGGTTCTCGACGCGCCGCGCCGCCGGATCCGAGCGCGGAACGCGGAACGCCGTGGTGCGGTTGTCATAGCCCCATTTGTTGTTGACCGGAGCCGATGCCGCCTGCGTCAGCCGGCGATAGGAATTGACGTAGGGCGCGAACATCACCAGCGCGTTCGGCACGTGTTTCTGCATGCCGCCGATGAAATGGAAGAAGGCGTCGGTTTCCGAGCCGTCCTCGGCCGAAAAGATGTTCTTGCCGGTTTTCTTGTCGATGATCGACTGATGGATATGCATGGCCGAGCCAGGCTGCCCCTGGATCGGCTTGGCCATGAACGTGGCGTAGATCTCATGCTTCAGCGCCGCTTCGCGAATGGTGCGCTTGAACATGAACACCTGGTCAGCGAGTTCGATCGGGTCGCCGTGGCGCAGGTTGATTTCAAGCTGGCCGGCGCCCTCCTCATGGATCAGCGTGTCGATCTCGAGGCCCTGGCTCTCCGAAAAATGGTAGATGTCGTCGATCAGCTCGTCGAATTCGTTGACGCCCGCGATCGAATAGCCGGCGCCGCCGCCGATCGCTCGTCCCGAACGCCCGACAGGCGGGGTCAGCGGATAGTCCGGATCTGGGTTTTTGCGCACGAGATAGAATTCGATCTCGGGCGCCACCACCGGCTTCAGGCCCAGCTTGTCATAGGCGGCCAGCACGCGCTTCAGCACGTTACGCGGTGTGAACTCCACCGAGCGGCCGTCCTGGTGGACGAGGTCGCAGATGACCGCGGCGGTCGGGTCTTCTTCCCAGGGCACCACGGTCAGCGTCGAAAGATCCGGCATCAGCTTGAGGTCGCCGTCATCCTCCGGATAGTGGAAGCCGTTGCCGTCCTCGGGGTAGCCGCCGGAGATTGTCGTCATGAACACCGCCGAAGGCAGTGCCAGCGAGGTGTTGGAGGTGAATTTCTTCGACGGCATCATCTTGCCGCGCGCCACACCGGCCTGGTCGGGCGTGATGCATTCGATATCCTCGATGCCACGCCATTCAAGCCACTCGCTGACTTCCTTCCAGTTCTTCACGCCACGTTGATTTTTCACGAAGGCAGGCGTGCGGGTGCGTCCTCCGCGGCTCGACGGACGGACTTCCTTTTTTGCAGGCGGCATCATTCACCAGATTGGGTTGCGGATTTTGGAGTATAGCCGTGCCCGGTATGAGAAGGGAAGGGGAGCCTGGTCAGGCATTCGCCGGCGCAGCGCGGAATTGTCAAAACCGGCTCCCATTCTGGCGGTTCATGCGCTAGTTCTAGGCCTCCGATTTCAATTTCGAAGACATTAAAATGCGACACGATGGCAGACTGACCACGATCGGCTTCGATGCAGACGACACGCTGTGGCAGAACGAACAGTTCTTCCGCATGACCGAGAAGCGCTTTGTCGCGATGCTCGCTGATCATGGTGATGAGACGCTGATTTCGGCCCGTTTGCTCGAGGCCGAGAAGCGCAACCTCGCCATCTACGGCTTCGGCATCAAGGGCTTTACCCTGTCCATGATCGAGACGGCGATCGAGGTCACCGAAGGACGCGTGCCCGCCAAAACCATCGCCGAAATTCTCGATGCCGGCCGCGATATGCTCAGCCATCCAATCGAGGCATTGCCGCATACGCGCGAAACCGTGGAAAGGCTTGCTGGCGATTATCAGCTTGTGCTGATCACCAAGGGCGACCTCTTCGATCAGGAGCGCAAGCTGGCGCAATCGGGCCTCGGTGATCTGTTCGACGCGGTCGAGATCGTCAGCGACAAGAGCGCGGCCAGCTACGTCAGGATCTTCAACCGCCTTGGCGGCGGTCCCGAACAAAGCATGATGGTTGGCAATTCACTGAAATCCGACGTGGTGCCGGCGATCGAGGCCGGCAGCTGGGGCGTCCATGTGCCGCATGAACTGACCTGGGTGCTGGAGCGTGTCGAGGCGCCCGTTGAAGAGCCGCGATTCCGGGAGATATCCGATCTGGGACAACTGCCAGGGCTGATCGAAAGCATTGTGAAGGCCAGTTGAGCCCAAGTCTCGACTGAAGTCTCAACGCTTGATCAGACGATCGATCACCGGTTGCAGCCGTTCGGTGGTGATTGGCTTGGCGACCACCACATCGACAACGCTCGACAGGCCCAGGCTCTCCGGCGTGCCGGTCTTGTTTGACAGCAGGATTACCGGCGGGTGAGATTTGCCTGAGGCTCGCCGCAGCGCATCGATGCCGGACAACAGCCCGTCGCAGTCCGTGTTGTCGGCGCCGCCATCGAGGATAATCGCGCCTGGAATGAGCGACCGCAAGGTTTTTGCCGCCATATCAGGCGAATCCGAGACCGGCTTGAGCCCGGACCGTTCAACAATCTTCGAAACCACCACCCGGTTGATTGGCGATTTTCCCACAACAAGCACTTGCGACATATCCCTGAGTGCCTCGGCACCCGCGTCGCGGCCTGCCAAATTCAGGTGTCTTGCTGTCTCGGTTTCACGATTCACTGGGCACCCAAATCAGCCAAGGCGCTCGTCCCCATTTCAATGCAGAGTTGAAATCTGGCGGACAAATGGCGTGAGATCGGGGTGCATGTCAAGTTGAAATGGAAGGCTCGGAAACTGCTCCCAGCTGAATCTATTCTTGCTTTACTAATGTACTGTTCTGTCTACAAAGTCATTTGCGTAAAAATAAAATTCACCTGCGCAGAGGTTGCGCAGGTGAATGGCTTGGCGCGACGACTCGAGCGTGCCCGATCAGCCGTGGGGTTGCTGGGTAACGATCACCGGGATCAGCAGATCGCCCCAGTTCCCGTCTCCGCCATGATGTCTGGCCGAGCGCACGAGCTCCACCGAGACGCCAGCCTCGACCGCCTTCATGACAGACTGGTTGAGCCTGTGCAGGTCGTTTGCAAGCATGCGGATCGTCGCCTGCTGGTCGACACTCATGGTGGTCGACTGTTCCTCGGCTCTTTCCTTGACGCGGCTTATCGATGCCATTGGTCTTCTCCTCGGGTGGTTGTTGTGCCCTTTGGGCGTTTCCTCTGTTTTCGGTATTCCGGCTATTCGGCGGCCGGTTTGAACTGGGCGTGCTCGGTCGATTCATGCATGGCGGTGGTTGAAGACTGGCCGCCGGTGATCGCCATCGACACCGCGTCGAAATAGCCGGTGCCAACCTCGCGCTGATGCTTGGTCGCGGTGTAGCCATTGGCTTCCGCGGCGAACTCCGCCTCCTGCAACTCGGAATAGGCCGACATCTGCCGGGCCTTGTAGCCGCGAGCCAGTTCGAACATGCCGAAGTTGAGCTGGTGGAATCCAGCCAGCGTGATGAACTGGAACTTGTAGCCCATGGCGCCGAGTTCCTTCTGGAACTTCGCGATCGTGGCGTCGTCGAGATTCTTCTTCCAGTTGAACGATGGCGAGCAATTGTAGGCAAGCAACTTGCCCGGATGATGCTTGCGCACGCCTTCGGCGAACTTCTTGGCCTGCGCCAGATCGGGCTTCGAGGTTTCGCACCAGATCAGATCCGCGTGGGGCGCATAGGCGATAGCGCGGGCGATGCAGGGCTCGATGCCATTCTTGACGTGGTAGAAGCCCTCAACCGTGCGTCCGGCATCGTAGTTGACGAAGGGCTGGTCGCGCTCGTCAATGTCGGAGGTCAGCAACTTTGCGGCCTCGGCGTCGGTGCGCGCCACGACCAGCGTCGGCGTGCCCATCACGTCGGCGGCAAGCCGCGCGGCATTGAGGTTGCGGATGTGCGCCGCGGTCGGGATCAGCACCTTGCCGCCGAGATGGCCGCACTTCTTTTCCGACGCCAGCTGGTCTTCGTAATGAACACCGGCGGCGCCAGCCTCGATGAACGCCTTCATGATCTCGAAGGCATTGAGCGGGCCGCCGAAGCCGGCCTCCGCGTCAGCGACGATCGGCGCGAACCAGGTGTCGACCGAGAGCCCGTTGCCCTCGGAGGTCTCGATCTGGTCGGCGCGCTGCAGCGTGCGGTTGATGCGCTTGACCAGTTCGGGAGCCGCATTGGCCGGATAGAGCGACTGGTCGGGGTACATCGCCGACGCGGTGTTGGCATCGGCGGCAACCTGCCATCCGGACAGATAGATCGCCTTCAGTCCGGCTCGCACCTGCTGCATCGCCTGGTTGCCGGACATGGCGCCCAGCGCGTTGACGAAATCCTCTTCATGGATCAACTGCCATAACCGGTTGGCGCCCATTTCGGCGAGGCTCTGGCGGATCTGCACCGAACCACGCAACCGCTTCACATCTTCGGGGGAGTAGGGCCGTTCGATGCCGTCAAAGCGCCCTTCAGGCGCCGAGGGAACGAGGTTGTAAAAATCAGTCATTGTCAACTCCGAAGGGCTTCTGCAGTTTGGAGCAGGCGCGGTCTTCTTTGGCGTCTGCATATGACTGAATTTACATTGCGCTGCGAAATGAGCGAGGAAATTCGCGAAAACGCGCGGTAAATAAGGGAAAACCTGTGTTGTGTTTGACAGGAAACCTCTGTAAATTTGTCATTGTTGTAAAAATCGCGGCGTTGGCGGTCAGCGAAAATCGTGTAAATTTCTGTCAAGGATAGCCGAATGGCCGATCAGAAGATCTTCGCGGGGCCGCGCATTCGCCGCATCCGCAACGCCAAGGGGCTGACCCAGACGGCGATGGCCGAGGGCCTGGGGATCTCGCCGTCCTATCTCAACTTGATCGAGCGCAATCAACGGCCAATCACGGTGCAACTGATCCTGAAGCTGGCATCGGTCTACAAGGTCGATCCGCACGAGTTGCAAGGGGAGGCCCGCGGTTCAATTGCCGCATTGAAGGAAGTGTTCAGCGACCCGCTGCTGGTCGGCGAATTGCCCGGCGATCAGGAGTTGATCGAGATCGCCGAGGCAGCGCCCAACGCGTCCGCCGCGGTGATAAAACTGTTCCGCGCCTATCGTGAGCAGGCCGAGCGCCTTTCCGATCTCAACGAGTTGCTGGCGCGCGAGGGCAGGGCAACGGCACTGTCGGGCGCCCGCCTGCCGATCGATGAAGTCCATGAGATTTTCGAACGCCGGCCGAACCATTTCGCGGCGCTCGAAGAAGAGGCCGAGGCCTTCACCGCCGTGCTCAACCCTGGCGATGATCTGTTCGGCGCGCTGAAGGCCTGGCTGAAGCGCGAATACGGCATTGTGGTCAAGGTGCTGCCGGTTGCCACCATGCCGAACTGGCGCCGCCGCTACGACCGCCATTCGCAGCGCCTGTTTCTTTCCGAGCGTCTGTCGCCGTTTGACCAGTTGCGCGAAGTGGCGATGGAGGCGTGCCTGATCCGCATGACGGTCGCGGTTGCCGGCGAGATCCAGGCGCTGAAGCTGACCACCGACGAAGCGCGCCGCCTCGCCCGCTTCGAACTCGGCCGATATGCCGCCCATGCCTTGATGATGCCCTATCAGGCCTTCCATGCCGCGGCCCTCCGCGCGCGTTATGACATCGACGTGCTGCGCTCGCGTTTCAGCGTCTCTTTCGAGCAGGCGGCAAACCGGCTGACCATGCTGCAGCGGCAAGGCATGTCGGGCGTGCCGTTCTTCATGCTGGAAGTCGACAATGCCGGCAATCGCTTCCGCAAGGCAGGCAGCCAGGGATTTCCACAGAGCCGCTTTGGCGGCGGCTGTCCCAAACTTCCCGTGCACGTCGCCTTCACGCAGCCGGGGCAGATTTTCGTCGAGGCGCTGGAAATGCCTGACGGCGCCGAGTTTCTCTGCGTCGCGCGTACGCTGGAAGGGCCGCAAGGCGCGTTCTCGGAACGCCCCCGCCGCACCGCGCTGCTGCTCGGCTGTGACATTGGTTTTCGTGACGAGATTGTCTATGGCGCCGCGCTGCCTGGCTCTGCCGCCGCCGGAAAGGCCGGCCAAGCGGCAGTCTCGGCCACACCTGTCGGGCCTGCCTGCCGGCTGTGCGAGCGCGTCGGTTGCCTGGCGCGTGCCGAACCCCCGGTGACCCGGCCTCTTGGCCTCGACGAGATGGTGACGGGCTTGAGCGTCTTCGATTTTCAGTGAGGTTGTGACGAGGCGCCATCGTCTTTGCCACAATTGTCGCTTGTCAGTGGATCACGCCTGGCAACTGTCTTTGCGCTACGCGAATAGGGTACGTTCTTGTCGTCCCTTGTGCATCGTGCCGTTCACAAAACCTCGACAGTCGCGCCCATGACCGACACCGCACCACCGACGATTGCTGGCCCGCCGACCGTCCCGCAACGGGAGGAGCGCATCGGCTTTCTGCTGGTGTTCCTGTCGGCACTGATGTGGAGTTTCGGTGGCACCATCGCCCGCTTCATCACGGTAGGCGACAGCTGGACGGTCATATTCTGGCGTTCCGTGTGGGCCGCGGCTTTCCTGCTTTGCTTCATGGTCTGGCGCGACGGTTTGCGCGGAACGCTGAAATTGTTTCGCGACATGGGCTTCCCCGGCCTTGCCGTTGGCCTCTGCTTCGCCACGGCATCAACCTCATTCGTGGTTGCCCTCGCCTACACCACCGTTGCCAACATCCTGTTGATGCAGGCCGGCGTGCCGCTGCTGGCGGCATTGTTTGCCTGGGCGCTGTTTCGCGAAAGGGTGGCTGTGGCGACCTGGGTGGCGATTGCCGCCGTCATCGCTGGCGTCGCCATCATGGTCTCGGAATCGCTCGATGGCGCCGTGTCTCCGGTCGGCGATGGGCTGGCACTGCTGATCGCCTTCATGTTCTCGATCGCCACCGTCATCACCCGCCGCTTTTCCAGCGTGCGCATGACGCCGGCCACCTGTCTCGGCACAATCCTTGCAGCAGGCTTTGCCGCCTCGCAGGCGTCGACCTTCGCCGTCTCGCCTGGCGACATGGGCTTTCTCTTTGCTTTCGGTGTGATCAATCTTGGCCTCGGCCTCGCCTTCTTCGCCACGGGTGCACGGCTCATCCCGGCAGCCATTGCCGCACTGCTTGGCACCTTCGAACCGATCCTCGGTCCGATATGGGTCTGGCTCATCCATTCCGAGGTGCCGTCAGGGCGCACCATTCTTGGTGGCGCGGTGGTGGTGACGGCACTGCTCGTCCATATCGGGCTTGAGTTCAAGCGCCAGACGCGGCCGGTGCGGCCAGGAGTCACCGGCGTGCCCTCACCGAATTGATGAGCCGCTGAAGCTTTGCCATTGACAACCTCGCTGCCGGGCGGGCAGGCTGAGACTACGGCAACAACAAGACAGGCGTATCTTGCCAAGTCTCCCCGCCGGCCCGATTGAGACCGGACCACATTTTTGTATTTCAGCATGCGCAGCGGCGAAGGCTTCTGACGGCATCGCAACGCCATCCAGCCCAGGACAGCAATTGGAAGCTCGTGTTGGTCGCGGCTGCCGCCGGCGCGGCAATTCAAGCTTGTCGGATACCGGCAAGCTCCATAGTCTGAAACAAATGCCCGGCTGCGCACAGTACGCGACAAGCCGGCGAAGGAACACTCACCAAAGGAGAATAGCATGATCCGCAAAGCGCTCTGGCTTTCGGCTACTTCGGCGTTTCTGACGCTTTTCACGCTCGGCTCGCATGCCGAGGACCGTGTCCTTAATGTCTACAACTGGTCGGACTATATCGATAGCTCAATCATAGATGACTTCACCAAGCAAACCGGCATCAAGGTCGTCTACGACACCTTCGATTCTAACGAGATCCTGGAGACCAAGCTGCTTGCTGGTGGCAGCGGCTATGATGTTGTCGTGCCCAGTGCCAATTTCCTCGCGCGCCAAATTCAAGCCGGCGTGTTCCAGAAGCTGGACAAGTCGAAATTGCCGAATATCTCCAACATGTGGGATGTGATTTCGGATCGGACCAGCAAGTATGATCCCGGCAACGAATACTCGGTCAACTACATGTGGGGCACGGTTGGCATCGGCTACAACATCAAGAAGGTTCAAGCCGCCCTTGGCACCGACAAGATCGACAGCTGGGATGTGTTTTTCAATCCTGAACAACTGGCCAAGCTGAAGGATTGCGGGGTCTATGTTCTTGACTCGCCAGCCGACATCATTCCGGCAGCGCTGAAGTACCTCGGCCTCGATCCGAACAGCACATCGCAGGATGATATCTCCAAGGCGCAGGATCTTTTGCTTAAAGTCCGGCCTTTTATCCGCAAGTTCCATTCTTCGGAATACATCAACGCGCTGGCCAATGGTGACATCTGCATGGCGGTGGGTTGGTCGGGTGACGTATTCCAGGCGCGCAACCGCGCTGTCGAAGCCAAGCAGGGCGTCGAGATCGGCTATTCCGTGCCCAAGGAAGGCGCCCAGATGTGGTTCGATCAGATGGCCATTCCCGCTGATGCCCCGCATGTCGCCGAGGCCCATGAATTCCTCAACTACATGATGAAGCCGGAAGTCATCGCCAAGTCGTCGAACTATGTACTCTACGCCAACGGCAACAAGGCTTCGCAGCAATTCGTCGACAAGGCGCTGCTCAATGATCCGTCGGTCTATCCCGACGAGGCGACGGTAAAGAAGCTCTACACAGTGGCCCCTTACGATCCCAAGACCCAGCGTGTCGTCACGCGCAGCTGGACCAAGATCGTTACCGGCCAATAAGCAATTTGGACGTGGCCCCGACAGTCATCTGTCGGGGCATTTTTTCTTTTGGGGCAAAAATAAGAGACGGAGTGGGACATGAAATCGCTTGGCAGCATCCGCAGGGATTTCGCGCCATGGAATGATCCGAACGCCAAGCCATACATACAATTCGAAAACGTGACCAAGAAGTTCGGCGACTTCACCGCCGTCAACAATCTGTCGCTGACCATTTTCGAACGCGAATTCTTCGCGCTGCTTGGCGCCTCCGGCTGCGGAAAGTCGACACTGCTCCGGATGCTCGCCGGCTTCGAGGAACCGAGCGCCGGCCGCATCCTGCTTGATGGCCAGGATTTGCGCGGCATCCCTCCCTATCGCCGGCCGGTCAACATGATGTTCCAGTCCTATGCGCTGTTCCCGCATATGACGGTCGAGAAAAACATCGCCTTCGGCCTCAAGCAGGACGGCATGCCCAAGCCCGAGATCGCGGCGCGTGTCGCCGAGATGCTGAAGCTGGTCAAGCTCGAGCAGTTCGCCAAGCGTAAGCCGCACCAACTCTCCGGTGGCCAGCGCCAGCGTGTCGCACTGGCCCGCTCGGTGGCCAAGCGGCCGAAAGTGCTGTTGCTCGACGAGCCGCTTGGCGCGCTCGACAAGAAGCTGCGCGAGGAGACGCAATTCGAATTGATGGACATGCAGCAGACGCTGGGCCTCACCTTCGTTGTCGTTACCCACGACCAGGAAGAGGCCATGACCATGGCCGACCGCATCGCCATTCTCGAAAAGGGCGAGGTGATGCAGGTCGCAACGCCCGCCGAAGTCTATGAGGCCCCGACTTCGCGCTTTGTCGCCCATTTCGTCGGCAACGTGAACATGTTCGAGGGCAAGGTCTCCGAACGCATCGCAGGGTCGACACTTATGACGGGTGCCACCGGCGCTCAGATCGTCGTTGACAACGCTGGCGCTGCTTCGGCGGGATCCGACATCGTCTTCGCCATTAGGCCGGAGAAGATCAAGATATCATCGAAGAAGCCGGCCGATGCCGTCAATGCGCTCGAAGGCGAGGTCTATGACATCGCCTATCTTGGCGACATGACCGTCTATCACGTCAGGCTGGATGACGGTCAGATGGTGCGGGCAAGTTCCATGAACGCCGCACGCGTCACCGAGGATCCGCTGAGCTGGAATGATCGCGCCTGGGTATCGTTCCGGCCGGATGCCGGCGTCGTGCTGACACGGTAGGGGGCGATCATGTCGAACATCGCCATCGCCGACACGGCCTCTTCACCGGTCGCGGCAGAGCCCTTCCTGTCCCGCCTGGGCGCCGGCTTCGTCAGCCGGCTCGTCATCCTCATCCCTTATGTGTGGCTGCTGTTCTTCTTCCTCGTCCCCTTCATCATCGTCTTCAAGATTTCACTGTCGCAGACGGCGATCGCCATGCCGCCCTATACGCCTGTGCTTGACTTCAAGGATGGCGTCTCCGGGTTCTTCGGCGGCTTCAGCGCGCTCAACTTCGACAATTACGTCTGGCTGACGCAGGACGCGCTCTACTTCAACGCCTATGTCACCAGCGTGATCATCGCCGCGATTTCGACGATCCTGACCTTGCTGGTTGGCTACCCCATCGCCTATGGCATGGCGCGCGCACCGGCGACGATCCGCCCGACCCTGCTGATGCTGGTCATCCTGCCGTTCTGGACGTCGTTCCTGATCCGCGTCTACGCATGGATCGGCATCCTCAAGCCCGAGGGGCTGCTCAACCAGTTGCTGCTGTCGCTGCACATCATCAATCAGCCCCTGATCATCCTCAACACCTACACGGCGATCTTCATCGGCATCGTCTATTCCTACCTGCCATTCATGGTGCTGCCGCTCTATTCGTCGCTGGAAAAGATGGACTACTCGCTGGTCGAGGCGGCCAAGGATCTCGGCTGCCCACCGACCGCGGCGTTCTGGAAGATTACCTTTCCGCTTTCCATCCCGGGCGTTATCGCCGGCTGCCTCCTGGTGTTCATCCCCGCCGTTGGCGAGTTCGTCATCCCCGACCTGCTTGGTGGCTCGCAGACGCTGATGATCGGCAAAACATTGTGGAACGAGTTCTTCGCCAACCGTGACTGGCCGGTTTCGTCGGCGGTTGCCGTCATCCTGCTTCTGCTCTTGACCGTGCCGATCATGATCTTCCAGCAGGCCCAGGCGAAGGCGCAGGAGCAAGACAAATGAACACGACCTGGAGCCGCTTCAACATCACCTCGATCGTGCTTGGTTTTGCTTTTCTCTACCTGCCGATCGTGCTGCTCATCGTCTTCTCTTTCAACGAGTCCAAGCTGGTCACCGTCTGGGGCGGCTTCTCGACCAAATGGTATGTCTCGCTGTTCCACAACCAGGGTTTGATGGACGCTGCCTGGGTGACGGCGCGCGTCGGCGTTATCTCCGCCACCGTGGCGACCGTGCTCGGCACGCTGGCGGCACTGACCTTGACGCGCTACACGCGCTTCAGGGGCCGGCTGCTGTTTTCCGGCATGGTCTTCGCGCCGCTGGTCATGCCGGAAGTCATCACCGGCCTGTCGCTGCTGCTGCTGTTCGTTGCCGTCGGGCTCGACCGTGGCTTTCTCACGGTCACACTTGCCCATATCACCCTGACAATGTGCTTTGTCGCGGTCGTGGTGCAGTCACGCCTGGTCAGCTTCGATCGGTCGCTGGAAGAGGCGGCGATGGACCTCGGCGCGCCGCCGGTGAAGACCTTCTTCCAGATCACGCTGCCGGTCATCCTGCCGGCGATCGTCTCCGGCTGGATGCTGGCTTTCACGTTGTCGCTGGACGATCTGGTCATCGCCAGCTTTACCTCCGGCCCGGGCGCCACCACGCTGCCGATGAAGATCTACAGCCAGGTCCGCCTTGGCGTGACACCAGAGATCAACGCCGCCTGCACGATCCTGATCGCGGTTGTTGCCGTCGGCGTCATCATTGCTTCGCTCGCCAACAAGCGCCGCGAAGTCCAGCGCCAGCGCGACGAGCGAGCCGCGCAGCGGGGGTGACGTCCACAATATCCGTGGAGGTGGCCAGCCGTCGGGGCTGGTCTATTCGCCGGAAACGCCGCGGCTTATCGGTGAGATGAAGGGCGTGCTCCACGTCCCGCCGACGAAGAAGGACGACTGGTTGGGTCCTTGGGTCTTGGTCTGCGCGGCGGTCTGGTCCGACTGGATAATGCCGCCCGACAAGGCCAGTCCTCGGCCGGCATAGGAGGCGATGCCGGACAGCCAGAGCTTGTACTTTGCCGAATTGGCTTCTGCCTTGTCGATCCTTGCCACGCCTTTCGAGATCGTGGCTTTGATCTCGGCCCCGTCGATAGGCAAGGTACCGTCCGAAACATCGTCAAGCGCGAAGAAGCCGCCTTGTTCGGTATGCTTGAGGAACGCGGGAAGATTGAGTGCGCTGAGCGCGCCGGGGCCGAAGGTCGCCGAAACCGAGCCGTCGGCATTCTCGAAAACGGAATCCCACGCCTTTCCCGGCCCCTTGAGAATTACGGATACGGTTCCGGTGCCGATCGGCACCAGCCGCGTCATTCCTGCCGCCGTGCCGAAAGCGCCGCCATCGATATCGGACGCCAGAAGCCGTATCTCAACCTGCGTGCCCTCGGGCTTGCGATCGAAACGAAGGCTGCTCTGGATGTTGCCGCCGAAGGCCGAAGCATCCGAGATATCGAAGACCGAGAGCCCGTCCTTGACCTGGGCCGTGGCGGCGACGTCGGCAAGCTGGATGGCGCCGGCGGTGGCGTGCGCGGCGGACACGCGAAGATCGAGATTGACGCGGTCGGCGAAGCTGGTGTCGACCTCGTCAGGCGCCGTCGTGCCGGTGGCTGGCGCCAAAGGCGTGAAGGCGGAAAGAAACGAGCGCAGGTCAAGCGTGTCGAAGGCGAGCGTGCCCGAGATCACCGGCCGGGCTTCGCCGTAGGAGAAGTCCAGCGCACCCATGCCCGGATTGTTGTCCAGGGCTATCGCGGTGTTCTCGAATTTGACACGGCCGGCAGCCGCCGAGACCTTGCTGGAGATCGAAACGGAGCCGATCGCGGCGCTCGGAGCGATGCCGGCCTTTGCCCATTCGAGCACGCGCCGCAGCGAAGGTGCCGAGAATTTAGCCTGGCCGTCGAAATAGGCGTTGTCGGACATGCTGGCCACGCCGTCGAAAGAGAAGGTGGCGGGAGCCGCCTTGAAAGACAAGGTGAGGGGAGCGGTGCCGCCCGCGAACAGCACAAGCGGCTTTGGCGAGGCGGCATCGACAGCGATGCTTTCGCCGCGCCAGATACCGGTTGCCGACAACGTCGCGTTGCTGTTCATCGCCGCCCAACTCGCCTGGCCGCTCAGGCTGCTGAGGATTTCGTCATCCTTGCCGCCAACGGAAGCCACCATGCGGCCGTCCCTGAATTCCACCGTGCCGAAGGCGTCAGCCGGCAGCTTGTCGAGATCCGGTTTGGCGGGATCGGCATTGACCACGCCGCGAGCCGTGTCGATGGAGCGCGTGATGCGCCCGCCGGTTGGCTGCGCCGGCAGGAACAGCCCGTTGGCGGTGCGCTGAACCCTGATTGTCGGCCGCACCAGCCGTGCTGTCGAAAACGCCACATCGCCGCGCAAGGCTGCCATGGCGGAAAGGTCGATCTCGACCCGTTCGGCCTCGATCACCGGTGGCGCGTCGGTTTCAGTCCATTGTGAAAGGGTTACGTCGGACAGGATGGCACGGAACTTCGGCCAGACCTCAATCCGCGGCGAGCCCTCGATTGTGACCCTGAAACCGCTCCACGCGCTCATCTCCCAGGCGATGCGGTCGCGCACGAGGCGGGTGGACGCGATCAGGGGCAGCGCGGCCACGACCAGCGCGATGACGATCACGGCAACGCCGATCGCCCATACTCCGCGCCGGATCAAAGATGATGGCATATTGCCCCGTATGCTTCCATTCCCACAAAGATCGCCCGACGGGTGTAATCCTCAGTCGTCACTACGACTTAGGGCTGAGGCATTTCAAGTCTTTATGGCCCGGCGATGGCATTTGCGCACAGTCGGACCCTCGGACTGAACAAAATCTTGCTCTGTTGCGGCGCAATATGCATAAGCGATGCAGCCTGTGGAGGAACGATGATGGCTGGCGACGTACCCCTCTGGACCCCAACCAAGGATCAGATCGACGCAGCACCGCTGACCGCCTTCACAAAGGCCGCGGCAGCGAAATCGGGCATTGATTTCCCCACCTATGCGGATTTTCATCGGTGGTCGGTTGATGATCGCGAGGCGTTCTGGGGGCTGGTCTGGGATTTTTGCGGCATTGTCGGCGACAAGGGAAACCAAGGCCGTGTGCTGGTCGATGGCGACAAGATGCCCGGTGCATCGTTTTTTCCCGACGCGACGTTGAATTTTGCCGAGAACCTGTTGTGCAAGACCGGGTCTGGCGAGGCAATCGTGTTTCGCGGAGAGGACAAGGTTGAACGGCGGCTATCCTGGAATGAACTGCACGCACTGACCTCCCGCCTGCAACAGCTCTTCCTGTTGCTCAAGG
This sequence comes from Mesorhizobium sp. INR15, assembly GCF_015500075.1. NCBI lineage: Bacteria > Pseudomonadati > Pseudomonadota > Alphaproteobacteria > Hyphomicrobiales > Phyllobacteriaceae > Mesorhizobium > Mesorhizobium sp. INR15. The sequence continues at coordinate 6,422,309 of NZ_CP045496.1, read as the reverse complement.
TCAAGAAGGGCGATCGCATAGCCGCGATGATGCCCAATATGCCCGAAGCCGTCGCCGCGATGCTGGCGGCCGCCTCGATCGGCGCGGTCTGGTCGTCCTGTTCCCCCGATTTCGGCGAGCAGGGCGTCGTCGACCGGTTCGGCCAGATCGAGCCTGTCGTTTTCATCGCGCCGGACGGCTATTGGTACAATGGCAAGGCGATCGAGGTGGGTGAGAAGATCGCGGCGGTCGCGGCGAAGCTGACAACTGTCCGCAAGATTCTGATCGTCGACTATCTCGGCACCTCAGGCGATGTCGCTGATACGATCGACAAGGCCGTGTCACTGGAAGAGGCGCTGTCGCCCTTTGCGGCCAAGGCGGTCAGCTTCGAACGGCTGCCTTTCGCGCACCCGCTCTACATCCTGTTTTCGTCGGGAACGACCGGCATTCCGAAATGCATTGTCCATTCGGCAGGCGGCACGCTGATCCAGCACGTCAAGGAGCAGCGGCTGCACGCCGGCTTGCTCGAAGGCGATCGTTTCTTCTATTTCACCACCTGCGGCTGGATGATGTGGAACTGGCTGGTCTCGGGCCTCGCTTCAGGCGCCACGCTGCTGCTCTATGATGGCTCGCCGTTCTACCCCGACGGCAACGTGCTGTTCGACTTCGCCGATGCCGAGAAGATGACCTATTTCGGCACCTCGGCCAAGTTCATCGATTCTGTGCGCAAGGCCGGCCTCAAGCCCATCCGCACGCATGATCTTTCGACGGTGCGCACCCTTTCATCCACCGGCTCGCCGCTATCGCCGGAGGATTTCCGGTTCGTCTATGACGGCATCAAGAAGGATGTGCATCTCGCCTCGATCTCCGGCGGCACCGATATCGTCTCCTGTTTCGTTCTGGGCGTGCCGACCTTGCCGGTCTGGACCGGCGAGATCCAGGGACCGGGTCTTGGCCTTGCTGTTGACGTGTGGGACGATGACGGCAAGCCGATCCGCCAGGAGAAGGGCGAACTGGTCTGCACGAAGGCGTTTCCAGCCATGCCTATCGGTTTCTGGAACGACGCCGACGGCAAGAAATACCAGGCCGCCTATTTCGAGCGCTTCGACAATATCTGGTGCCATGGCGACTTCGCCGAATGGACGGTGCATGGCGGCCTGATCATTCACGGCCGCTCCGACGCCACGCTCAATCCCGGCGGTGTGCGCATCGGCACGGCGGAGATCTACAACCAGGTCGAACAGATGCCCGAAGTCCTGGAGGCGCTCTGCATCGGCCAGGATTTCGACAATGATGTCCGCGTCGTGCTGTTTGTGCGGCTGGCGGCAGGCGTGCAGCTCGATGCCGAACTGGAAAAGCGTATCCGCGCCAAGATTCGCACCGGGGCCAGCCCCCGCCATGTGCCGGCCAAGATTGTCGCCGTGTCGGACATTCCGCGCACCAAATCGGGCAAGATCACCGAGCTTGCGGTGCGAGACATGGTGCATGGCCGCACCATCAAGAACAGGGAGGCGCTCGCCAATCCCGAGGCACTGGAGCTGTTTCGCAACCTGCCTGAGCTTGCCGAATAAGGGCCTCGGCATGGTTAATGAAATCTGTCGCTTAAATTTACCTAGATTTCATCAGTGGTACACATTGGTAAACTTTCCGCCGTGCCGGTAAGGATTTGTTAAGGGCCGACGCCGATAGTCGCATGTAACTTGAGGGAGAAATCCCGTCCTCCTTGCCCCAGAGGATCCGACATTCGCTCAAGCCTCGTTGTGACAGCAATCCCATCACTTAAGGCGTCCTTTTGGGCGCCTTTTCTTTTTCAGGCCATGCCCAAACTCAGCGTCGCAAAAGCTTAGTCGGCAAGCACGCGGGTCGATGGGAACGCGACTTCGACCAGCGTTCCTTCGCCTGGCGTCGAGTTGATGGTGAACCGCGCGCGGTTGGCTTCCACCATCGCCTTGGTCAAGGGCAGGCCGAGACCCGTGCCGTCGCCGCGTCCGCGCTTCAGCGCGTTGATCTGCTTGAACGGCTTCAGCGCCTGCTCGATTTCCGCCGGGCTCATGCCGATGCCGGTATCGCGCACGCGCATGACGACGTCGCCTGACGTTTCGTAAGCGGTCGAGACGATCACTTGACCGCCGGCTTGCGTGTAGCGGATGGCATTCGACAGGATATTGAGCGCTATCTGGCGCACGCTGCGCAGATCGGCCACCACTTCCGGCAGCCGTGAGGCGAAGCTGGAGCGGATGATGACGCGTTCGCGGTTGGCCTGCGGCTGCATCATCGCCACTGTTTCGGCCAGCGTGTCGTTGAGAGACACCGCTTCATAAGCCATTTCCTGCTGGCCGGCCTCGATCTTCGAGATGTCGAGCAGGTCATTGACCAGGTCGAGCACATGATTGCCCGACCTGTTGATGTCGCGCAGATAGTCGCGATAGCGGTCATTGGCCACCGGGCCGAACTTCTCGTCCACCATCAGTTCGGAAAATCCGATGATGGCGTTGAGCGGTGTGCGGATCTCGTGGCTGATGCGGGCGAGGAAATCGGTCTTCTGCGAAGAAGCGCGCTCGGCCACCGCGCGTGCCTGGGTCAGGTCTTCTTCAGCCCGCTTCCACTGGGTGATGTCGCGCACCACCGCACAGAACCCGCTGTCGCTGGGCAGCCGGCCGATGGTCATGAACAGCGGGATGAAGCGTCCTTGCGCCTCGCGCCCGATCACCTCGCGGCCATCGTTCAGCACGCTCGCCACGCCGGGTTCGGATAGTCCTTCGAGGTAGTCTCGCGCCGCGCGCTGGCTTTCGATCGCAAACAGCGAGGCGAACGGCTTGCCGATCACGTCGTCGCTGTCGAAACCGAACAGCGCTTCCGCCGGGCGGCTGATCGAGCGGATCGTGCCGTCGCGGCCGATCAGCACGACGCCGTCGGTGGCGGTGTCGATGATGGTGCGCATTTCGGCGATACGCGCCTTGAGCTCCGGAATGTCGGGCTGCGTTGGCTCGTCGGCGACAACATGCACGGCGGCGGCATCGTCGTCGCCGGAGCGCCGCACGACCAGCATCAATGCCTTGCCGTCGCGCCACGGAACCGAGCGCAGAATGGCCTCGATCGGGAATTCCTGCCCGTCACGTGTCTTCAGCCGCAAGGCGCGGTCGGACCCATCAGAGGCGCTGTCATCAGCGTAAGGGTCGGCAAAAAGCGCGCCGAGGCCGCCGGCATCTTCCAGGTCATCTGTCGTGGCGTAGCCTGTCAGGCTGAGGAACTCCTCGTTCGCATAGTGCAAATGGTCGCCGGAATGGATGAGCAACGGCACGGGCAGCTTGCCCAGAAGCGACGTGTCCGGTGCCTTGTTTTCTTGCCCCGACGAGAAGGCCGACGGAACAAATCCTTCGGTCTTGAGCGGCGGCACGAACAGGCGTGGCCGCTCGACCGGTGTCGCCACCGTGCTGGCGCTGACATGCTCCTCCGCGGGCACTGCGATCTGGTCGTGGGAGGTAGCCACGGTTTCGTCTTCAGGCTGCGCCCAGTCCTCGCTGTCCTCGGCGTCGCGGAAATCGGCGGCGGTAATGCTGTCATCGTCGACCACGGCACCATCCGCCGCCCCGGTGGCAACGCGCTCTTCGTTCACAGCCACCGGGCCGGTAATGTCCTGATCTGCGGAGGGCACCGGTTCGGAAACCCGGGCCGCCTCGCTGTTGTCAGCGACAGGGTCAACGTTGTCCCCCGGGCCGGCATAGTCGAGCAGCGAGCCCGTCGCATGGGGCAGAGCCTCTGCGGGCTCATCATGAGCCATCTCATCGGGCCGTGCGCCATCAAGCCGCGCCAGATCCGCCTCGTCATCGGCGTCGGACGCAACGTCCTCATTTTCCAGCGTCTCATGCACCGATCCTGCCGCCGTCGTCTCGCCAGCAGTTGGCTCTTCCCGAGGTGGCGTATCCGTCGTGTTCAGCGCCTCGTGAGCGGCTTCGTCTGGCCGCGCGCCGTCAAGCCGCGCCAGATCCGCCTGATCACCCGCGTCGATCTCCGACGCGGCGTCACGTTCCGCCGTCTCATTCTCCAGATTTGCCGCCGTAACCCCATCGGCATGCGTTGGCTCTTCGGTCGGCGACGCATAGGTCGCTGACGGAACCTCACCTATGGTCTCGCCCGGAGCTTTGGTCTCCGCCGTCGGCACTATTGTTGTTTCCGCCGCCGGCGCCGGCGGTTTATCGAGGTTGGGTTTCGCGGCCTCTGGTTCGGTTGCGCCACTGTCTTTCTTCAGCCGTTCGCCAATCTCGCGGAACGCGCTGCGCTCCAGCGTCGACAGGCCTTTGTCGTTGGCCGGCTGACGATGCTCCGCCAGCCTGATCACCTTGTCGGCAAAGCGCCGCTCCGGTTTTGGCACGATGGTCAGGGCCGGCACCTCGCCCTTGAACGGGTCCGGCGTCTTGGGCTCTTCAGGCGCAGGCTCGACGGCTTCCGGCACCGGCGGCGCCTCGCCATTCGGCACCAGTGCCATGCCGATGGCTTCCGGGTCGACCACCGCGTCGCCGGTACGGGCAACGCCAAAGCCTCGGAAACCTTCAAAGGCGCGGCTGCGGCCATAAACAGGAAGCGCTGCCAGGTCGACAGGGATCTTCAGATCGGTGCCAACGACCGGCCACAGCACGGAGCGGCCGGACCAGGTGTCGCGCCGTTCCAAGAGGCCAGCGATTTCGCCTGAGGTATCGAGGCCGAAAGTAGCCGCGACATCCTTGAAGCGCCGGCCAATGACATCGGCGGCGGTCTTGCCGACAATGTCAGCGAATTCCGGGGATAGGGCGCTGAACTTGCCCTCGGCATCGGTGCGCCAGACGAAACGCACCGGTGCCGCCGTGCGGTCGATCTTGCGCATGGCCGGCCGTTCGGCAGGGGAGGCGAGCCCGGCGTGAGCCTGTGCCGGACCTTCCGGTGTCGCTTCCAGAATGGGGGGAGGTGTTTCAACAGGCCCGGCCGCCGCGGCTGGTTGGTCCGTCTGCGCCGGCTCTTCCTCGCCGGCATGGAAGTACCAATGGTCATGCTGCGTTGGCGTACTGTCGTTCGCGGGTTGGTCGTGATCGGCAGCGACCTGTCCGGCGTCATCGTCGCTCCCCTGCGGAGCCGGCGTGGAGATATCTTCGACCGCAACTGGTGCGGCCGCCTCTTCCTGGACGGCGTCCGTCGTCGAGGCTGTAGCGGCCGGCTCGTTGTTCTGGTTCAACTCAGATGTCGCGACAGCATCGGCCGCCGTCGCTGATGGATCGGCAGCGATCGCAGCGGCAGCAGGTGCCATTGTTCCGGCCTGCACGTCCGTCAGCGGTTCTTCGACCGAAGCCTTGTCCTCAAGCTGGTCTTCGTCGATCACCACCAGCAGATGCCGTTGCTCGGTCAATCGGGCGAAGCCAGCGGGATAGGAGGCAGCGCCGCCGGGGACGAGGCGCTTGACGATGCGTTCGCTGCCGCTCGCGACGTCAGCGACGAGCGCCGCCAGCGTCTCAGGCTTGATGGCCAGTGCCGAAAATCCTTCCGACGCGGCTTCGATATTGCCCTTGGCGTCGACAAAGGCGATGAAATGACCGTCCTCGGTAAAGCCGCTGATGGCGCGGGCGGCGATTTCGCCGCCGCTGCGTGAGCCGGTCTGCGCTGCCGGCACCGCCAGCATGATTGCCTTTTCGCCATCGGGCATGGCTACCGCGCTGGCCAGGAAGCCGACCGCGCGGCTTGTCATGCCGGTCGCCAGCCGCACCATGATCGAACGGTCGCGGCCGATTTCTGGAAACCCGCTGGTCGCCATGATCTGTCGCCTTGCGATCAGCGGCAGCTGCGCCGAGGCGCCGATGATGGCCTCGATGTTGGCATAGCCGAACACCTTGGCACCCGGCCCGTTTGCCCAGATGACCTGCTCCAGATCCCCCGACAGGATCGCTATCGCGTCACCCTGGGCAAACCGCTCGCGGACCGTGTCGAGCACGGCGACGTCAAGGAAGGAATAATTTTCGGACGGCATGCGCTTGGCGGACCCCACGGAGCGGGCAAAATAGCAGTTAACGCTTTGTTAATAAAAGCCGGCGGCGCGAAGGTCCACAAGCCATAACGTGCAGAGGCCGGTTTCTGGGCTCTTGGTTAACGGCCCGAAAGAAATTTATGGTGCAGTGCAACAAAGATATTGCAATGCACAAAAATTGCCTTTATATTGCCATCATACATGAACGAGACGGCTTTCTGTCAAAGCCGCTGACGCTGAAAAGGATGGAAAATGTCCAGGACCAAGACCGCCGACACGATCGAAAACGTTGAATTCCCAAGCTTTGACGCTTCCAAGGCCACCGACCAGATCCGCGCTTTCGCCGAAAAGGGCGTTGAGCAGTCGAAAGAGGCCTATGCCAAGATGAAGACCGGCGCCGAAGAAACCCAGAAGGCTCTCGAGTCGACCTACGAGACCGCCAAGACCGTCTCCAGCGACCTGTCGCTCAAGACCATTTCAGCCCTGCGTGCCAACGCCGAAGCCGGCTTCTCGCATCTCGAAGCCCTGATCGGCGCGAAGTCGCTGTCGGAAGTCGTCGAACTGCAGACCGCGTTCCTGCGCAAGCGCGTCGAAGCGAGCGTCGAGCAGGTCAAGGACTTCCAGACCGTTGCCTCCAAGGCGGCTGAAGACGTCTCCAAGCCGATCAAGACCGCCTTCGAGAAGGCGATGAAGGAAATCAAGGTTGCCTGATATCCGCGCATGACCCGGAGATGCAACAAAGCGTCGCATTTTCCCGGAAATGATCAAGCGTAGGATACTAGCAGCTAAGGAATACCCGGTGGGTGGAACCTCCTCCCTCTGCTCCCGGGGTGACCAGCCAGCACCTCCTCCCGCTGGCTCGTAACAGGAAAAGGCCGGCACCTCCTCCCGCCGGCCTTTTTCTTTGCCTCGCGAAACCCGATTGCCGCGCAGGAATGTGGCCTTGCCGTAGCGGTGCGGATTTTCCCGGGAGCACCCATTCGGGAACGATTTTCGATTTCGGGGTATCCACCGCCAAAAGTCTTGAATTAAAATCCATTAGCCCGTATGGACGCATCGCCGAACGACGGAGCGGATCAATCCGATCCCGCCAGGCAAACGTGCCGTTGTAGCTCAGATGGTTAGAGCGCCGGATTGTGGATCCGGAGGTCGCTGGTTCGATCCCAGCCAACGGTACCACTGATCTCCTCGCATAAGTCATTGATTTTGCTGGGTAAATTCCTTTATTGCGACGGGGATATTGCCCCAGTTTGGCCTTTTGTGATACTTATTGTGTTACGTATTGTGATACAAATGGTATGATGGCGGCAATGGGACGACGACGCGAAGAGCACGACCCACATCGGTTTCTGCAACGAAGGGGAGATCGTTTCCACTACTATCGGCGCATTCCAAAAGAGCTGAAAGATCTTGACGACCGCGGCGAATTCGTGCGCCGCGCATTGGACACGTCCGATAGATCAAAGGCGTGCACCGCCCGCGATCTCCATGAGGCTGCCGACAATGCTCTTTGGGCCTCGCTTGTGCTGGGGGATAACCCTCAGGCCGCACGCATCCGATACCAGGGAGCGCTCAAACGCGCCGAAGCGCTGGGGTTCGTTTATCGGCCGCTCGCCGAAATCTCGTTGCCGAGCCGCTCGACACCATCCTCCACCGAGTAGAGGCTACGAATGGAAAGCCTGGCACCTCTCCCGTCGTCGATGCGGTGACTGGTACCATATCTCCTCCTAACGACAAGATTTCGGAGGCGCTGCGGCACTACTTCAACGAGATCGCTCGCGACGAAATCCGCACAAAAAGCCCAGACCAGAGAAAACGATGGAAGGCAAAACGCCAAATGAGCGTCGATGCCTTTATCGCCTTGGTCGGCGACAAGCAAATGGGGCAAATCACCCGCGATGATGCCCGATCGGTGCACAAATATTGGCTCGACCGAATCGCACCCCAGAAGGGAAGGGCAGATCGCTCCGCGTCGACTGGCAACCGAAATATGGGAAACTTGCGGACCCTATACGCCGATTACTACCGCCATCTAGGCTTTCCCGAGCAAAAGAACCCCTTCGCAGATCTGTCATTCAGCGACAAGTCGAAGCGCACGCGGCCTCCATTTTCAACCGAGTGGATTCGCGACAAGATATTTGCACTTGGCGCGCTGGCGACTCTAAATGACGAGGCGCGCGGGATCGTTCTTGCCTTTGCTGAAACGGGCGCCAGGCCAAGCGAGCTCGCGAACCTCCACTCAGGTGTCATCCACCTCGATCATGAAGTGCCGCACATTTCGGTCGAGCCACGTGACGATCCTGATGATCCTCGCGAAATCAAGTCGGTTTCATCCGTGCGCAAAATACCTCTGGTCGGTGTCGCGCTTGAGGTGTTCAAGAAACATCCGAAGGGCTTTCTGCGCTACAAGGATCGTGAGGCGTCCTTGTCAGCGCTGCTCAACAAGCACTTTGAGAATCACAAATTATTCCCAACCGACAAGCACACGGTTTATTCGCTGCGGCACTCCTTCGAAGACCGCATGAAGAACGCGCGGTTGGATGAGGAACTGCGGCGCATGCTGATGGGCCATACGATTGATCGGCCGAAATATGGCGAGGGCGGTGACATGAAGATGTGGCAAGAAGAACTCATGAAGATCGTCCTGTCGTTTGATCCCGCGATCGTCTAACGCGCTCCCGCACCGCCACAAGGCGATCCTGTTTTGCGTGGCGATCCTGCAGCGCACGCTCGAGATAGTCGTATAGCGGAAGCCATGCCTGACCCTGCTCGCCTCGTGCAACGATGATCTCGGCTACGCGATCGAGCGCTCGCTCAATCCGTTGCACGGTGATTGGCTGAAGCATGGGCGAATATCGCCTCACGGCTTCGCCTTTCTGCAGGGCCATAAGTGTAGCATGCCCTATGCGTAGGCAGACTATCCCAGTGCAGTGAAGGCCTGCGTTCGGCTCGCACTGCAATCGGCGGCTACGGAGTGCAAATAGCAAAGGCTCTCTGACAGTCGGGGGTTGGTAGCGGGAGACCGCTACATCGCGAGACTGTTGATTTTCACTGAGAACTGACCCGGCATTTCCACCGAGATTTGACCCGCCTTTCACGTATGTTTCGGTTCTGTGGGAACGGTCAAGGTTCTGGCTTTCTCCTTCGCTTTCTTAGGCTCGTGTGCAGAGCTGTTCTTGAAGCGGAAGCTGTCGTTTCCGGTTTCGAGGATGTGGCAATGGTGGGTTAGCCTGTCGAGAAGCGCGGTCGTCATCTTGGCGTCGCCGAAGACACTGGCCCACTCGCTGAAGCTGAGGTTTGTGGTGATGATGACGCTGGTGCGTTCGTAGAGTTTGCTCAGCAGATGGAAGAGCAATGCTCCACCTGATGCACTGAACGGCAGATAGCCAAGTTCGTCCAGGATCACGAGATCGGAATGGACGAGGCGATTGGCGATCTGGCCGGATCTCCCCTGAGCCTTCTCCTGTTCGAGCGCATTGACCAGCTCGACCGTCGAGAAGAACCGAACCCGCTTGTGATGATGCTCGATGGCCTGCACGCCAAGGGCGGTCGCAATATGGGTTTTGCCTGTGCCGGGGCCGCCGACGAGCACAATGTTGTGGGCCTCATCGACGAATTCGCAGCGATGAAGCTGCCGCACGAGTGCCTCGTTGATCTCGCTGCTGACAAAATCAAAGCCGTTGAGATCGCGATAGGCTGGAAAGCGTGCGATCTTGAGCTGATAGGCTGTCGACCTGACCTCACGTTCCGCCGTCTCGGCCTTGAGCAGTTGCGACAGGATCGGAATGGCGGCTTCAAACGCCGGCGCTCCCTGTTCGGTGAGTTCGCCGACAGCCTGCGCCATGCCGTGCATCTTCAGGCTCCGGAGCATGATGACGATTGCGCCGCTGGCAGGGTTATGACGCATGGCGCACCTCCAGGGCCTTCCTCAAGGCATCATAACGTTCGACATTGGCCTTCGGCTCATTGGTGAGCGTCAAAGCCTGAGGAGCGCTGATGGTCGGGGGCGTGAGCGATTTGCCGTCGACGAGCCGATGGAGAAGGTTCAGCACATGGGTTTTGGTAGGAACACCGGCTTCCAACGCCATCTCCACGGCCAGAAGCACGGCCTGCTCGTCGTGTTGCAGGACAAGTGCCAGAATCTCGACCATCTCGCGATCGGCGCCCGGCTTCTTGAGCAAATGCTGCTGCAACGACCTGAATGCATCGGGAAGTTCGGCAAAGGGTGCTCCGTTGCGTAGGGCGCCTGGCTTGCGCTGAACGACAGCCAGATAGTGCCGCCAGTCATAGATCGTCTGCCCTGGTCGATCATGCGAACGATCAATGATGCGGCGATGCTCACAGACAATCAGACCCTCTGCAGCGACAACGACACGATCCGGATAGACCCGAAGGCTCACGGGCCGATTGGCAAACGACGCCGGCACGCTGTAGCGGTTGCGCTCCAGATGCACGTGACAGGTCGGGGAGACCCGCTTGGTGTATTCGACAAAGCCGTCGAAGAGACGGGACGCCGGCATGAGGGCCTGGGCTTCCTCAGCCCAGATATCGGCAATGGTGCCGCGCATTTTTCCATGCGGGATCTTGTGCCAAAATTCTTGGCATCGAAGCTCCAGCCAGTCGTTCAGGGCTTCCAGGGATGGAAAGCGTGGAACAGGTTGAAAGAACCGATGACGCGCATCCTGCACATTCTTCTCGACCTGTCCCTTCTCCCAGCCGGACGCGGGATTGCAGAACTCAGGCTCGTAAAGGTAGTGGCTGGCCATGGCCATGAAGCGGACATTGACGTCGCGCTCCTTGCCGCGGCCGACCTTGTCGATCGCTGTCCGCATATTATCGTAGATGCCGCGCCGGGGAACGCCGCCAAAGACACGGAAAGCATGATTATGAGCGTCGAACAGCATCTCATGCGTCTGCAACAGATAGGCCCGGACGATGAAGGCCCTGGAGTAGCTGAGCTTGCTATGGGCCACCTGCAGCTTGGTGCGTTCATGGCCGATGATTGCCCAGTCCTCGGACCAGTCGAACTGGAACGCTTCACCTGGATCGAAAGAAAGCGGCACGAATGTCCCGCGCCCTGTCGTCTGTAATTCCCTCTGCAGATCAGCCTTCCACTCCCGAGCGAAAGCCGCAACACGACCGTATGACCCTCATAGCCAAGGCTCAGCAGATCGGCATGAAGCTGCTTGATCGTGCGTTTCTGTTTGCGGTTCTTTTTGGCCTCCGTCCTCAGCCAGGCTGACAAGCGGTCGGCAAATGCGTCAAGCCTGCTTGGCCGCTCTGAAACCTTGAACTTCGGCTCCACCTCGTCCACCCGCAGGTATTTGCGCACCGTATTCCGAGACAGGCCGGTCCTGCGGCTAATCTCTCGGATCGATAAATGCTCTCGATAATGCCAGCGTCGGATCACGCTCAATAATGCCATGTCGATCACTCCGTAATCCCCGCTGAAAAAACGCAGGGTAAGGGTCAAACATGGGTCAATTCTCGGTGGAAATATCCTGGGTTGCCGGGTCAGTTCTCAGTGGCAATCAACAGGGTTGTCCTTCAGTTTCGTTCTGCACCACCCCCGTTTGGCGTCACGTTGCCCACTAAGGCTTGGCCGCCCGCATGGACATGTACATGCTCGACCAAGACCTTTTGCTGGTTCTTGCCGCGATGCCGATTGAACGTCTCGACCAAGCTAGAAAACGCCCGCAGAAGCTTATTCGCGTGCCCCAAGTTTTCGTCGCGCCCTATCATCGTCTGGTTCGGCAGCATGGCACGCCGGAAACATTCCATTGACGCGTTATGTGCGGCGATCATCTGCGAGACCATCATACCTTCAAGTTCATCGCGCGGCGCGATTTGCTCCAGGGCATCGAGGATGGCATTTAGCTGTTTGGCACGATCCTCGCTGCTGCAATCGCCGTTCCATAGCGTCAGCAAAGTCTGCTCCGCGAGCATATCCGTCCAAGTGTCGGAAGGCGCGCCGGCCGAAGCCGAAGGTTTTAGTGCGACAGTTGAAACGTCGTTCCCCGACGCTCCCTTAGTGGCCGTGCCATTTTTGCTCATTCTAAATCTCCGAACTTTTCATCTTCGATACGTTCGCCTGAAACAGGCGATAGGATTTTCGGCCCAGCAAGGCCCCGACGAGGCGAACTAGAGCAGAATCTGATCATTCCGGCTCATATCCTGTTGCGGCGAAGTAGTTGGCGCACTCTGTTGGTGTGAAGCATGGCAGTGCGGCGCTGATGGTATCCCACAATTCCGCGACGGTTCGTGCGGCGGCTTTGCGTAGGATCGATTTCAGCTTGGAAAAGGCGTTCTCGATCGGGTTGAAGTCAGGAGAGTAGGGCGGGAGGAACATCATCCTTGCGCCGGTCGCTTCGATCGCCTCACGGGCGGCTGCGCTTTTGTGCGCCGGCAGGTTGTCGAGGATCACGACATCGTCGGGCCGCAGCGTCGGCACGAGAACCTGCTCGACATAGGCGACGAACCATTCGCCCGTCATCGGGCCGTCCAGGACCATTGGCGCGGTCATGCCAGTGAGGCGCAGGGCGCCGGTGAACGTCGTCGTCTTCCAATGGCCATGCGGGATTGGCGATCGGCACCGCATCCCGCGCTTCGTGCGCCCCCGCAGTCGAGCCATCTTTGTCGAGGCTCCGGTCTCGTCGATGAAGACCAGATGCTCGGGATCAAGATCGGGCTGGGCGTCGAACCACGCGTTTCGTCGCGCGGCTACGTCTGGTCGCTCCTGCTCGCTGGCGTGCGCCGTTTTTTTTGAAGGTCATGGAGTGACGATCGAGAAAGCGCCAGATCGTGCTCGTCGCAAACGACGCGCCATGCTCTTGTCGCAGCAACTCGGCGAGTTCGACCAGCGTGATGTCCACCCGCCTCTCGATCGCCGCCAGAAGGATGTCGCGATACGCTTCGACGCGGTGGGACCGCCTGTCGCCGCCCTGCGGCTTTGCGCAGGTGGATCCGCTCGCGCGCCATTCCCGGACCCAACGCACCGCGCTTGCCGCCGCCACGCCAAATCGCGCCGCTGCCGCCCGTCGCGACAGGCCGCCATCAACCGCTGCGACCACGCGAGCCCGCAAGTCTTCGGATAAGGATTTCGCCATGCCACGCCGGCCTCCTAATCCAGCAGATATGCTGAATCAGATTTCCAATCCCCACGAAACCCCTATCGATTCTATTCGCTCGGATTTTGCTCTAGCGGGCATTGCGGAAGTTTTCCGCGAGAGATTTCCGTCCCCGTCGAAAGGTTCCCGATCTGCGCCAGCCAGGGCGATGATCGGGCGTCGCAAAATCGACCTGATGTTGTTTGGGCAGTTGCGTAGTAGCGATTGCTGTAGGTGACGCATGTGACGCCAGTTCAGGTCAACACCGTTACGCGCGCGCATGACGTCTATAGCCAGACCTAGCGTCACATGCGTCACCAGCTTGCTCACTGATCGCTCCAATGCGGCTGGAGATCATCGGAGCGGTCGATCACCAACCCGTGAAATCCTCTGCCGTTTTTCTTCCGGAGTTGCTGGAAACCCCGCGTTTCGAGGTTCTGCGCGAACCGCTTTGTTGAGCCCGCGAATTCGCCTGCTCTGTCTGCCCATGCCTTCCAAGAGGCGAACAGTTCGCTGGTTCCGGTCCATCCCTGCGGGTCACGAGTACAACACTCTTCGATCCATGCAGCCATGGCGTCTTCTGCTTCGAGATAGGCCGCCGTGGCGTCGATGACTGCGCTTGGCGGACAGAGCCCGTTGGACTGCCAATCGAGGCATCCGTCGATCATCCATTGCAGGATGCCTGACCATTCGGCTTTCAGTTTGGACTTCAGCTTCAGGTCGCGATCCGCTGCGGGGATCGTCACAGTGAATGGCACAAGATGGAACCGACGCCGGATTGCCTCGTCCACCGAGCGCAGGCCGGGTTTGTGGTTTCCAGCGATAACGAGTTTGAATTGTGGAGAGAACTCGAAAAAGTCTTGCCGCATGAAGCGGGCCGAGATCTTGTCTCCCCCTGTCAGGCTTTTGATCCTGCTTTCGGCCCAACGTCGGCCTTCCTCCGTCTCGACGGCGGTTACGAGACGCGCGCCGCGAAGGCCGGCGAGGTCTGTCGGATGTCGGTCGCTATTGGATGCGGTGAAGGTCTCGATAGGCGCTGTTTTATGGTAGTCGGCTAAAATGTCCGACACGGTATCGATCGCCACGCTCTTGCCGTTGCCGCCTGTACCATAGAGGAAAAAAAGGGCGTGAGCCGAGGTGTCACCCGTCAGGCCATAGCCAAACATCCGCTGGATAAATGCCTGTAGGTCGCGGTCGCCAGCGGTAATGCGATCGAGGAAAGCAAGCCACGTCCGACACTCGCTGCCAGGCGACACGGCCGTGATCTTGGTCAGATAGTGGCTCGCATCGTGCGGACGGCTTTTGCCGGTCCGCAAGTCTATCACCCCGCCAGGAGTGTTAAGCACCCAAGGATCAGCATCCCATTGGGCAACGGTGGCGGCAAGACGGCGGTCGGCTTTGGCGAGGCGCTCCACGGCCGCAACCGTCTTGGCGCTTGCCACCAAAGCAGCAGTTCTGTCCTTGTCACATTTAGCCGCTTCCTCTCGGCAAACCACACGAGCGAGATTGAACGCGAGCAGCGTGTCATCGAGCCGCCAATGCATCCCCGTCCAGTGGAGCCATTTCGACCACGAGGCAACATAGCGTAGGTCGTTTGCATGACGATTGGCAAACCGAAGTGCCAAGGCTTCATCCGAGAAATCCGGCGGCCGAGCGTCCTGGGCGGCGAAAGCCACTGGCCTCGCATCCGCTGCTGTGTAACAGGTCATGACCGACTACCCCACGCCGGCTCAGGCAGCGTGCCGCGCTGGAACAGGTACCAACGACGTCGAAGCTCTGGGCTGAGGCCGTATTTAGCAATGAGGTCGGTAACGATCTTACGCCCGTCCGGGTCAGGGCGACCATCTGAACCCGCATGCAAGTCCGCGAGCATCGAGAAACAAACCATCGTACCTGGTGGGGTGATCTCATTTTTATGGTCAGGCCCGACCCGAAGGATTGGTCGGTTGTCATAGTCAAAATACACGCGACTCTTGTTTTCTTTGACGTAGGCAACTGCAAATGGGGCAATGCGCCACTTGGGCTCGCTTGCAAAAAGCCGAGAAATTTCCCGTTCGTATTCTAGAGAACCATCGAGAGGGGCGAGATTTTCCGGGCGCGAATTATTTGCAACGGCCTTGTTCCGTCGTAGAGATTCTCTAGGGTACATGGGTTGCTTTTGCCTTGAGTTCTGCGGCACCCCGTTGTAAAAATCTCACTCTCACATGGATTTTTACGGAGCGTCCGGCTGATCTTTCGGCCGGGCGTTTTTTCTGCCCGGCGGTGATTTAGGCGGCCGACTTCTGGTGCTCCCACGCTTCAAGGTCCGCGATGCGCCAGCGCGAGCAGCCAGACGACAATGAGACGGGACGGGGGAAAGAAGGATCGCTTTTGAGCCAACGCCAAACGGTTGCTCTGCTGGCGCCGTAACGTGCACCTACCTGGTAATCAGTGACGAATAGCGCAGCCGGATCGGGCTTGGTCTTCTTTGGCCTTTCTGTGTCAGGCGTGCAGGAAGTCATATCGCGGCTCCGTCAGTGTTAGACGGAGTCATATAGTCGCAATTTTTTATTATGTCATTGAAATTGCAGGGTAATTAAATTGGCATCTCATTACCGTGACTTCACCGCTTCGTACTCTTTCCCTGGCGGCGCGTGTCGTAAGCGTCGCGCACGGTTTGAGGACCGACCTTGATATTAGTAGCTGGCAACCACTCGTGCACTGCGGCTATTGCCGCTTCGTATTTTTCCCCAACGGCGATCTTCCGCTCGACTTCGCGGCCGATGAAGTAGTCGCGGACCACGAATTCTAGGTTCGACCTATCGCCACGCCGCTTGCCACTTATGGAGAGCCCGAAAGGCAGCGCATCTTTGAGCTTCGATGGCAGCACATCTGGGCTGTCCGCTCTTGCCATCATTGCCGCGACCAGCAAAACATTCTCGGGCGAAGGCTTGTGGCCGCGCAAAACCCAGTCAAAGAACGGCCGGGTATCGCCCGCCGTCAGCCAGAAGCCAATTATGTTATCGCGAGCGTTCGGCAGCGTTATACCTGTTTGGTCGCAATGCTCCTGCGCCAATGCATCCCAAGCCGAGCGAATATCCTCCGTCATGTGCGGGCCTCTCGAAGCCGGACTACGGTGGCCTTGGCGGCACGGCCGGTGAGGAAGCCAGACCATGACGCCATCATCTGGCGCCGCTTTTCCAGCTGATCGCCGCGCCGATAGGCCGCTTCAACGGCGTTGCTAACCTTGTGCGCCAAGGCAACTTCGGCCATATCGCCCGGAAATGTGGTGCGCTCAGCCACCCAATCTCTGAACGTCGAGCGAAGACCGTGCGGCACGGCAGGCCGCTTCGACGCGCGGTCGATAAAGCCCGTGCAACCGCGTTCGATGTCCGCATCATGAAGCCGTCGCATGGTGGCGCTCAAGGTCATGTCGGACAGTTGCCCGCCCTTTGGGGCATGGAACACAATTGGGTTATCGGCAAGGCGCGGCAGGGCTTCGAGCAGCGCTACGGCATGCGCTGTCAGCGGCACGCGATGCTCCCGACCCATCTTCATCCGAGCGGCCGGCACGACCCAGAGCGCCTTATCAAGATCGATCTCATCCCAGGTTGCCCCGCGCACTTCTTGCGACCGGCAGGCCGTTAGTGCCGCAAATTCCAGCGCGCGGCTCCCAATGCCATCCCGCGTCCCCAGCGATTTGAACCATCTACCAGCATCGTCAAGCTGGAGGGCTGGCTGGTTTTCGCCGCCGGCAACCTTTGACGGCGCGGGCAGCAACTCTTTTAGATTGCCGGCCCAGCGTGCGGGATTGTCGCCGGTTCGATGACCGGCAACCGTCGCCCATGCTAGTACGGCCTCAATTCGCCCACGCACGCGGCTGGCGGTTTCGGTCTTCGTCTTCCAGATCGGTTGGAGCACCCGGAGCACGTCCTGCACACCAATATCTGAAACCAGCAGCGCGCCAAGTTCCGGCCCGGCATAGCTTTTAAGGGTCATTTCCCATTGAGCACGGTGCTTGGCATTCTTGAAGGCATCCAGTTTGGCGGCGAGATAGCGATCAACCGCATCACCAAACATCAGCCCGCGCGCCTGCGCGGCGGCAAGGGCTGCCCGCGCGGCCTTTCGTTCCTCGACGGGGTCGACGCCAGCCAAGATCTTGACTTTCGCCTCGCGCGCCCGTCGAACGGCTTCGGCCAGGGGTACATCCGGATACCCACCCAGCCCTATCTCCCGCCGCTTCGTTCCTACAATTGTGCGCAGCAGCCAGGTGCGCGCGCCGCCTGGCGTGCACTGCAATAGCAGCCCCGAAACGTTGCCGACGGCAACCGCAGCGTTTCCGCCTTTGCCGGGGTGCCGCAGTCGGGACACCTCCAGCGCGGTGAGGTCTTTCGCTTTCTTCGGCATTGACCACCCCTCATCATACCCGCCAAACCGAACGCGATTTATCGCTACTATCTGCGACAAGTCAAGACAGGGGATTCGCTGGTATCACGACAACATACTGATTAAATGAGACAAACTGAGACGAAAAGCGACGGAATGGTATCTCACAATGGCGGCCTCCCTCTCCGCCAAATAATTTGATTCATTGATTTTTTGGCAAAGTCCTTTGTGTACAATATAACCAGAAACAAGCCGCGCGTCACCGGGGCTTGGTGCTGCCGAAGCGTCGACCAATGTGATCATTAGATCACACCGCACTTCTGCGGAGATCTCGGCATTGGCGACAGCGAAACAGCCAATTTCGCGGTCGCAGGCACCGATGACAAACAGAACCCGGACCACCGCCGTCACGTGCGCGGATCGCCAGTTGGCTGAACACTAACGCACATTGGATTACAAGGCCATGACGACGCCGTAATGGAGACGCTCGGGACATAGAGCCGTGTGGCGTTGCAGCGTCAGGTGATGCCGGCGCAAGACCCGCAGCACCGTTTGGCATTGACGGTCAGCTTGCTTTCGACTCGACGTTGCCGGGTGATCAGCGCGGTGACACTGCGATAACAATCGCTCGGCCGTCTGTCGATGATCAGCCTACTCTTGGCCAGCAGATCGGCATCTTCGAGCTTGCGGTTCGGTCCGCGCCGGACAACTGGAGAGGAGGCGCGTTCGATGAGATTGGAGCGCGCGCGATGCCCAAGGTTCCGGCAATCAGGCTGACCGGGAACACTAGAACACCAAGGGCAATGTGTATTTTTTGGGCGAGCGACCTCGATCGCCTCTCTGAGAATCTCGGTCTCAATGGTCTTTCGGCCCAGCATCCGTTCCAGGTCGCGGACACGCTTTTACAACTCGCGCACCTTCGAGGCGGCCACGACATCTTTGTCGGCCTGCACTACGGCATTACCATTTACGGCCGAATTCAAGCGAGACTCTGGCGCCAATCCAATCCACGCCCAACTGTGGAAGCAAATTCCGCTTCGCATGGTCCTGTGAGAGGTGCCTAGAAACCCTGGCAAGTGGCCACCGGCCGTACGGCTGGACGAAATCAACCCGCCGATGCGCGTGAGCGCCAACGCCATGCGGGGCATGCCGCGAGAATCCCGTTGCTACCGAAAAGTGCCTTTGGCATTACATTTTGGTTTTAGCAGATCGTGCCGAGTTGATCACTAACTCAACATTGCCATCAAGGAGAACAGTTAGTGGCGGCCGCCCCCCAAAGCCGGCGCTTGGCTCGACTAGCCACTTCCACGCGGTGCGTTGATCTCCGAAGAGAGATATAAGGGAAGAGATGCCTTCGGCTGGGCGCGCATCAACGAACTGTTTCAGTGGGAACACGGGTTTGCTAGTTCTTGTGTTGAGCGCCACGGCTTCGTTCCGCTTCTGCCATCTATAAAGAGTTGAACGGGGTATGCCATAGTGCTGTTCGATGACTGTGGGTCCCGCAACGGGCCCAGCCCAATCGTCAACCAGCTGTAGTGCTCCTGCGTCTGGGCCCGGCGGGGGTGAAGCCCGGAAGCCCTTAATGCGCTTGTTTGTGCCGGCGGTTGCTTCACTGATCAGATGGGCAATGAAATCGTCTCCATATCGATCCATTTCCCCCTCGATTGTTTGGAACGCCCGCTGCACGGCTTGAGTCTGCACCGCGATCTTCGATGCCAATAAGCCAGCCAGCTTCGATGCCGCTTGTGCCGCACGCTTGCGGATGGTGGGGTCATGCTTCTTAAGGAGCGCTTCAACTGCTGCGGAAACGGCGTGTTCCAGTTCCTCTCGACGTGCGAGTTTAAACTCGTTTCCCCTTCGCGAAAAACCCCGTCGCGTTACCATTCGTCTGCCCTCATTGTAATCTACGCGCTGAAAGGTAGCCGACAGGATGCGCTGGGAGCAACCTTATGGAGGCGATCGCTCAATAGAGCCGAGTCCGTCGCCGGAAGCCGCATTCTCAGTCTTTTGCTTAACAAATGATTATCGCCAACCCCAAAACGTGACCTTTCTGCAACAACGATATCAGATAGCGCGAACGAACGGGTCCGTGGAGACCGATCGTTGTTGAACGCCGCCGCCTCATGGGTAATGTCGATTTCGAAGGAGCGGCGCGGTGCGCATCTTTTTCGGTAGTGGGGATGGGGCAGGGAACGCTGTCCTTCAGCAAAGAATACCCAGACCCGTTTTTTAACTTTTGACTGGAGGTCAGAAAATGAACATTAAGAGCCTTCTTCTCGGCTCCGCTGCGGCCCTGATCGCAGTTTCCGGTGCGCGCGCCGCCGACGCCGTCGTCGTCGCCGAGCCGGAACCCGCTGAATACGTCAAGATCTGCGACGTCTACGGCGCTGGCTACTTCTACATCCCCGGCACCGAAACCTGCCTCCGCATCGGCGGCTATGTTCGTTACGACATCGGCGGTGGCGATATCGGCTCCTTCGATGGTGCCCGCTCGGCAGACGTGCGGACTGGCAAGGACCAGGGTACCTGGGCAAAGAACGCCCGCTTCACGCTGAAGACCTGGACCGGCCAGGAAACCGAACTTGGTACCTTGAAGACCTACACCGAGACCCGCTTCAATTTCGGCAACACTTCGCGCAGTGGTCAGAACCAAATCACGACCACACAAACAACTGGCGGTGGCACTGTTACTAGTTCTACCCGTGGTCCCGGCGCTTTCAACAAGGGCGTTTCTCTGAACTTCGCATGGATCCAGCTCGGTGGTCTCCGCGTCGGTAAGGACGAATCGGCGTTCGATACGTTCATCGGCTACGCCGGCAACGTCATCCAGGATACGCTGGTTCCCTACGGCGGCTTTGACACCAACGTCGTGCAGTACTACTTCGACGCTGGCAACGGCTTCTCGGCCGTGGCCTCTCTCGAAGAAGGCTCCGGGCAGGGAGGCACGATCGACAGCTATGTTCCGCATGTCGTCGGCGGCGTGAAGTACACGCAGGGCTGGGGCGCTATTACTGGCGTCGGCGCTTACGACAGCAACTACGATGAGTTTGCCGGTAAGGTTCGTTTGGACGTGAACGTTTCCAGCGCACTGTCGCTATTCATCATGGGCGGCTATGGCACCGACGGCAAGCTTAGCGACGCCGGTAACTTTGTGAACGCAAATGGTCGCGGCTTCTACAAGCAGTGGAGCGGCAACTGGGCAATCTGGGGTGGCGGCACCTACAAGTTCAACGAGAAGACCTCGTTCAACGCCCAGGTGTCATATGACGAAGGCAAGAACCTCGGCATCGCGGCGAACGTCGCCTATGACGTCGTCCCCGGCTTCACAGTCACGGCCGAAGTCGACTACCTCAACGTTGGCAACAACACTGTGTCCAACTGGACCGATGCCGACAAGAAGAGCAACATTGGTGGCATCCTCCGCTTCCAGCGCTCGTTCTAATCAGATCCTAATCTGAGCAAGATTAAACCCGGCGGGTAACCGCCGGGTTTTTTCATGCGCGTATGGCACGAAGACGGTGATCGGAAAAAACGAAATAGTCGCCGCAATGCGAGATTTCCCGCGAGGCTTCCCACCAAAGTGCGACCAGCTTGAGATTGCCGAGTGAGCATGGTGATTGCGGGAATGCTTTACGCACAGCTCGCACCTCCGATACCCTGCTCTCCAGTTTGGGAACAATGCCATGCGAGGATGGCGTATCGGGTGCATCCCTCCACGCCTTGACATCGACTGCTTACGTCCAGGTATGACCTCAAGTCGAAGCGCGCGACATCAAGCGGATGCCATTCAGAGTTCGGCCAAGTCACCCAGCGCATTGATTAACGGCCGGATGCTACCTTCGTAGTTTTTCCAACGTTTAACCGACGACGTGTAGATTGGTTGGCGAACTTGCCAGCGGCTGATGGTTCTGACCGACCCGACCTTTTCAAAAAAGCGAAGACAGGCGTCATCCCATGGCAGGCCAAGGTGGTCGATCATGCGACGCGACTGCCCTTCCTGATCAGCGATTAGGTCTTCGTAGCGGTTCTCAAAAATTCGCCCCGGGAATACCGACTGCCAGTGGCGCATAAGCCGATCATACTCACGATAGACTAGCCCGAGAGTCCGCAAATCATAACTGTAACTGAGGCCTTCTTGAAGGTTTGAAAAGAAGCATGAAAGACAATTGTCGATTGCATCACGCCTGCAGTGAATAATCCGAGCATTGGGGAAAAGGATTCCAACCAAGCCGATAAGTTCAAAATTATGAGGCATCTTATCGGTGATACGGGGAGCGCCAGAAGAATAGAGACGCAGGTTAGAGAGATATTCTGCGGCCAACGCTTGCGATTGCTTGATTGTCAGCGCCCGAATCGGCTCACCGAACGTTCCTTGCTCGTCCAGCTTCAAACCGATGGAAGCTGCCATGCGCCCTAGTTTTGTAAGCTCGCCCGCCCCGTGAACGGCCGGATGACTTGAGCAGATTTGTTCCGCCAGGGTTGTACCCGAACGTGGCATTCCCAGGATGAAAATCGGGGTCTCGGATCGACTCCCATAACCAGCCTTACTGGCCAGGAACTCCGTATCGAATAGGTTGATTATCGAATCCACCCGCTTGCGATAGACATCAATGTCAAAATCATGAGCCTTTAAGCTCTTGGCATTCAGGAAATGCTCCATCGCCTCACCGTAACGCTTAAGGTCGTTAAAGACCTTGCCCGCTGCTAGGTGGAGCTGGCTCGACTCGTCTGGAGAAATCGCCGGGTTGTTGAGCTCGTCTAGGATGGATCTCAGTTCCTCCGGCTCGGTCGAGAATTTTCGAGTGTCTACGAGGCTGTTATAGGCGTCTGGTACGCTCAAGCGGCGCGCGATAGCTTCCTTCAAACAGGTTGCAGCCTCATCCATCCGTCCCAAACTCATCAGCGTTCGTGCTAAGCCAGTTCGAACGAGGGGGTGATTTGGGTTCATCAAGAGCGCCTTTTCGAAGAGTGGCAAAGCCATATCCGCCTTGTCAAAGTCGAGATAAGCAGTTCCCAGCCAACAGACCGCCTCCACAAGATCCGGCTTTAGTTCACTGGCCCGTTGCAAATGGGTGATCGCTGGCGGGTAGTCGCCCACCTTCAACCGGGCCTCACCCAAGCTGAGCTGATAATACGGGTTGTTCGGTTCTTGCGCGGCCGCTCGCGCGAAGTACTTGATTGCCAACTCTTTGTCGAAGTCGATTCCCAGCGTGCCAAGTATGTATAGAGAGAGAGCATGGTTGGGGGAGCGAGCCAGAACGCGATGACACAGATCTTCTGCTTCGGTAAAACGCTCCGCGTTCTGAAGCTCAAGAGCCTGCCTCAGCAACATTTCATCGGACGGGTCGGGCAATAGTTTTCTTGCAAGCGGTGGCCTTGCTCCAGGCACAGGTGACGTTTGGGGGCCGGAAGCGACTTTCAAATGCTTGGACCAAGCGGGCGGCAGACGATTGTTCATGGTTTCTGGCTAGCAAAAAAAATCGATAGAATCCAGTGAGACAATCCGCACTTGCTGCGAGCTTGCGAGCGTCGTCTCGACAAGCTGCCAAGAAAGCCCATTTTTCGAGAGCTTTTAGCCATGCGCGCCCCTACGAGACTAAGATGTATTTTAGGCACCTGAAAGGCGACCAAGTGTCAGGAGCGGTTCATCCGGCCCTTGCCGGCGCAGCTGATCTTCTTATGTGTCCGAGGGAGTCGATCTACACGGCTAGCGAGCCGCGCAAATGGGTAAGCGAAATTTCGACTGAAATTCGCGATCGTATGCGGGAACTGTTAGATCGGGACGAATTATGGCAACTCGCAAAATAGGTCTTCAGGATATTGAGGAAACCAGGAGCCCTAGGAGGCTTCGGCTTCTCGCCCCCCTTCGTTATCTGAGCATAGAGGCCGCCGAGAAGGCGCGTTATGACCTGACGATTCCCGGCTTGTCAGGGTTGGCGCTGTGGGTTGGCTACAACCTGCTCGACCCGAAGCCCTCGCTGTTTGGGGTGGACGGAATTTCGACTAGTGCTCAGTCGTTTTTAATAATGGCCGTTCCATTCTTGATTGGAGCACTTGCATCGGTGGCGATGGGCTCACCTGGGGCGCATCTCGACCGGCGCGCAGTTGGGGTGGGCATTGTTCTAGACGGACAATCCATTTCACTTCGGCAGTTTGTTTGCCACCTACTCGGCTACCTCTCGTTCTTAGGCTTGGTAGCGTTCCTGGTGATCACGGTCGCAACTTTTGCTCGGCTAACCGCTATCGCTATGTTCGCCGGCACTGGGCCTCGTCGCAGGAACCGATCTGTTTGCATGTCAGCCGCGGTTCGCACGAATAGCCGCTCTGCGCGACCAGCTTGCGGCCGATGATGCCAAGCGGCTGGCTCGACGGCGCTGCACCGTCCGCGTGTGCCGCGCGCCAATCCCATGGCGCCTGAAATGCCCCGGCCCGCAGCCCGACTTTGGCCGCCTTTGCCTTCGCCTGTTGCGCGGCATAGGCGCCGTGGCTGTAGCGGGGCCAGTCCAGCGCCTGGCCGTGCTCCACCATCCAAGCGGCGACGCTGGTGCCATCTGCGCGCTGGCAGTCGCCGACAAAGCGGCCATAGCGGTCCCAATCGACGAAGGTGCATGCGACCGGCCTCAAGGCAGCCAAGAACGTGTCAAGCGCTTCGTTCGATCGCCGGCCGCAAGGATATTCGAAGCCCTTGGCGTCGTCGCAATATTGCCCGCTCTCAGGCGCGTCGATGCCGTTGAAGCGGATGCGCTGTCCGTGGATCTCGATCGTGTCGCCGTCAATGACGGAGGCGACGCCGGCAATCGGCGCTGGAGATGCGCCGAGTAATTTTGGCCGACTGAGCTTGGTCACCTGGTCGCCGTGCTGCATGACGAACTGCGTGATCAAGGCTGCAATGGCTGCGACCGTGATGACGACGACGCGCTTCGGCACACTGGCCAAAAGGATTGCGCGCCGGCGCCAGGCCCCGGTGCGCTTTCGCCACTGATCAGACCGATTGTCGTGCCGTGATCTGTCCATGGGCGCCCCTACGCCGACCAGCCCGGCCATGCCGTGTCGATCATCGGCATCCCGGCGCAGTAGTAGTCGTCCACAAACCGGCCGGTAGCTCTGTCTCGACAGCGCCAGATCAGATTGTGGCCTTGGCCATAGAACTGGTCCCAGGCGATGCCGTAAACAGGGCGAGGTGCGTAATATCCGCCGCCGCCATTGTTAGCGGCAACTGCAACCGCAGCGCCTCCGACCGCAGCCACCGCTATGCCAGTCGCAACCGCATTGTCCGCCTGGACAAGGCGCATGCACTTCTCGGCCGTTGCACCGCGCTTTACTAGAAGCGCGGCAGCCCGAATTCGGTACTGTTCATAAGTGCTCGCAGCCAATTCGTGACACAATGTCACCGTGCTCTTCGCCGTCAATTCGCTGTCGGAAACACTGTATGTAGAGTTGCAACCGCTTAATAGCGTCACAATCGCCAGAAGTGATGTTCTGTTCATTTGTTTTCCCCCAGCAAATACTGGAGCAATGTGGCGGAGAGAGTCCAGCGGTTTGTTTCTCAACGCGCTAGCAAAACCAACCGCCTGATCGTGCCGGTCCGACGCGAAATTCAGGATGGTCTTTACGATCTCGCGGGGCAGGTCGACGACGCGCTGACGAGCAGGCCCCCGGAGCAGAACCGACGATTGCCTTTAAACAGCGCGGAGCCTATTGTGCCTTCGGCTAGACTTCAAACCTCTGGCCGCCCATTCTCGATTTCAACCCGTCGGCTCGCGCTGGCGGGTTTTTTTGTTTCCCCCTTGGGAACTCTCTGAACGTAGGCTAGTTGGCAGAAGTCAGCTTGCAAAAGCTGGTGACCGGCCCTCCGGTCGGCCCGCGTGCATCCCGCCAGATTGTGCGCGGGCCATCCTACGCTGCTTGATCTAGCGACTCCAGAACCATCGCCCCGCTGGCTCCCGGCCCGCGCGGGTCTTTTTGTTGCCGATGTGTGGCTGCCATGCGCTTGACATCGGGAGGCCATTCGACAGATTGGCGACGAGGGAAAAGCTAGGGGTTCCAAATGAAAAAGACATACGAGAAGCCTGTGCTGGCTAAGCGTGAACGGCTGTCCAGCGTAACTGCGATTGCAGTCAATTCTCAGGGCACTCCACAGGGCGGTCTCTGACAGCGTAAAGCACCATTCTGCCCGCTGCCGAGAGGTGGCGGGCTTTTTCCGTTTCGGGAACCATTTCAGCGCAAGTGACCTGCCCCTGACCTGTCATCCAGCTGCGATTAGAGTCTCGACCGTTTTTGTTACGCCATGTGGCGCGGGTTGAGCAACCGGCGGAGGCGCGGAGCCTTCCATCAGCACAGCGTCGGAGCCGGTTGCGGTGATGACCTCGGCATAGGCTGCCGGGGTCTGGTAGCCGAGCGAGGAATGCGGCCTCGCGGTGTTGAAGTCCTCCCTCCATTCGGCGATGGCGCTGCGGGCGTGGTCGAGACCGAAGAACAGGCTCTCGTTCAACAGCTCATCGCGCATCCGGCCGTTGAAACTCTCGACATAGCCATTCTGCATCGGCTTGCCCGGCGCGATGTAGTGCCATTCGATTCTGTGATCCTTCGACCAAGCGAGGATGGCGTTCGAGGTGAACTCGGTGCCGTGGTCGGAGACGATCATGCCCGGCTTGCCGCGCTGGGTGATCAGTTCCGTCAGTTCACGCGCAACCCGACGGCCGGAGATCGAGGTGTCCGGGATCGCCGCCAGGCATTCGCGTGTCACGTCGTCGACGATGTTGAGCACGCGAAACCTGCGGCCGCAGGCGAACTGGTCATGCACGAAATCCAGCGACCAGCGCGCGTTCGGCTTTGCCTCGACCAGGATCGGCGCCCGCGTGCCGACTGCTCGCCGTCTTGCCCGGCGCTTGCGCACCGTCAGACCTTCCTCGCGATAGAGACGGTAGATACGGTTGACCCCAGATGCCTCGCCCTCGCGCCTGAGCAGGATGAACAGCCGCCGGTAGCCAAAGCGTCGGCGCTCGTTGGCGAGGTCGCGCAACCTGCCACGCAGCTCCGTCTCTGGCGGTCGCCTTGACCGGTAGCGGATCATCTTGCGATCGGCGCCGACGAAGGAACAGGCCCGACGCTCCGACAAGCCCATGACGGCCTGCAGATGCGCGACGGCTTCGCGCTTGGCGGCGGGCCCTACCATTTTTTTGACAGAAGCTCGCGCAATGCCGAGGCTTCCAGCATCTGGTCGGCGAGCAGCTTCTTCAGCTTGGCGTTCTCGTCTTCCAGAGCCTTCAGCCGCTTGGCGTCCGAGACGTCCATCCCGCCATACTTGGCCTTCCAGTTATACAGCGTCGCCTCAGAGACCCCGTGCTTGCGGGCAAGATCGCCCGCCTTCGCACCCGCCTCGTGCTCGCGAAGAACCGCAATGATCTGCTCTTCCGTAAACCGCTTTCTCTTCATCAGTCCGTCCTTCGATCAAGGGCCGGACTCTAATCTCAGATGGAGGAAATTCTCAGTGGCAGGTCACAAGCTAATTGAATCGAGGGTTTTGCGGGTTCTCTGGGCATGCGTTTGAAATTTGTCGAGCCGGTCATGCCGACCTTGGTGGAGAAGCCACCCGAGGGAGCTGACTGGATTCACGAGATCAAATTCGACGGCTACCGCTCGCAGATCATTCTCGACCACGATGTCCGCATCTTCACCCGAAACGGCGTGGACTGGACGGCGAAATACCGCGACCTTGCCGGCGCGGCCAAGCGCCTCGGCCTGGATAATGCCATCATCGACGGCGAGATCGTGGTGCTAAACGAGGCCGGCCTGTCTGACTTCGGCGCGCTACGCAAGGCCATCACCGGGCGTCAGTATGACCTCTATTTCGTCGCCTTCGACCTGCTTCACCTGAATGGCCATGATCTGCGCGACATGGCTCTGGAGGACCGTCGCGAGATCCTTGAAGGCATCATCCAACCGGACAGCCACATACAATTCAGCCAGGCGCTGCCCGGCGATGCCAAGGCGATATTCGACCTGATCGACAAAGCCGGTATCGAGGGGATGGTTTCGAAGCGGCGCGACAGCAAGTACCGCAGTGGCCGATCGACGAACTGGTTGAAGACTAAGAGCTACGCTGTCGAGGAGTACGATCTGCTTGGTGTCGAACGAGAGCCAGGCAAGCCGGCCTTCGCCCTGATGGCGGATCGCAAGACCGGGAAATATGTCGGGTCCGCCTTCATCAACTCCAGCCGCGTCATTCGAGAACGGCTATGGAAGCGCGTGCAGGAGCATGCCGGTCCGGCGCCTAAGGGGATGAAACGTCCCGCGACGGAGTGGGTCAAACCTGGGCTCATCGGACGTGTGAAGCACTTGCGCGGCGAGGAGGATTTGCGGCACGCTTCCCTTCAAGACTTCCGAGAGGACGGGGCCATCTGAGCTGGAAGACGTGGAGGCGGAGGCAGGTGGTAGGGGAGTTGCCGGGGCCCGGCGTGCCGTCCTATGATCCGAGACGGGGTAGGATACAGTGGCGCCAAGGTTCATAGCAAAACAGCTCTCTCAGCCCACCGGAATCGGCGGCTGGCTAGTCCGGGCTGGCATGAACCGTGGCAATGCGCGGCTGAACAGCTACGCGTTCGATCAATTGCAACTGGTTCCGGAAGATCGTGTCATGGAGGTCGGATTCGGCGGCGCAGGGGTAATCCCCAGACTTCTCCGAAGTGCGGCATTCGTCTGCGGTGTTGATCGCTCAAAGGATGTCGTGGAAGCGGCCGACCGCCGGTTCGCCGATGCGGTGCGCGCGGGCCGTGCCGAGTTCCGAACCGGGACAGTCGAGAGCCTGCCGTTGCCGGATGCCACATTCGACAAGGGCCTCAGCGTCCACACAGTCTACTTCTGGCAAAGCCTGAGAGCTGGATCTGCGGAGTTTGCGCGCGTACTCGCGCCGGGCGGGCGAGTCGTGCTTGGCTTTCTTCCGAAGGTGCATATGGATCGGATGAATATGCCGGGCGACATCTTCACGCCACGCGAGCCGGATGAGGTTATAGCCGCCTTGCAAGATGCAGGCTTCGGCGACACTGAGATTCGGAGACCGAGCCTAGAGACTGCGTGGCTCGTCGCGACAGGCGTGCGCGGTTGAGTTATTTTCATCTCAGCGGCTAGACTTACCAGAGCCTCGTCGGTCTCCGGGCCTTGGGATGGCTGTAGGTCATCTTATCACTCCATGTCCGGCACATCGCCGCTGACAAACAGCGTCGTTGTCGGCCCGTAGTCACCAAGCGCTGGATCGGCCTCGCGGCTCCAGGCAATGACACCGACGTGCTTTCCCGCCAAAGCCCTGGCGGTACGGATCACCCGGTCCTCGCTTTGCTGGTCGACAGGACCGAAGGCCGTGAACATCTCCCCATCCTCGCCGCAGTCGAATGCAACGACAACGATCAGCTTCGGTTTCTTCTGGCTGGGCAGAATGTGATCTGACATCAGAGATACCCTTCGCCATCCGCCCGATGCTCAAAGCAGAACCAGTGCGACGGTCGGCGCGGCTTCGCGAAACCCCAGCCCGCGTCCTTGCCGCAACCGGCATGCTCGCATACGTGCCCAAGGACGCCGCCATGACCGCGCGCCGCTGGCGTCATTCCCTCGGCAAGCGTGGCTGGTTCGTCGCTCACCCGTTTCGCCGCGGCATTGGCCGCTCGATCGCCTGTAGCCGCTCCTCGAGGTGCCCGTTCAATACCATCATCTCCTTGAGGGCTTTCATCACGTTGCCGTTGTGCAGGGCGACGAACTTGACGGCTGCGGCCTGTAAAGCGGCCTCCTGACGGCTGTCGAGCGTGACAATGTGATCCATGGCTTGCCTCCTTAGAACAGCGTGCCTTGCGTCGGCACCTGTTGCGGAAACTTGATTTGGGTCGCCGGCTTCTCCACGATTACCAGCGCATTATCCGGCGCGGAGCGCTGAAGCTTCTTTGCCTCCGACCACGGCGCCGTAAGCCATGTCTCGATTTCATCCTCGGTGGTCAGGATGACCGGCATGGCTTTTTCATGGATCGGAGCAATGAGCGCGTTCGGTTTCGTGGTCATGAAGCCGTAAAGCTCGAAGTCGCCTGGCCCGTCCTTGACCTTGCGCACACCTTGCCATTGCGTCCAGAGGCCGGCGAAGAAGAACAGCGGCCGCTCCTCGCCGCGCGCAAACCAGAAATTGCGCTGAATTCCGGTTTCAGGGTCCTTGTCTCCTGGCGTCGGGGAAGGCTCGGCGAAGCTGGTGACCGGAACGACGCAGCGGTGCTCAACCCCGACATACTGCTGCCAGTGGCCATATTGCGGGTTGCGAATGTTGGTGGTGCCGTAATCCGCTTTGCCCTTTACCCGTTCAGCCGGCGTCGGCATGCCCCAAAGGAGGTTTGCAAGCTCGCGCTCGCCATCCTGCCCATTGCGCACCACCGGGCCGGGTTGATTGGGGTAGAGGTCCAGCGACGGCACGAGGTTGCCGATGATGTCCCGCAAGGTGCGGGTCATCTGCCGTATCGCTTCCTGGCTGGTGGTGATGTTGTAGAGGTTGCACATCTCGTTGCCCCTAGTTAGCCGCAGCCTTCATGCTCTCTCGCAGATAGATATCGATCTGCTCACGCATGGCATCGGGCTGCTCGGCCTGAGTGACAATGGTCGACTTCATGGCGTGTCTCCATTTTGATCGCAGTGAACAAAAAGAGAACTCTTGAGTCAATAGGCTCTTGACCGGGAAGGAATATGTTCCTCTTTTAGGGCATGCCAGAGCAACCAGACAAATGGCCCAAAGGCCAACCGTGGACATTGATGCATGCCCACAATGCCGGGCAGGCGGCCAAGGTGCGCTGCGGCCTTTGCAGCGTCACGCGCTTTTACAAGCCGGCGGAATTACGTGAGGTCTACGGCAACGTCACCATCCGCGAGATCGGCCAGAAAATGCGTTGCATGAAGTGCGACAAGGGAGAGTACATGGATGCTGATCTGCTCGTTCCGCTCGGCGCCGAGGCAATCTCGATCAAATATCGGCGCCTGGTTCGGATCGAATTCTTGCGTCACATCGTGTGGCGAGACGAGCCGTGAACAGCCCGCTCGGGTCTATGGCCAACTGGATATGACAGCCGCAAGACCGCTAAGTACGACAGATACTGCTGTCCAAAACGCAGCGGTTTTTTTGAGAGAGGCGGATTCGCGAGCGGCCTGCATGATTCCGACAATCCAGCTGTTCGGGTCGCCCCCAGGCGGCTCAATGACGCCCATCTGTTGCCATAGCGGCGTGATTTCCACCTTGCTTGCCTGGTACCATTTCCAGGCAGCAAACAGGCCGCTTGCAGTGCCAGTAGTGCTAGTGCGAAGCTGGCAGACATGATCTCGCCCCCTTCTCGGTTCGACGATAGCGCGTCAGACATCGGCGCTTCATGGCTCAGTTGTCGACCTCGTTGCCGTCGTCATCTTCATCGGATCCTCGATTGGGATTTTCGACGTAGGCTTCGCATCCCTCAATGAAGGACTGACTATTGCCGGAACAGTCTGACGTGTCGCTCACCCCATTCTGCTGAGCCCAGTCGTAGCCGGCCTTATGGCCTGAACAATCTTCGGTGCAGTCGTACGTGACCTTGCCATTCGGCAACTCGCCGTCCGCCCGCCTGACGTCGGCCAGCGCATCGATCGTCTGGTCGACACCCTCCTTAAGGTTGGCCAAATCGTTTTGAAGTTGCGTGCTCGCGATGGGCGGTTTTTGTGGCGAAGGGATTTAGGGTGCACCAGAACGTCGCTTCCACGATTGCATCGAAAGGGCCGAGCAGCGCTCCGCACACAGATATCTCAGATGCTGGTTGGAAGTCCGTTGCCGTTAGCCCCGGCGATGTTCCGAAGCGGTTGGTGCAGAGGCCCGAGTTCTGCGCGGTCCCGGCACCGAGAGTCTACTCGACTTGCACACGGAAAACTAGGCCAGTAAGAGCGTGAACCGCCCCGGGTTTTCCGGAGGCCGTTTCGTTTGAGTCACGCGGCCATGGCTGGTTCATCCAGCATGGCGTAGTAGCGTTCCTCGGCTTCGGCCGGCGGGATGTTGCCGATGGGCTCCAATAGCCGGCGATTGTTGAACCAGTCGACCCATTCGAGCGTGGCGAACTCGACGGCCTCGAATGAGCGCCAGGGTCCGCGTCGATGGATCACCTCGGCCTTGTAAAGACCGTTGATCGTTTCGGCGAAAGCATTGTCGTAAGAGTCGCCGACACTGCCCACCGAAGGTTCGACGCCGGCCTCCGCCAGGCGCTCGGTGTATCTGATAGAGACGTATTGGCTGCCTCTATCGCTATGATGCACGAGCCCGCCGCGGTGGATCGGCCGCCGATCATGAAGTGCCTGTTCCAGTCCGGCTCACCCGCCAGCCAACGATCCTTCGCGCATAGGTGTCGATGACAAAGGCGACATAAACGAAGCCCGCCCAGGTCGCGACGTAGGTGAAGTCGGAGACCCACAGCATGTTCGGCGCCGGGGCATGGAACTGGCGATTAACGTGATCGAGAGGGCAAGGTGCGGCCTTGTCGCTCACCGTGGTGCGGATCGGCTTGCCGCGGATGATGCCTTCGAGGCCCATGGCCTTCATCAGGCGTGCAACCGTGCAGCGGGCGACGTCGAAGCCCTCGCGCTGCAACTGCCGCCAGACCTTGCGAACGCCGTAGACGCGGAAGTTGGCCTCGAACACGCGTCGGACCTCATCCCTCAAAGCCTCGTCCCGCTTCGCCCGAGCCGACAGCAGGGAGGGATCGACGCGCTTGGCGACATGGTCGTGGTAGGTCGACGGGGCGATCGGCAGCACCTTGCAGATCGGCTCGACCCCATGCGCCTGGCGGTGATCGTCGATGAACGCGATCATGGCTTGAACCGGCGGTCGAGCTCCGCCTGGGCAAAATACGCGGAAGCCTTGCGAAGGATTTCGTTGGCCTGGCGAAGCTCGCGGTTCTCGCGTTCCAAAGCCTTGAGTTTCGTCGCCACATCCGTAGGCACACCGGCTCGCACGCCACTGTCGCGCTCGGCCTTCTTCACCCACTCATGCAGCGTCTGCGCCGTGCAGCCGATCTTGGCGGCGATCGACGAGACCGCCGCCCACCGCGAGGCATGCTCGCCTTCGTGATCTAGAACCAGCCGCACCGCACGGGTCCGGACTTCGGGAGAGAACTTGTTGGTCGTCTTGCTTGTCATGGCTCCACCTTCTCAGGAGTTGGAGCCTCCGATCAACCCGGGGCGGTTCAGAGCGCCGCGAGGGTTGCGCTGAGATGCCGGAGCAGTTCGCCGGAACCTGCTCTCGAAAAACATCACCCCACGCTTGGCCCATGCCTCGCGCTTTGCGGTGTCTTTCGTCTCATTGATTGCGACCAGTGCGCCGGCCAGTTCGTCGGTGCTAAGCTGATCGGCGCCGGTGGCGATCACCAGTTCGCCAAGTTGCTGCACCTTTCGCGTTTTGAGCTCTCGCGCTTTGTCTTCCAGTGCCTTCAGTTCAGCGTCAAAATCCCGTGGTTGTCTAATCGCTTTCATCTGGTCAACTCCATTTCTAGTCGGGCGATGGATTGCACCGCCGCAGGTTGGAACGAAGAATGGGCATGCCCGCAATGGCCGCTTTCACACGAGTCTTATGCGAGTGCCGGGAGCAGGGTTGTCTCCGCGATCGGCATTTTGCCGTCGCATTATGGGTCTTCGCAGGCGAGGCCTTCCTGTGTTTGCGCCGCAATCTCCGTAGAGCTGCAATCACGAGAACGGAATGGTCTGACCCACGTCCCGGCGGGGACGCCTCGGCGCGCTAGAATGACGACGCGCTGAGAGTGTAGAACTGAGTTGCCTAGGCTAGGCGCTGGCCCCAGCCGATCGGTTGAAAGCTTCTCCTGACTTAAGCATCGCGTGCATGATGACTGACAGTTTACGCGCCACCGCGATCGCTGCGCGCTTGAAGCCCAGGCGCTCGCGTAGCTGGCGTCCCCAGGTCTTGAGGCTGCTCTCGTTCTTGGCGCCGGTTCGGGTGAGGATCACCAGCGCTGCTTCATAAAGCAAGCTGCGTAGGCGTTTGTCACCTCGTCGTGAGATGTGGCCGTCATAGTCGACCTCACCGGACTGGTAACGCCGTGTGGTCAGGCCCAGCCAAGCGCCCACCGCGCGTGACTTTCGGAAATTGTCGGGGTCTTCAATCGCTGCGACATAGGAAATAGCCGTCACCGCACCAATGCCGGGGACAGTCATCAGCAACTGAGCCCGCTGACTTTTGCGCACCATCGCAATTAGCTGATGATCGAGATCGGCCGCGCGCTTGCGAACGTCGCGCCAGGCTTCGAGCAGCGGCAGCATGATCCGAGCCAGACCTTCTTCGCCGTCCAGAAGGTGCCGGACATTGTTTTCGAACGCGCCTCCTTTGCCCCGCGGAACAATGAGCCCGAACGTCTTCATTGTTCCGCGTGTCTGGTTGCCAAGTTGCGTCGAGATGAGGATGAATTGATTGCGTGCCGCCACCAGCGTGCGGATCAACATCGTGTCGTACGACTTGACTCGCACCGCTTTGAAGAAGCCGGCTTCGGCAAGCCGGGCTAACCCATCCGCGTCATTGGCATCGGTCTTGTTGAGCGTTTCGCCCAGCACCTTCTGCGCATGGCGCGCTTCGATGCAGATCGCAGGCAGACCTTTAGCCGCCAACGTGTGATAGAACCAAGTTGCCGATGGCCCTGTCTCGAAGACGACGCGGCTGGCGTGCGGTGCATGCTTGCGGATCACTTGCGCCAGTATCTGAGGGTCAGAAGGACATTTTCCACGCCAAATCCGCTCACCATCCTGGCGGATCGAAATTGCGGTGTCTTTCAAGGAAACATCAAGGCCGACATACTGCTCCATGGTTGCTCTCCGTCCGATATTTGGGCCCGGCGCCAATCGTGGGACCGCTTCCGATTCTATCGAGGAGCAACCACCTTCACCATCCGCCGTCCCGACGGAATGGATCGTGAGTCGCGCCGCGATTAGCCCATGTTTGCGCATGGCTGTCTCCATTGATTGTTGATGCCGCGATGATAGGCGAGCGTCCGCCGGAAGGCTTCAGGGTTGCCGAGACAGCCCGGGACGGGCTGGTCCATCCAGAGAATTTTTCGAGGGAGGGCGCGCTTATACGTCGTGCCGACGTGGGCTTTGCCGTGCAAATGATCTGGTCGCGATGGCGATCTATCATCTTCACGTCAAGGTCATTGGCCGCAAGGCCGGGAGCAGTGCTGTGGCGTCGGCCGCCTACCGCTCGGCCTCGCGGTTGCGCGACGAGCGCATTGATCGTGTGCAGGATTTTTCCAGCAAGCGCGGCGTGGTGCATTCCGAGGTTCTGCTGCCGGAAAATGCTCCGCAAGCCTGGAGCGACCGCGAACGGCTGTGGAACGATGTAGAGGCGTTCGAGGTGCGCAAGGATGCTCAGCTTGCCCGGGAGGTGGAGTTTGCCCTTCCACGCGAACTGAGCCAGGCGCACGGCATCGAACTGGCGCGAGACTTTGTACAAGTCGAGTTTGTCAGCAAGGGCATGGTCGCCGATCTCAATGTGCATTGGGACAGGGAGAGGATGGCAGCCCCAAGCCGCATGCCCATGTCATGCTCACCATGCGATCCGTGGACGAGAACGGTTTTGGCGCGAAAGTGCGCGACTGGAACCAGACCGAGCTGGTCGAGCGCTGGCGTGAGCGATGGGCCGAGTTTGTCAATGAGCGCCTAGCCGAACTCGACATCGACGCCTGCATTGATCATCGCAGTCTGGAAGCGCAGGGCATCTTACTGGAGCCGCAAACCCAGATTGGTGCACCGGCCCAGCGCATCGAGGGCGACATTGAAGCAGATCGCGCCGAACTGCATCGCGAGATCGCGCGCAACAATGGCGCGCGCATCATTGCCGATCCATCCGTGGCGCTGGATGCCATCACGCATCAGCAATCGACCTTCACGAGAAAAGACATTGCAAAATTCTCGCATCGCCACAGCGACGGAATGGAGCAGTTCGATGCGGTGGTGGCAGCCATCAGCAACGCGCCCGATCTGGTCGAACTCGGCAAGGATGGACGCGGCGAAGATCGCTTCACCACCCGGCAGATGATCGAGACCGAACAGCGCTTGCATCACGCGGCGGAACGCATGGCCGGGGAGGAGCGTCATGCGGTGAGTGACGCACAGCGAGAGGCAGCTTTGGCGCGTGCCAAGCAGCGCGGGCTTATCCTCTCGGGCGAGCAGACCGATGCGATGGATCACATTACCGATGGCCGCGGTCTTGGTATCGTTGTCGGCTTTGCCGGCACGGGAAAGAGCGCCATGCTGGGCGTTGCGCGCCAGGCATGGGCAGCAGCAGGCTACGAGGTTCGAGGCGCGGCACTCTCAGGCATCGCGGCAGAGAATCTCGAAAGCGGATCGGGTATCCCGTCTCGCACCATCGCCAGCATGGAACATGGCTGGGGACAGGGGCGCGATCTGCTCACCGCGCGTGATGTCGTGGTGATCGACGAGGCCGGCATGGTCGGCACGCGCCAGTTGGAGCGCGTGCTCTCCCATGCCGCCAACGTTGGCGCGAAAGTCGTCCTCGTCGGCGATCCGCAGCAGTTGCAGGCGATCGAAGCCGGCGCTGCATTCCGCTCCATCCACGAACGCCACGGTGGCGTCGAGATCGGCGAAGTCCGCCGGCAGCGCGAGGAATGGCAGCGGGACGCAACGCGTGACCTAGCGACAGGCAGGATCGGTGCAGCGATCAGCGCTTATGACACGCAAGGCATGGTGCATCAGGCTGCGTCGCGCAATGACGCACGCAGCGATCTGGTCGAGCGCTGGGATCGCGACAGACAGGCGCAGCCACAGGCAAGCCGGATCATTCTCACCCATACAAACGACGAAGTGCTCGCGCTCAACCAGGCAGCGCGCGAGCGCATGCGCGCTGCCGGCGATCTCGGCGAAGAAGTGCAGGTGGATGTCGAACGCGGGATGAGAAGTTTCGCCAGCGGCGACCGCATCATGTTCCTGCGCAACGAGCGCGGACTCGGCGTCAAGAACGGAACGCTCGGCATCGTGGAGGAAGTCAGCACACAAAGCATGGTAGTGCGTACAGACGACGGCAGGTCGGTGCGCTTTGACCTGAAAGATTACGCACACATCGACCACGGCTATGCCGCGACCATTCACAAGGCGCAGGGCATGACCGTCGAGCGGACCCATGTGCTCGCTACGCCGGGCATGGATTCGCACGGCAGCTACGTCGCCCTGTCGCGTCATCGAAACGGGATGGACCTGCATTACGGCAGCGACGACTTCGCCACACGCGACCGGCTGATCCGGACGCTGTCACGCGACCGCGCCAAGGACATGGCGTCGGATTACGAGCAAGTTGACCCGGCGCAGAATTATGCCGAGCGGCGCGGTATTACTTTCCGCGAGCGTTTAGTCGAGATCGTGCGCCGGATCGTGCCGGAGAAGCTGCGCGAGAGGATCGGCGGCCTGCTGGACGGGTTGCGCTCGCCCGGAGACGTCGAGCCCGGCCAGGACCGTGGCCGCAGGCCGGGAAGGGAAAATGGTGAAGGTCGAACCGGTGATGCCGGCCCTGCGCCTGGGAGAGAAATTTCCGCCAGGGGAGCGCAACGCGAAACGGACGCGCCGTTGGACTCGGAAGCGGCGTTGCGCAGCGCGCGCACCAAGGCGCTTGTTCGTCACGCGCGCGCGCTCGACACGATCCTGGGCACTGGAAACGCAGACGGACAGGGCAGCCCCGAGCAGACGCGTGAATTGAGGGATGCCCGCGGTGCGTTCGAGAAAGTTCGGCCGCATGGTTGGCGCGATGCCGAAGCGGCCTATGTCAAGAACCCTGAACTCGTCCGTGAGGCCGGCGCCGGTCGGGTCAATCGGGTCGTGCTGGCTCTCCAGCTTGAGACGGAAATCCGCACCGGACTGGATACCGATCCGGGCCGCCGCGCCGACCGCTTCGTGGAACGCTGGCAGAAGCTCGACCGCACGGGCCAGCATCAATACCAGGCCGGCGACATGTCCGGCTACAAGTCAACGCGCTCGGCCATGTCCGATATGGCCAAGAGCCTCGAACGTGATCCGCAGCTCGAATCCCTGCTCGCAAATCATAAGAAGGCGCTTGGCATTCATACCGATTCCGGCCGCCGCCTCGGCGCGGAACTCGCATTCAGCTATGGCATCGGCAGGGGACGTGGGATCGGGATCTGAACACGTCCGATTCGCCGCCGTTTCCACGCCGCAGGCGGACGAGGCGACAAATTTGATTGCGTCCAGCATCGGTTCGTCCTGTCTGTCCCATTAGATATCGACAAAAGCCAGTGAGGAGCAGGCGAACCATGTCCGAGCCGGATCGCAGGAAACGCGTCCAGAGCGCCTTCCAACGCTGGCGCCTGCTGCATCTCATCGTAGGTCAGATTTTCCAGGTCGGCCCGATATTTGCAACCTTTTAGGCGCAGCGGGTCTTTCGTATCCAGACAGAACCGGGCAAGCGAGTTCAGGCGCTGCTTGCCATCGATTACCGCGAAACGGCCCGGTTGCGTTTCTGCAAGGACGATCTGGGGGACCGGAAGCCGTAGGAACAGACTCTCGATAAACTTGGACATCTTGTCCGTCGTCCATGCGATGCGCCGCTGGTAATTGGGCTGGAGGTCGATTTTCTTCCGCTTCAACAGGTCGATCAGAACTCCAATGGTCCAGTCGGTGGGTTCAACCACCATTTCCTGGAAGTCTTTGGGTTTGATATTGAGGTCGTCTTCGCTGACCTCGCCTACGCTGCTGAACAGATCGTCGTTGTCGTCCATGCGTCCCTCCGCGTTGGCCGTAGCCTAGCGATATTATACGCAGAGTCATCGGCCTGAATGTCGAATTGGATTGGTATGACCAAGCCACAGTTATTGAACCGCGGGCATTGCCAGATAGCTTACTATGACTTGGGCAATGCCTACGAGAATGAGAACCCCTTCAAGGCGGCAAGGATGTCCTGAAGCTGGGCATTCTGCTTGATCTCCTCTCCTCGAGTTCATATGCAATCAGCCCAGATATGCCGCTGGGCGACAGTCGGTAGTTACCGGCTTCCTGGACCAGCTCCCGAGATTCCACCAAAGACGCAAGAATGAGGCCGTAGTAGTTTGTGGTGGCCTCCCGCTCCGGGTGCCGAAAGCTACGGAGGGGATAGAGTTTCCAAATTAAGTCTGTTCGATCGGATGTGAAGCGGCTTTTCTCGATCGTGTTCGAGACGAAGTAGCGGAGGACATCAATGCGCCTCTGCCGCACTAGGGGCTTACGGTTGAACCGTGCCTGTGCCCACCGGTCCCTCAGATTGTAAGTCCAAAAATATAACGTCCAATGACGCAAAAAAAAGCGCCAAGCTTTCGTCGTGACGATTTGATGACCCTTGAAATAGTGCTCCGCCTTGAAGCCAAAATCTTGCAGAGACCGGCGAAGGACTGAACATGGAAAGGCGCTGCCGGTTGACTCGTTGTAGTAGTGTCCGGCCGCCGCTTGGCGGCCGAGCACAGGCTAATTGTTCCGCTTAAGCATTTCGACCCAAAATCGGTATTGCTTTTCGTCGGCTGCGCACCAAGCCGCATATGCGGCCCAAGCGGCGTATGCGTTCCGTTGATCGGCAATATGCTCAAGGTCGGCAAGCACTGAGCGAATATGAGGACCCGGGAACTCTGCAATGTCGGTATTGTCCTCGCACTCTCCGAGGATCATTTTCAGCTTCCCGACGATGCCGCTAACTGTCAAAGCAGGTGTGAGAGGCAAAGAATCAAGAAGCGTCTGCTCAACGTCGGCAGCCAAATTCTCTTCCCTGATCGCATCCGTGTGACGATCTCGAAGGTCGTGATCGCGACCGTCAACTGCGTCAGCCAAGCGAATTTCATGCTGTTGCTGCTGGATGCACAATGCTTGAGTCTTCGCGTGTGCTTCAGTCCATTTGATCGCGAGCATCACCGCAGGGTCGCGAGACGTGTCTCGGAGACCTTCCATTGATGATAATGTCTGACTCTTGATTTCGTCCCCCCGCGTGACGAAAGGCAAAGTCGTGCTATTGTCGGAATCAGCCATGATCCGAGCTCCACCCAGCTTGGGTTTGGTCAGGTTAGTCAGAGCGTTACAGCGCTCGGGCTAATCATTGCACGTGCAAGGAAAGTGCACTGCACGTGCGCCTTAAAACACATTTGCGATTGAAGCGCAAGACTGCGACTGGATGACAAAAAAGAAACCCTTCACCACCCGGATGGACCCGGCCATTTTGGAGCTAGCGGAGCGGCTGGCGGCGCTCGACCGCCGGTCGGTGACGGCGGTGATCGAGCTAGCGCTAATCGACTATGCCGAGCGGCGCGGGCTAGCAGTCGAGAAGAAAACGGGGAACAGTGAGCCAGGCAGCTAGGCCGCTCACGCTACTACATCCAGCAGGTTACGGGATATTCTAACGCCATGAGAATGCCGGGGCCTTCTGCCAGAGTCCAAGCCCCAGCCGATCCCAATTGCTGCTATCGCAATTGCACCGCCGGTCGCGATTCGACGTAATGCAGCCGCATTAGATGTACTAACAATTGCAACTGCGATCTGCTACTTTCACGCTTTCACGCATTAGTCTTGCCCCGTTTTGTGCTTTTGTGCTACCTATTGTGCTACAAAGGGTCAGGACATGGGACGACGCCGAGAAGAGCAAGACCCAGACCGCTTCCTTCGAATGCGGGGCAGTCATTTTCACTATTGCCGGCGCGTTCCAAAGGCACTCCGTGAGCTCGACGAGCGTGGTGAATTCGTGCGTCGCGCCCTGGACACTATCGACCGTTC
Source organism: Mesorhizobium sp. INR15 (assembly GCF_015500075.1). Classification (NCBI taxonomy): domain Bacteria; kingdom Pseudomonadati; phylum Pseudomonadota; class Alphaproteobacteria; order Hyphomicrobiales; family Phyllobacteriaceae; genus Mesorhizobium; species Mesorhizobium sp. INR15. The sequence goes on along the minus strand of NZ_CP045496.1, from coordinate 6,382,085 downwards.
AAAGGCGCGTACCGCGCGCGACCTTCACGAGGCTGCCGATAACGCACTTTGGTCCTCACTCATGCTGGGAGATAATCCACAGGCCGCACGTGTTCCCCGTCAGCACCTGTGTCCCAGATTTGAGGTTGTGAATTAAGGAGGGTTTTGGTCTCGTCAGCTGACGAAGGAACCAAGATGAACCCTAGATCCTCAAGTGCCAAAAAGCCTGCCGAGCAGGTTGTGAAGGACATCCGCCGGGCGACCCGACGGCACTTTTCAGCGGAAGACAAGATCCGGATCGTGCTGGACGGTTTGCGCGGCGAAGACAGCATCGCCGAGCTGTGCCGCAAGGAAGGCATCGCGCAGAGCCTGTATTACACCTGGTCGAAAGAGTTCATGGAGGCCGGCAAGCGCCGCCTGGCTGGCGATACGGCGCGTGCTGCCACCAGCGATGAGGTCAAGGACCTGCGCCGCGAAGCCAGCGCGTTGAAGGAATGCGTTGCCGACCTGACGCTGGAAAACCGCCTGCTCAAAAAAAGCATGATCGCAGATGGGGACGAGCAAGAATGAGATATCCCGCATTCGAAAAGCTCGAGATCATCAGGCTCGTCGAGCAGTCGCACCTGCCCACCCGCAAAACGCTGGACCGGCTGGGGGTCCCACGACGGACCTTCTATCGCTGGTATGACCGCTATCTCGGTGGCGGCCCTGAGGCGCTGGAAGATCGACCATCGGCGCCGAGCCGCGTGTGGAACCGCATCCCGCCTGCCATCCATGACCAGATCATCGAACTGGCGCTGGAGCAGTCCGAGCTCAGCCCGCGCGAACTGGCGGTGCGGTTCACCGACGAGAAGCGCTACTTCGTGTCGGAAGCCAGTGTTTACCGGCTGCTCAAGGCCTACGATCTGATCACCAGCCCGGCCTATGTGGTGATCAAGGCGGCGAACGAGTTCCACACCAAAACCACTCGGCCCAACGAGATGTGGCAGACCGATTTTACCTACTTCAAGATCATCGGTTGGGGCTGGATGTATCTGTCAACCGTGCTCGACGATTACTCCCGCTACATCATCGCCTGGAAGCTGTGCAGCACCATGCGGGCGCAGGACGTCACCGACACGCTGGATCTGGCGTTGGCCGCCTCAGGCTGCGATCAGGCCCATGTCCGCCACAAGCCACGTCTGTTGAGCGACAATGGCCCCAGCTATATCGCCGGCGAACTGGCCGATTATATCGAGGCCCAACGCATGAGCCATGTTCGGGGCGCCCCGATGCATCCCCAAACCCAGGGCAAGATCGAGCGCTGGCACCAGACCCTCAAGAACCGGATCCTGCTGGAAAACTACTTCCTGCCCGGCGACCTCGAAGCCCAGATCGCAGCCTTCATCGAGCATTACAACCATCGGCGCTACCACGAGAGCCTCGACAACGTGACCCCAGCCGACGCCTACTTCGGCAGGGCCCAGACCATCATCAAACAGCGCGAAAGGATCAAACGGCAAACCATCCAACATCGGCGCTTGCAGCACCGCAAGATCGCCGCATAACATCAACCCCAAGATGAGGCCGACACTCCGCTAAGCTACGCCGCAAACTGAGCCGAATGTTCTGACGACGGACAGCCGCACGTATTTTATACCAGCGAGCGGTCAAGCGCGCTGAGGCGTTGGGGTTCGTTTATCGGCCGCTCGCGGATATCCTTGTTGCCGAGCCGCTGGATACGATCCTGCAACGGGTAGAAGCAACGTTCGGAAAGCCTCCCACTTCGCCCGTCGTCGATGCTGTGACTGGAAGCGCTTCCCCGCCTGACGACAAGATTTCGGAGGCGCTGAAGCTCTATTTCAACGATATCGCCCGGGACGACCTCCGCACAAAAAGCCCTGATCAGCGAAAACGATGGAAAGCAAAACGCCAAATGAGCGTGGATGTCTTCATCTCTCTCGTAGGCGACAAGCCAATGGGTGAGGTCACACGCGACGACGCGCGAGTTATCCATAAATATTGGCTGGATCGGATTGCCCCCGAGAAGGGTAGGGCTGATCGTTCGGCATCGACCGGCAATCGGAACATGGGCAACCTCCGGATCCTGTACGCCGATTACTACCGTCATCTCGGTTTTCCGGAGCAGAAGAACCCTTTCGCTGACTTGTCATTCAGCGACAAGTCCAAGCGGTCGCGGCCTCCATTTCCGACCGACTGGATTCGCGACAAGATATTTGCACCAGGGGCGCTGGCGAAGCTCAATGACGAAGCGCGGGGCATTGTGCTTGCATTGGCAGAGACAGGCGCTAGGCCAAGCGAACTCGCGAACCTCCACGCAGGTGTCATCCATCTTGATCATGAAGTGCCGCATATTTCGGTCCAGCCGCGTGACGATCCTGACGACCCGCGCGAGATCAAGACCGCATCATCCGTGCGCAAGGTGCCCCTGATCGGCGTCGCGCTTGATGTGTTCAGGAAGCACCCACAGGGCTTCCCGCGTTACAAGGATCGTGAGGCGGCCTTGTCAGCGCTGCTCAATAATCACTTCAAGACCCACAAACTGTTCCCAACTGACAAACATACTTTCTACTCGCTACGCCACTCTTTCGAGGACCGCATGAAGAACGCGAGATTGGACGAGGAACTGCGGCGCATGCTGATGGGCCATACGATTAATAGGCCGAAATATGGCGAAGGCGGTGATATGAAGATGTGGCAGGAAGAGCTTATGAAGATCGCGCTGCCGTTTGATCCCGCGATCGTCTAGCGGGCTGCCGCCCCGCGGCTGGGCAGACCTGTTTCGACTGATGATCCTGGAGCGCCGGTTGAACATGATCGTATAATGGCAGCCACCCCTCGCCCTGTTTCCCACGGGCAACGATGATATTGGCTATACGATCGAGCGCGCGCTCGATACGTTCTGCAGTGGGTGGCCGAGGAGCGCAAGCGTGTCGCCTCACGGCTCGTTCTTTCGGAACATCCAAAAACCCAGCATGCTTTCTGGGTAATCGAGCTTTGATCAGGAAGGGACGGCGTGCCTACGGCTTGCGCGGCAAATGGCTGCAGAGGCGTGTTTTTAGGACCGATCGCCGCTTCTGGATCCATCGGCGCATCGGGTCGCCCGACAAGCCCCTACCAGAGGCTTGTATGCCGGGCGTGGCTCTTCTCGGCCTGCGCCCGTGGTCCTGGCCCAGGCTCGGCCTCTCCGGGCGCGCAGTCAGTCGAGCAACCCGCCGATCCTGTCACGCAGCTTTGTTGTACCCCAGACAGCTGGCTCGCAGGGCTTCATCATTCTTCATAAACAGAGAGGTGTGCGTCGCCGCCATAACTTCGATCATTGCCGGGGCAATCACTCGGCGGCCCTCGACCAACGATTTCCGGGCTAAGTCCACCAGCCGGTGTGCTTCAATAAGTGGAAGCGCCGCGCGCTCAGCTGTCCTCTGATCAGCCGCCTGCAAAATCGAACCCTCATTTTTGAAGCGACCGGAGTTCCTGTTCACGCACCATTCAGTCGCCTCCGGCCAGGGCAGGGGAAGGGTTGGCCAGCTATGTCGTCGGGGAGTTGAAACCAAACTCCAACCGATTTGCTCGACGTTGAACGTATTTCATGCGCGTCATTTACGCTCCGTCAGTAGCGCGCGCCAGCAGCAAACGTGCGGATCGGACTTCAGCCTTTAAGCAATATCAGGCACTTGCTTGAGGGGTGGCGCACCCGACAGGAAGCGGCGCCGGTACGGTTCCAATCTGGAGAGATCAGTCCGGCGCCCGCGAACCTCATCAATCGCGATTTCCAGGCAGCGGCCACGAACGAGAAGTCGTTGACCGACATCACAGAATTTATCCGGGCCGACTATCGCCCATCATCGACTGCTTGCGCGAATGCCTTCGAATGCGGAGCGGGGCTGGGCATTCGCCGGGTAGGTCGACGCGCGGGCATTGTTCAGAGTCACGATAAATGCTCACTCCCTGGACTGCGAGGACTTGCCGGATGCCAGCGCGGCACGCTGTTCATCCTTGCCCGGTTTCTTTCAACGCGTGGCGACACGGCGAAAGACAACCACATAACCATATACTGTTTAAGCTTAAAATAATTTGGTTTCGCGCTTGCAGTTGCCGAAAATTCTGGAAATACTCACCAAACGAGTGCGAAGAGCGCCATTTTGTCGAAAATAGAACAGCGGATCACAGATAAAAGCACCCAGTCCGCGAATAAACAGTATACAGATTGGTTGAAAATCGGCAGGAGAGGCGATGGTTTCGCAAACGGCGATACGGCCTAGTGGCAATGGCAGTCTGCGCGTCCGAGTCTATGACGAAATCCGCGCCCGCATCCACGGCGGCTTGCTTGGCCAGGACGAGAAGCTCGTCGATGTCGATATCGCCAATCGGCTTGGCGTGTCGCGCATGCCGGTTCGTGAGGCGCTTTTGCAGCTGACCCATGAAGGCTATCTGGTCGGCACGACGCGTGGCTTCATGCTGCCGCGCCTTACAGCAACGGATGTCGCAAATATTTTCGAAGTACGCCGCTGCCTTGAGCCCCGTGCGGCGGCGCATGCGGCGCGCGACATCGACGAAGAGGGCATGAGGCGGCTGGCCGAGGCTCTCGATGATGCCGAACAGGCCGCCTCGACGGGCGACGCGGAATTGCTGTTTCAGGCGAATGTGCGTTTTCGCAGCTGCTGGCTGGAGGCCGTCAGGAACGACCGGTTGGCATCGGCCATCTCGCGCTTTGCCGACCACGTCCAGGTGGTGCGGCTGGGAACACTGACGCACTTGCCGACCCAGGCTGTCGTGGTCGCCGGCATGCGCAAGCTGCACGAAGCCTTCGTGCGTCGCGATCCGATGGCTGCATTCGACCACATGACCCGCTTTATCGAGACCGCGGAGGAGCGCTTCGTGGTGCTTACGCAAGCGCTGGAAGCATCCGCCATGGAAAACCGGACCGCCGGACAGGGACGTACATGATGATGAGACCCCACCCACTCAAAGGCCCCAACAAGTTCAAGCTCGGCGTCTTCTCGATGAATGCCGATGGCGGCTTGGCGATGACCACCGTGCCCGAACGTTGGCGCGCCCGCTGGGATGACAATTTGCATGCCGCACGCATCGCCGACAGCGCCGGCATGGAGTTCCTGCTGCCGATCGCGCGTTGGCGCGGTTTCGGGGGTGTGACGCGGGCGCGCGAATGGTCGTTCGAGACGTTCACCTGGGCAGCGGGCCTTGCCGGCGCGACCAGCGACATCGCCCTGTTCATGACCGTGCATGTGCCGCTGGTCCATCCTCTGCAGGCCGCCAAGGCGCTGGCGACGGTCGACCACATTTCGGGCGGACGGGCCGGCCTCAACATCGTTTGCGGCTGGAATCCCGACGAATTCGCCATGTTCGGTCAGAAGGTCGGCGATCGGACTTACGATCAAGCCGAGGAATGGATCACCATCATCGAACGCGCCTACGCCTCCCAGGAGCCGTTCGATTTCGCCGGCGATTTTTATGACCTGAAGGGGGTCGTCAGCAAACCGGCCAGCCTGCAGGCGCCGCGCCCGGTGACGATGAACGCCGCCTTTGGCGCCCCCGGCCGCAACTTCGCGGCGCGCCATTGCGATTTCCTGTTCTCGACATTCTCGGAGATCGAGGACGGCAACGCCCACGTCCTCGACATCCGCAAACGCTCGGCCGAGGTCGGCCGCGATGTCGGCATCTATACGGTCTGCCATGTTGTCTGCCGCGAAACGCAAGCCGAGGCTGACGACTACTATCGCCACTATGCAGTCGAGCAGGCCGACCAGGGCGCCGTCGACGAGCACATGAGCAAGAAGAAGGAATTCGCCAATTCGCACGACGATAAGGCGTTCCTGCAGTACCGCCAGCGTTTCGCCGGCGGCGCCGGTACCTATCCGCTGATCGGCACGCCGGAAAAGATCGTCGACGACCTCATCCGCATCATGGATCAAGGCTATTCGGGTGCCGGGCTCAGCTTCACCAACTACACCTACGAGTTGCCATTCTTCTGCGACCGCGTGCTGCCGCTGATGCGCCAGGCCGGCCTCAGGGTGACCTGATGAATGCTGTCGCCTCCCAGGTGCCGCGCGTGGCTGGCATGCCTCGCGCCGTCGATCCGCGTGGCTTCAAGCAAGGCATGCGGGCGCTGGCCGGCGCCGTGGCAATCCTGGCCACTGAAGATCAGGAGCATGGCTGCTGCGGATTGACGGCGACAGCGATCTGTTCACTCAGCGCCGAGCCGCCCTGCCTGCTGGTCTGCCTCAATCAGAAAAGCTCGATGGCCGCGATCATTCGCCAGGGCACGCCCTTCTCGATCAATTTGCCGGCTCATGATCAGGAGCATGTGGCGCGCGCCTTTGGCGGCATGACCATCGCCAAGGGCGTTGCACGGTTTTCGGCCGGTTCATGGGTGCGCGGTGAAAGCGGCGCGCCAAGGCTGGTGGGCGCACGCGCTGTCTTCGAATGTCTGGTGGACGACGTCATTGCGCGAGCCTCGCACGTCATCGTCATCGGATTGGTCCTGGCCGTCGCCCTCGATCGCGAGAGCCGCGATCCGCTCCTCTACGCGGATGGCCGTTTTGCCACTGTGCGCACCGCTTAGAGGAGTTCAAAAATGTCCGAATTGCTTTCCAGCAAAAGTTCTGCAGGGGTTTCATGACGACCGTCCCGTTTCGCGAACGCCTGGTCTTCGACAACGCCAATGGTGAAATCCTCGATGAGAGCCGACGATACATGCTGATGCGTCCCGAAGCGTTGATGGGTATCTTCCAACGTCTCGACGTCGAGACGCGCGCGAAGACGCTCGAAGCGTTCGCGGCCTCCGTCATCGAGATGGGAGGCAACAGCGCGCGCGCCTATCGCGCCCATGGCGGCGGCGACGCCAAGGCGCTGCTGACCACTGTTGCGGCGACCGCGCCTGATCTTGGCTGGGGCCGCTGGACGTTCGATCACCGAGAGACCAGACTTCAGCTGACGGTCCAGAATAGCCCCTTCGCGGCTGGATACGGCCGCGCAACGCATCCGGTCTGCCAGGCCATATCCGGCATGGTGACCGCCGTTGCGAGACTTGCACTGGACCGAGACGACGTGGCAGCCAGGGAGACGGCATGCGCCGCCTGCGGCGCGCCAGCTTGCATCTTCGAAGCCAGCGCCTGATGGGAGAAGCCGAACAGCGGCCGCCCCTATCGCAGTGCAACAACGGCCGCCCCCATCGCTGTGCATTGACACAGCCCGCTTTTGGAGCGGATTCACGCCAGAAGCGCCAAAGCCAGTATGTGTGGAAGGTTGGACCAATCGACGTTGATGTCGGCGGAGCGGTTCAGCTCATACCGCAGCAGTGTCAAGGCATCGCGGGGCACGCCATAGGGAATGACGCTGGACCGCTCGATCAAGCCGGCATTGCCGTATCTCGTTTCTAACGCCGGCAACGCACTTTGCTCACTGCTCCTTCCGCGTTCGCCGGGTTTGTCAGCACCGCGACAGCTAGGTCAGCCGTGCCCTGGTCGTGCGCGGCGTGGCCAGGAGCAGGTTGGTTTCGCTGCCGGTTATCCCGGGAATAAGGCGGATCCGGCGCAGCACGGCATCGAAATCGGTCAAAGAGGCGGTTCCGAGTTCCACGACCAGATCCCACCGGCCATTGGTCGTGTGGATGTCCGACACCTCGGGAAAGCCCCCCAGCGAGCGCACCACGCGATCAGCGGCGTGGCCCTCGATCTCGATCAGCATGATGCCCCGGATGCGTTGGTCGACCGCGTCGGCGCGCAGCACCACCGTGTAGCCGATGATCTGGCCGGACCGCTCCAGCCGCTCCATGCGCGCCCTGACAGTGGCGCGCGAGACACCGAGGTCGACAGCGAGATCAGATACGCTGCGCCGACCATCGTGCCGAAGCAAGGTCACAAGCCGTTCGTCCAGAGAATCCATTGCCGCCGCCATTTTGATCAAAATCGGTGCCAATATGATAAGATAGCCTTTCCGAATTGCCAATTTAATATGTTCACGTCGCCGTGTCGCCATGGTTCTTTCCCGGACTATTCAAGCGTTGCCAGCGGGAGAAACAATGCGTTGCAAAATCGTCGGGGCGCCGGTGCAGGACGGCGCTGGCAGAATGGGATGTGAGATGGGGCCGAGTGCCCTGAGGACCGCCGGTCTTGCCGATGTGCTGTCCGGTCTCGGCCATGTTGTCGAGGATATGGGCACCGTCCAGGCAATTCCGACAAGGCGCATCGTGCATGGCAACCTGGCCCTGAAAGCCCTGCCTGAAATATCGGCCTGGACCTCCGCCATATCGGAGGCCGCCTACACTGCCAGCAAGGATGCCATGCCGATCTTTCTCGGCGGCGACCATTCGATCTCGGCGGGAACGGTATCGGGCCTCGCCCGCCGCGCCGCCGAAAGCGGACGCCCGCTGTTTGTGCTATGGCTCGACGCGCATCCGGACTTTCATACGCTCGACACCACCGCCAGCGGCAATTTGCACGGTGTTCCGCTCGCCTATGCCAGCGGCCAGCCGGGTTTCCATGGCTATTTTCCGGATCTGCCGGCAGCCGTCGATCCCAAGCGTATCTGCACCATGGGCCTGCGCAGTGTAGACCCGGCCGAGCGGAGTGCGCTGAACGAGGCAGGGGTAACCGTGCACGACATGCGCGCTATCGATGAGCACGGAATCGCGCCGCTACTGCGTGCTTTCCTGGCGCGCGTGTCGACCGAAGACGGCCTTCTGCATGTTAGTCTCGACGTCGACTTCCTCGATCCGTCGATCGCGCCGGGGGTCGGCACCACCGTTCCAGGCGGCGCCACCTTCCGCGAGGCGCATCTGGTAATGGAGATGCTGTCCGACAGCGGCCTCGTTTCCAGCCTCGATCTGGTCGAATTGAATCCCTTTCTGGACGAGCGCGGCCGGACCGCGACATTGATGGTCGACCTGACGGCCAGCCTGATGGGACGACGCATCATGGACCGCCCCACCCGCAGCCATTCCGGGAGCTTTTGATCGTGACCGCAGCAAAGCTGAACATCGTCCCCTTCGTCAGCGTCGACCGCATGATGAAACTGGTGATCGCCATCGGCGTCGAGCGCTTCCTGACGGAACTCGCAAGCTACATCGAGGAAGACTTTCGCCGCTGGGAGCTTTTCGACAAGACGCCGCGCATCGCCTCGCACAGCCATGACGGCGTCATCGAGCTGATGCCGACAAGCGATGGGCGTCTCTATGGTTTCAAATACGTCAACGGCCATCCCAAGAACATGCGGCAAGGCTTGCAGACGGTCACCGCCTTCGGCGTGCTGGCCGATGTCGGCAGTGGCTACCCGATGTTGCTCACCGAAATGACCATCCTGACCGCGCTTCGCACTGCCGCCACCTCCGCTGTCGCGGCCAAGTATCTGGCGCCGAAAGGCACCCGCACGATGGCTATCATCGGCAATGGCGCCCAGTCGGAATTCCAGGCCATCGCATTCAAGGCGCTGACCGGCGTCGATCGGCTCCGGCTCTATGACATCGACAGGTCAGCCTCGTTGAAATGCGCGAAGAACCTGACAGGCATGGGATTCGATATCACCATTTGCGGGACTGGGCAGGAAGCGGTTGAAGGTGCGGGGATCATCACGACCGTCACCGCCGACAAGCAGAGCGCCACCATTCTCACCGACAACATGGTTGGCTCCGGCGTCCACATCAACGCCGTCGGTGGCGATTGTCCGGGGAAGACCGAACTGCACAGGGACATCCTGCTGCGCTCCGATATTTTCGTGGAATTCCCACCACAGACCCGCATCGAGGGCGAGATCCAGCAATTGGACCCCGATCATCCAGTGACCGAACTCTGGCAAGTGATCGGCGCGAAGGCCGAGGGACGCCGCGACTCCAAGCAGATCACCCTGTTCGATTCTGTCGGCTTCGCCATCGAGGATTTTTCCGCGCTCCGCTATGTGCGCGACCAGTTGCAGGCGACCGGCCTCTACGAGGAACTCGACCTGCTGGCCGACCCGGATGAACCGCGCGACCTCTTCGGCATGCTTTTGCGGGCGGCCATGCAGCCGGCAGTCTGAGGAGGCTTGCTCGAACGGCAGCCGGCCAGTCCCAGCATCGCTGTTGACGGAATGGTGCCGCCACATAGGCGCGGTTTGCCGTGACCATGGAAAGACGCATCGTGAAGCCTCGCGCAATCTTTGCAGTGTAGTCTGCCACCAGATTGCGAGGCTCCATGACGCGCAAACCATTGCTGCTTTTCGCCTTCCCAGCTTTTTTCTTGCTAATTCTGGCGGCGGAGCGGACGGCTACCGTCCTGCTCGGGTCTATCCGGCAAGTCCCGAAATGTGGAGAATCTGGCTCGCGCTGCATGCGTTGCCAGCGGCGTTCTTCCTGACCAACCACATGGCCCTGCTTCTAGTGGGGGTATTGATCCTTGTCGGTGGCCAAACCGAGCCTTTGCTGGCGCCGGAACTCATTGTCAAACCGCGCTTTGACGAAGCGGTCCGGCTTGGTGTGTCGGCCGCGTCGGTTGGCGCGGTGGCGCGCATCGCCACGCTTGGCGAGATCGATTCCGCGTCGGCGCATTTCAATCTCGGCGGCCGCCAGGTGCCGATCCGCGTGCTCCTCGACAAGTCGGCGAGCGGCGATCTGGAGACGTTTCGGAAGCTTCGGGTGAGAACCTCAATGGCGGCGTCGTGACCCTGGCCGCGGTCGCCGATATCTCTTTCGACGCGGTGGAAGGAAAAGCCGAACGGCTTGACCGCAAGGGTCTGACTGCCGTCGAGGCCAATCCGAGGGAAGCAACGCTCCGCACCGCGATGAACGCGATCATGGTCCTGCCGGCCCTTACGAACCTGCCGCCCAGCGTCTCCATGATCGAATACGGCGACGTCGAGAACATGTCGGAAATGTTCCGCAGCTTCGCGCTGGCGCTGCTTCCGGCATATTGATGGTGACCGCCGTCCTGGTGCTTCTGTTCAAGGACTTCCTGCAGCCGGTCACCATTGCACTTCCGCTTCGATAGGCGGAGCTGCACCGGGTCTGATCCTCTATAGCGCCGCACTCGATCTCTCGTCGACCATCGGTGTTCTCATGCTGATGGGCATCGTCTGCAAGAACTCCATCCTGCTGGTGGACTATGCGATCGAAGCGCGAAACGCCGGGATGGACCGCCGCTCGGCCCTGCTCAAGGCCGGGACCACCCGTGCTCTCCCATCGTCATGACGACGATTGCCATGGTGGCCGGCATGCTGCCCGCGGCTGCTGGCGTGGATGCCTATGCAGGGTTTCGCGCACCGATGGCGGTGGCCGTGATAGGCGGCTTCATCGCGTCGACCCTGCTCAGCCTTGTGGTAGTCCCGGTGATGTTCGCCGCGATGAATGATCTTAGTTCCTGGTTCGGGCGCAGGCTGAAAGGACTGTCTTCGTGATCGATGCCGACCGCATTGCCGGCGCGGTGCTCGCGGAGCAAAATCTGAGGGGCGCGAGGTTCCCGGCGGAATGAAGGACCGCGCGCCCGTCCAGGTCAGCGTCCGCGCGCACGGCATCAGTCTCTTCCCGAAGACCGCGTTGCCTGGCGCAGCAGATAAGCGACCGCGCCAAGCATCATCAGCGCCAGTCCAAACCACGTCACGGCATAGACGAGGTGGCTGTTGTGAAACGAAACGACCGTCAGGCCGCCGACCGGCCATCCACCCGGGTTGGGTGTGGCGTCGGCGTCGATGAAATAGGGTGCAACCTGCGCAATACCTTGTGCGGCGGCGATTGCCTGGATATCGCGTGAATACCAGCGATTGGCCGCCGCATCATTGGCACGCAGGAAGCCACCCTTGGGCTCGGTCATGCGAAGCAGGCCGTGAAGGACCGTGAGGTCGCTCGACACCCGGGCCATGGGGCGAGCCGTGGGGTCGCGTTTGTCCGCTGGCACGAAGCCGCGATTGACCAACACGATGAAACCCGCATCCGTCCGGAACGGCGCCATCACCCAGAAGCCACCGCCGAGATCGGTCACCGCCTGAACCAGGGTCTCGCGGTCGTCGACAAAACGGCCAGGCACGGCAAGCCGCCGGTACTCGTCATCCGCCGCGCTGACCGTCGCCCAGGCGTCTGGTCCAGGTGCCGCGACAGGCGCGGCTTGCAGGCGATGCTCGA
>NZ_CP045496.1:1862500-1865000 GCF_015500075.1 Mesorhizobium sp. INR15 | reverse complement strand
TAGCAACGCCGGCGCCCAGGACGTGGTGACTGTGAGCGCCTAATCGGCCCCGCGCCTGCGGTAGGCGTTACATCGGCGTCATCCTGGCGGGCGAAGAGGTAAGAGTGATTCGTCGGCCTCTATTCGTGCCTAGATCTAACTGATTCGGCCACTCAGCCGCGATTGGTCCCGGGCGCTTCGAGCCCTCAGGTTATGGCGTCGCGTATGAAGGAGGAGCAAGGCGGCGGGGATGGGACCTTATGTACGGCCTCGCGGCTTCGACTCGAGCGCTGGACGAATCATCTCCTGGAACACGTTTATCCCGTCGGCTTGAGAGCCTGACGGGTTTATATTGGTTTTGAGAAGTTTGATTTAGAGAAGCTGGATTTGGGCAGTTTGTTTTGGGACAGGATTTGATTTTTTGTCCCACGGCGTCGGCTTCGCCTCCTTGCGGGCCCCTGATGCCGGTTCGAATTGCCAGCCACCACGGCAAAATACAAAAGAGCCCGCGCAAGGCGGGCTCTTTTGTATTTGGTTGCGGGGACAGGATTTGAACCTGTGACCTTCAGGTTATGAGCCTGACGAGCTACCGGGCTGCTCCACCCCGCGTCAACTTTTGCGTAGGTTTTGTCCTACGAAGGTTTGGGTCTGCCAAATGAAAGGGCCGCTTTCGCGGCCCGGGCTCCCGTTGGCGGGCCTTGGATGCATGTCGTCCAAAAGTGTAGCGATTTTGGGACGCCGAGATGCATCGAACAAATGCAGAGAGAAGATATTGTTCCATCCTTGCGGATGCGAGCTTTCAACGTGCGTTTTGTAGACCTGGCAGCGACTTACTCTCCCGCGTCTTGAGACGAAGTACCATCAGCGCTGGAGCGTTTCACGGCCGAGTTCGGAATGGGATCGGGTGCAGCCGCTCCGCCATAACCACCAGGTCGGCAAAGCGCACATTGCTCGAGAAGCTGTTTTCTGTGCCAAGGCGACGTTTTCTACAGTGCGCCGCGGGCATAAGCCCGCAAGCGCGACTGCGCGTCGCCGGTTTTCCGGCGCCCTCGCGGAGCATAGGCCCTGTTAAGGGCCGCTCATGCGTGAGCGCTGGCTGAACATCCGATTTATCGGATGGGCATAAGGAATGAGAACGATCAAGCCGATCGAACTATTAGTACCGGTAAGCTTCAAGCGTTGCCGCTCTTCCACACCCGGCCTATCAACGTGGTCGTCTTCCACGGTTCTCAGGGAATACTCGTTTTAAGGTGGGTTTCCCGCTTAGATGCCTTCAGCGGTTATCCCGTCCGGATATAGCTACCCTGCTATGCGGCTGGCGCCACAACAGGTCCACCAGAGATCCGTCCATCCCGGTCCTCTCGTACTAGGGACAGATCCTTTCAATATTCCTACACCCACGGCAGATAGGGACCGAACTGTCTCACGACGTTCTGAACCCAACTCACGTACCGCTTTAAATGGCGAACAGCCATACCCTTGGGACCTGCTCCAGCCCCAGGATGCGATGAGTCGACATCGAGGTGCCAAACAACCCCGTCGATATGGACTCTTGGGGGTCATCAGCCTGTTATCCCCGGCGTACCTTTTATTCGTTGAGCGATGGCCCTTCCACGCGGGACCACCGGATCACTATGACCGACTTTCGTCTCTGCTCGACTTGTCAGTCTCGCAGTCAGGCAGGCTTATGCCATTGCACTCAGCGAACGATTTCCGACCGTTCTGAGCCCACCATCGCGCGCCTCCGTTACTCTTTAGGAGGCGACCGCCCCAGTCAAACTACCCACCATACATTGTCCCGGACCCGGATAACGGGCCGCGGTTAGACATCCATAGTAATAAGGGTGGTATTTCAAGGTTGGCTCCACCCGAGCTGGCGCCCGGGTTTCAAAGCCTACCACCTATCCTACACATGCCACTACGAATGCCAATGTAAAGCTATAGTAAAGGTGCACGGGGTCTTTCCGTCTAACCGCAGGAACCCCGCATCTTCACGGGGAATTCAATTTCACTGAGTCTATGCTGGAGACAGCGGGGAAGTCGTTACGCCATTCGTGCAGGTCGGAACTTACCCGACAAGGAATTTCGCTACCTTAGGACCGTTATAGTTACGGCCGCCGTTTACTGGGGCTTCGATTCAGAGCTTGCACCCCTCCTCTTAACCTTCCAGCACCGGGCAGGCGTCAGACCCTATACGTCGTCTTGCGACTTCGCAGAGCCCTGTGTTTTTGATAAACAGTCGCTACCCCCTGGTCTGTGCCACCCTCCTCCACTTGCGTGGAAAAGGGTCACGCTTCTTCCGAAGTTACGCGTGCAATTTGCCGAGTTCCTTCAGCATAGTTCTCTCAAGCGCCTTGGTATACTCTACCAGTCCACCAGTGTCGGTTTCGGGTACGGTCTATAAGGAGGAGCTATTTCCTGGAACCACGCAGCAGCCCGTTCAATCCGATAAGATTGGACTACCTCAATGATCCGTCACTTCCTCCAGGCCCACGAATATTAACGTGGTTCCCATCGTCTA